>JBFIPU010000004.1:0-91325 GCA_041609995.1 Acidimicrobiia bacterium
CGAGGTCGGCGGCGTCGGGCAGCTCGACCACGGTGGTCCCTTCGCGGCGCCGGGTGGCGGCGCCCAAGTCGCTCATGCGCTCGGCCGGCCGGATTCGGAGAAAGGTGATCATGCGAGAACGGGGTTCAAAGCGTAGCCGTCGGCGTCCGTCGACTGAGCCGCCCGCTCGAGCAACCGCCCATCGACCCAATCTGATGTGAGGTACTCGGGATAGGCGGGGAGGCGGGGGTTGAGCTCGAACCCCGCCTCTTCGGTGCGGCGCCGGAGTTCGTCGAGGTGCGGCCAGGGTTGTTCCGGGTTGACCCAGTCGATGGTGATGGGCGAAACCCCGCCCCAGTCGTTGATCCCGGCGGCAAGCAGCCGCTCATACCGCTCCGAGAGATTGGGCGGGACTTGCAGATTGACGTTCGGCCCCAGGATCCAGCGGGCAACGGCGACGATGCGTGAGAAATAGTCGGCGGTCGGCTCCGGGCGCTTGCGCATTCGTGTGTCCGCCTTGGCCCGAAAGTTCTGGACGATCACCTCCTGGATTTGTCCCTCCTGCAGTTCTGAGAGGGCGAAGAGACTGTCGATCAGCTCTTCCGGTGTCTCGCCGATTCCGACCAGCACTCCGGTGGTGAACGGGACCATCTGGCGTCCCGCCGCCCGGATGGTCTCTACCCGGGCCGAAGGCTCTTTGTCGGGACAATTGTGATGAGGCATGCCCGGCTCCATCAGGCGAGGAGAGATGTTCTCGAGCATCAGCCCCGCCGAGATGTTGGAGGGCCGCAAGCCGGCGAGTGCGTCATCGTCCATGAGGCCCGGGTTGGCGTGGGGGAAGAGAGACGTCTCCGACACCACCAGCTCCGCCATTGCCTGTGTGTACTCCATCGTGGTACGAAAGCCGTGACGCTCCAAGAACTCCCGCGCCTGGGGCCACCGGTGTTCGGGACGGTCCCCCAGGGTGAACAGCGCCTCGGTACATCCGGCCCGTTCCCCCGCTCGGGCGACGGCCAGCACGTCTTCGGGTTCGAGGTATTCGCCTCCGGCACCCGGAGGTTTGGCAAAAGTGCAGTAAGAGCACGTGTCCATGCACAGGGTCGTCAGCGGGATGAAGACCTTGCGGGAATAGGAGATGGTCTTGCCGGTCCGCTGATTGCGCAGGCGTTGGGCTTCATCGAACAACGGCGCCGGATCGAGCCGGCCGATGGCAAAGGCGACGGCCATGTCGCGATCGGGAGTCCCCAGCTCGGTTGTCATGGGAGGAGCGTACTCGCGTCCCGGGCATCGCCCCGGGTTGGTTATATTCTGCAACGTCCTGCACCGGCGGTTCCGACGCCGGCCAACGCCCCCGAGGAGCATTCCGTGAAGATCGCCGTCCACTTACACCCCCAGCACGCCGACTACGACGACATCCGCCGAGCAGTCGTCCGGGCCGAAGAGATGGGAGTGGATGTGGTCTACAACTGGGACCATTTCTACCCGCTGTACGGCGATTCGTCGGGCAAGCACTTCGAGGCGTGGACGATGCTCGCGTCCTGGGCGGAGGTCACCAGCCGGGTGGGGATCGGGTGTCTGGTGACCTGCAACTCGTACCGCAACCCGAATCTCTTGGCCGACATGGCTCGCACGGTGGATCACATCGCCGACGGGCGGCTCATCTTCGGCATCGGATCGGGGTGGTTCAAAAAGGACTACGACGAGTACGGCTACGAATTCGGCACCGCCGGAAGCCGGCTGGATGTCCTCTCCGAGTCGCTGCCCATCATCCGAGAACGCCTTGCCCGCCTCAACCCGCCCCCGACGGGGCCGATGCCGATCCTCATCGGCGGAGGTGGCGAGCGCAAGACCTTGCGGTACACGTCGCAGCACGCCGACATCTGGCACTACTGGTGGAACCAGCGGAACCCCTCGGAGTGGCTCCACAAGGATGCCGTGTTGCGCGACTGGTGCGAGAAGGAGGGTCGCGAGTCGGCCGACATCCTTCGCTCCGTGGGTGTCGATCGGGACAAGGATCCGATGACGCCCGAGCTGCTCGATGCCCTGCTGAACGCCGGAGTCGGCGAGGTGACGCTTGGGTTCAACGGCCCCGACTACGACCTCGGGCCGGCCAAGGCCTGGGTGGACTGGCGCGACTCGCTTTAACCCGTACTAATCCCTCAGGCCGTGGGGCGGGTCGATGGTGATCCATCCTGCTGCCACGTCGACGTCGGGCACGAGCTCGGTGACGAACGGAAGCTCGAAGCTGCCATCCGGCCCATCGATGACGAGTCGGGCCTGGGCGGGCCCCGAGATCACCTCTACCACCGTGCCGGCCTCCTTGCCCTCGACATCGACCACTGCCAGCCCGACGAGGTCCTCCAACCAATACTCGGATTCTTCCAGCGCGGGCGGATCAGCGGACCACGCTGTTCGGTTGCGGAACGCCTCGGCCTCCTCGCGGTTGCTCACTCCTGAGAACCGGACGAGGAGATGGTCCTGGTGCGGTCGCACTTGGTCGATGACATACACCGCATCGTCGACCGTCAGCTCGAGGCCGGGAACGAACCAGGCGCCGTCAACGAGCGGGTAGAACTTGATCTCCCCGATGAGCCCGTGGGCCTTGCCGAAAGACCCGACGTTGCGGCTCTTCACACCGGAAATGCAGCCCGCGCTAGTCCAGGAACTCGACGTTGGCCCGCAGGCCTTCTTCGTCGCCCGCCGCCTGCGCCACGGTCCGGATCGCCCGTGCCACCCGGCCCCGGCGACCGATGACCCTACCCATGTCGCTCTTGGCGGTCTTGACCTCGGCCACGACCTCATCGGGGCCATCTTCCATGAGATCGACCTCCACGGCGTCAGGATTCTCGACGATCTCCGAGACGATGTAGCGCACGACCTTCTCGACGATTTCCCCAGCCACTACTGCGCCTCCTCGTTCGAATCGGCCTTGGTGTCCGCACCATCGGCTGCGGGTTCCTCGGCCGCCGATGGTTGGTCGGCAGCTTCCTCGCCCTGGGCGGCTCCGGCCTGGGCAGGCTCACCCATGCCGGGCTCCTCGGCCACTTGGGCAGTCTCAGCTGCTTTTTCGGTATCCGCCGCTGCCTCCTCGAGCTCCTCGCCAACGGCATCGGTTTCCGGCGCCGCCGCGTCGGTTTCCTCCACCGCTGCTTCTTCTTCTGCCGTTGCCTCTCGCGCCTTCTCGGACTTTCGATCCTTGGGTTCCGGGGGAACGACGGGATCGACGACGTGGATGTCGCCCCGGGCCATGGCGAACTGGGTCCATGCCCCCGAGATCTCGAGCAGCTTGCGCACCGCCTCGGTCGGCTGGGCGCCAACCCCGAGCCAGTAGTTGGCACGCTCGTTGTCGATCTCCACCACCGACGGCTCATGGTGTGGGTCATATCGACCTATGAGCTCGATGAAACGCCCGTCGCGGGGCGACCGTGCATCGGCGGCCACCACCCGATAGGTGGGGTGCTTCTTCTTGCCCATCCGCATCAGTCGCAGCTTTACGGCCATAGAATTCTTCTTTCGGCTCTACTTCTTCTTCTTTTTCCTGTTCTTGCCCTTCACGCGATTCTGGCCGCGTACGGGACCAGTCTGGACGGGGCGTTGCTTGGTAGCAACTCCCCCGCCGAACGCACCTGGATTCTGCAGGGCCTCCAACGAGGGCATGGCGCCACCCGCCATCACCGCCGACATCATCTGCTTGGCCTGGCCGAACTGCTTGAGCAGGGCGCTGACCGCTTGGGTGGTCGAGCCGGAGCCTTGCGCGATGCGCTGTTTCCGGCTCTTGTCGATCTTGTCGGGATGGCTTCGTTCGTCGGGAGTCATCGATCGGATGATCGCTTCCACCCGGCCGAGGTCGCCCTCATCCAGGTCCGCGCCTGCCAGCGCAGTCGAGGCGCCGGGAAGCATACCAAGCAGCTGCTTGAGGGGCCCCATTTTTCTCAGTTTGCTCATCTGGCTCAGGAAGTCATCGAGGTCGAACTCGTTCTTGGCCATCTTCTCGGCGGTCCGCTCCGCCTCCGCTTCATCAAAAGCGGTCTCGGCCTTTTCGATCAGCGTGAGGATGTCCCCCATGCCGAGGATGCGCGACGCCATCCGCTCGGGGTGGAAGACCTCGAACTCATCCAGGCCTTCGCCTACACCGGCGAACTTGATCGGACAACCGGTGACCTCGCGTACGGAGATGGCAGCCCCACCCCGGGCGTCACCGTCGAGCTTGGACATGACGATGCCGGTGATCCGGATCTTGTCCAGAAACCCCTGAGCCACCTCCACGGCCACCTGACCGGTCATGGCGTCGACCACGAGGAGGGTCTCGTCCGGCTGGGCGACCTTGGTCACATCGGCCAGCTCGTCCATCAGTTCCTTGTCGATCTGAAGACGGCCGGCGGTGTCGATGATGACCACGTCGTAACCCATGCGATCGGCTTCTTTGAGAGCAGCTTTGACCAGCCGGGCGGGCTTCGACCTGGTTTCGCGATAGACAGGGACCCCGATTCGCTCTCCCAACACCACCAACTGCTCGATGGCGGCGGGGCGTTGCAGGTCGGCGGCGACCAGGAGGGGCCGCTTGCCGTCAGCTTTCAGCTGCTTGGCGAGCTTTCCGGCCGAAGTCGTCTTACCTGAGCCCTGGAGCCCGACCATCGATATGACCAGCGGCGGCTGCTCCGGCTTGTCGAGCTCGGCCGTCTCCGAACCAAGTGTTCGGATCAATTCCTCATTGACGATCTTGATGACCTGCTGGCCCGGCGTCAGGCTCTGCTGAACCTCGGCGCCCAGCGCCCGCTCCCGCACACGCGCCAGCAGATTGGTGCTGACGCCGACGTTGACGTCCGCCTCCAGCAGGGCCATCCGTACCTCGCGCAAGACCTCGTCAATGTCTCGCTCGCGTAGCTTTCCCCTGCCGCCGACCTGGCGAAAGATGTCGGAGATCTGGCTTGTGAGGTTGTCGAACATGGAAGATGCCAGTGTAGAGAGTGGTCCAGTGGGAGCCGGTCACGGTTGGTAAGGTGCGCCCATGCACGTCAGCGTCCTCGACCATCCGCTTGCCGCTCATTACCTGACGATCCTGCGCCGGGAATCCACGTCCCCGGCGCTGTTTCGAGAAGCCACGGTGTCTCTGGGTGGGCTGCTGGCGGTCGAGGCCACGAGTCGCCTCCGGGTTACCGACACCGAGGTCACGACCCCGCTGGCGGTCACAGCCGGGCACCATCTGGCGTCGAACGTCACGGTGGTTCCGGTGCTACGGGCTGGGCTCGGCCTGTTGCAACCCTTCCTCGACCTGCTGCCGGCGGCATCGGTCGGGTTCGTAGGCGTAGCCCGCAACCACGAAACTGCCGAACCCGAGGAGTACTACGTCAACCTGCCCGATCGGATCGAGGTGGCTTTGGTCCTGGAGCCCATGCTGGCGACCGGCGGATCGCTGGCGTGGGCGGTGGACGCGGCGAAAGAGGCGGGGGCTCAAGACATCGTGTGCGTGTCGGTGGTGGCGGCCCCCGAAGGCGTCGCGGTGATGAAGGAGCGGCACCCCGACGTGCGCATCGTGGCCGGGGCCCTGGATGAAGGCCTCAACGACACGTTCTACATCCTTCCGGGACTCGGCGACATGGGCGATCGGCTGTTTGGAACCATGTAGCGGATGCGCGTCCTCGACCTCATCGTCAAGAAACGTGACAAACAGGCACTCACCCGCGGAGAGATCGACTTCCTGATCAGGGAATTCACCGCCAACCGGGTACCCGATTATCAGATGTCGGCCTGGGCGATGGCAGTACTTCTGAACGGCATGACCGACCAGGAGACGACCGACCTGACGATGGCCATGGCCCATTCCGGGGAGATCCTCGACCTCACCGACGTCATCAGCGGCGCCGTCGACAAGCACTCCTCAGGCGGCGTGGGCGACAAGACGACGCTTGTGGTCGAGCCGATCGTGGCTGCCTGCGGCCTGCCCGTTGCCAAGATGTCGGGCCGCGGGCTCGGGCACAGTGGCGGGACCCTCGACAAACTGGAGTCGATTCCCGGGGTTCGCACCAACCTGTCGATCGCCGAGTTCAAGCAGCAGCTCCATAACCACGGGATGGCACTCATCAGCCAGTCTCCCGACATCGCGCCGGCCGATGGCAAGCTGTATGCGCTTCGGGACGTGACCGGCACCGTCCCCGCCATCCCGCTGATCGCTTCTTCGATCATGAGCAAAAAGATCGCCGCCGGCGCACCGGCGGTCGTACTCGACGTGAAAGTGGGTTTGGGGGCGTTCACGCAGGATCTGGAGAGTGGGCGCCATCTGGCGCGTCTCATGGTGGCGATTGCCCAGTTGTCGGGACGCAAGGCGGTCGCGTTGCTGTCTGACATGAACCAACCGTTGGGACGGGCGGTGGGCAACGCCATAGAGGTGAAAGAGGCAATCGAAACACTCCATGGTGGCGGACCGGATGGTTTCCGCGAACACTGCGTGACCGTGGCCGCCCACATGCTCGTGCTGGGCGGGGCTGAAGCCGATCTCGACGCAGCTCGCTCCCGGGCGGCGTCCAAGCTCGACGACGGCAGCGCCTGGGACCGCTTCCGGGTCCTCGTGTCAGCCCAGGGAGGCCACGTTTCTGCGATCGAGGACCCCAGCCGGTTGCCGACCGCCGCACACATCGAAACGGTCGCCGCCCCCCGATCCGGTTATCTGGAACAAATCCACGCGAGAAGGGTCGGGGAGACGGTCGTGCACCTCGGTGGGGGACGCGAGACGAAAGGCCAACAGATCGACCACTCGGTGGGAGCGGAGATCATCCACGCTGTGGGCGACCATGTCGACGAGCACGATCCGCTGTTCGTCGTACACGCCGCCACCCGGGGCGAACTCGAACGGGCCACGGTCGACCTGATGGCTGCCCACCAATGGAGCGATACGCCCGTCGAGCCACTTCCGCTCTTCTATGACACCATCACGAGCCCGGAGGCGGCGGCGTGAACTACGAAGACCTTGCGGTGGCCGCCCGGGTGATCTCCAATGGCACCCGCCGCAAGCACACAGTCGCCATGGTCCTCGGCTCGGGCATGGGGGGCTACGGGGCCACCGAGCCCGGGGTGATCTCGATGCCGTATATCGACATCCCCAGCTTCCCGGTCCCGCGGGTAGAAGGCCACCAGGGCACCCTCTATTCGCTGCAGGCCGAGGGCAGCGAAACCGGAACTCTGGTCTTCTCCGGGCGCGCCCACGCCTACGAGGGATGGGATCTCGACGAGGTGGTCTTTGGAGTCCGCACGGCGATCGTCGCGGGATGCCGCACCATCGTGCTCACCAACGCGGCGGGTGGGGTGGGAGACCACCTGGAACCGGGCGACCTGGCGCTCATCACCGACCACATCAACCTGGCGGCCCGCAACCCCCTCGTCGGGACGAACGACGACCGGCTCGGCCCCCGATTCCCCGACCTCACCGACGTCTATGATCCCGGCCTCCGGTCGCTGGCACGAGAGGCTGCCGACGCCGCGGGCGTGACGCTCAAGTCTGGGATCTACACCTGGCTTCTCGGACCCACCTACGAGACGCCGGCCGAAGTGGAGATGATCCGCCGACTGGGCGGCGATCTGGTAGGCATGTCGACGGTTCCCGAGGCGATCGCCGCCCGGCACATGGGAGCCCGAGTCCTCGGGATCTCGCTCGTCACCAACAAGGCTGCCGGCCTATCGGGCCATCCCCTCAGCCACGACGAGGTGACGGCCACGGCCGATCGGGCGCGGGAACATTTCACCAGCCTCATCGACGGGATCCGACACCGCCTGGGTGATTCCACACACCCTGCACCAGACGGATAACATCTGCCGACTGATCGGCCGACCCGGCTCACAACCAGGAGCACCATGAACATCATCGTTTGTGTCAAACAGATCCCTGATCCGGCAAATCCGTACTCCCTCGACCCCGAAACCCACCTGTTGATTCGGCCGGAAGAGCAGGTACTGGATGACACGGACCGCTACGGCGTCGAGGTGGGTCTCCAGATCGCGGCTGCCACCGGGGGCTCGGTGACGCTCGTCTCGATGGGCCCGGCCGGAAACATGCAGGGCATCCGCCAGGCGTTGGCCATGGGCGCCGATCAGGCGGTGATGATCGACGACGCCGGGCTGCGCGGTTCCGCCGCACTCAACACGGCCAAGGTGCTGGCAGCCGCTATCCGGGAACAAGGCTTCGACATCGTCATCGCCGGCACCGAGTCGACCGACGGATACACCGGAGTGGTTCCCCAACAAATTGCCGAGTTGCTCGATGTACCAGCTCTGACCTTCGCCAAGCACGTCGAGGTCGACGGCACCACCGTCATCATTCACCAGCAAACCGCCGCCGGATACAACGTCGTTCGCAGTGACCTGCCGGCAGTCATCTCGGTGACTGCCGGGGTGGTCGAGCCCCGCTACCCCACCTTCAAGGGCATCATGGCAGCCAAATCGAAGCCGGTCGTGACCCATACAGCCGAGGACCTGGGAATGGGAGACACCGATCCCGGACAGGCGATCACCTCGGTGGACGACGCCACCGAACGCGAAGGCGGCGTGAAGATCGAGGACGATGGCGAGGCCCACGCACATATTGTCGAGAAGCTGCAAGAACTCAAGGTGGTCTGATGATCTGGGTTTTCATTCAAGGAGCAAATGGGGCGGTCGAGGCAGTTGGGCTGGAGCTGTTGACCAAAGCCCGCACGCTGGGCCCGGTCACTGCGTTCTTTCTCGGGGAGTCGAATGACTCGGTCCTCGCCGAGCTGGGGAACTACGGGGCAACCGAGGTCGTCCAGCTCACCGGGGCCGGGGATGCGTTGCCGGCGGCGGCCGTCGCCGCCGCCATTGCGTCGGAGGCTCGGGCACACGACCCGGTGCTGATTCTCTTCAGCTCCACCTATACCGGGCGTGACGTGGCCGGGCGCTTGAGCGTACGACTCGACCGGCCGGTCCTGGCCAATGGGGTTGACGTGGCAGTTGACGGTGGTGAGACCACCGTCACGAATGAAATCTTCGGAGGGACCAAGGTGGTTCGGACGAAGATCACCGCCCCCGGTCCGGCCCTCGTCCTCGCCCGTCCCAAGGCGTTCGCCGCCGAGCCGGCGGGCGGATCGGTTCCTGCCACGCGGGAAGTCGCGCTGCCCGACGCCGGCCATGCGGGCTCTGCCACAGTGACTGACCGCCACACCGAAGCCGCCTCAGGACCAAAGCTGGAGGAGGCCGACATCGTCGTCTCGGGCGGTCGCGGTCTTGGTTCCGCCGAGAAGTACGAATTGGTCGAGTCGCTGGCCGCCAAGCTCAACGCCGCCACCGGTGCCACGCGGGCGATCGTCGACGCCGGCTGGGTTCCTTATGCCAAGCAGGTGGGTCAGACCGGAAAGACGGTCAAGCCCAAAATCTACATCGCTTGTGGTATCAGCGGCGCGATGCAACACCTGGTCGGGATGAAGGATTCCGACACGATCATCGCCATCAACAAGGATCCGGAGGCGCCGATCTTCGACATCGCCGATCTCGGAATCGTGGGAGACGTTCACAGCGTGGTGCCGAAGCTGATCGACGCGCTCTGACCCGGCGGTCGCCGGCCATGACCGGGAAGCTCAGGCAGCCTCTTTGAGCTCGTGGCCGGTGTCATCGTGCCGCACCAGGAGCAGTCGCGGCCCTTCTGTACCGACTTCGGCGGGGGTCACATCCGGCAAGATCGCTACCGTCATGAACACGCCTCCGGCCAGTGCCAATGTCGCCAGCCACATGATCCGGTCGCCGGTCGCGAGTGCTATCGCGGCGACGACGTAAGCGGCGATCACGAGTGCCCAGGCGATGCGCACCATGCGAACCCGCTGCTGGGCTCGCTCTGTCCACAGTTCGATATCCATGTGACTAGTTATCGGATCGCAACCAACCCGGCTTTAGGTAGCGTTGTTGCCCACGCGAAGAACGATGTCAGGAGGTACGGATGGAGAACACGCTCAAGCTGATCCACATCTTGGCGGCGATCGCCTGGTTCGGTGCCGGCATCGTGCGAGCGGTCTTGTTCGCTCGTGCCCGCAGCGCCGGTGACCGCCAACGCCTGATCACGTTCTTGGAAGAGAACGAGTTCCTCGGAAAAGTGTATTTCAACACGTTCGGGATCCTCACACTGGTGGCCGGCGTGTGGTTGGTCCTCATCACGGACTGGGAGTTCTCGATGACGTGGATCTCCATCGGGTTCATCGGCATCATCGTCGGCATCGTTTGGGGCGTGGTCTTCTATCCCCGATTCGCCCGAGAGGCCTTGGCCGGACTGGCCGAGGGTGAAGTGGCCTCGATCAACGAGCCGCTGTCGCGGTTCGCACTGTACGCCAACATCGAGCTGTTGATCTTGCTCGTGGTGGTGTGGGCCATGGTCTTCAAGCCCGGGGCATAATGGGCCGGTGCAGGCACGCGAGCTAGGAATCCGGTCTCACGACCACGTCTGTTTCATCAATCCGCCGGTCGGGTTCACGCATCGGTTGGGCGACCTGGCAGATGGGGCCGTCCTGGTTCGGCCGGATGCGGAGAGATTCGACCTGGTCGTGCTGTTCGCCAAGTCGTCGGCGATCATCGACGAGCGCCTGGAGTGGGTGAGGTCCCGCCTCGATCCCCGGGGCACGCTGTGGCTGGGATGGCCCGACGACCGAGCGGCCACCGACTTGAGTTTCAACCGCGTGCAGGCGATCGGGCTCGCCGCCGGCATGGTCGACAACAAGATCGCCGAGCTGGACGAACGGTGGAACGGGATTCGCTTCGTGGTACGTGTGCAGAACCGGCCCGGGTGGCCGAACCTCGATCAGATACGGTCCCAGTATTCGAATGACCGGGGCAGCAGCTCGGAGAACGGCACGACCTCGGTGCCGCCGTCCGACTCGAGGATGACCCATGCCACACCGAACTCGGACATGCGCTGACGGCACTGGCCACACGGCACCACCCCGGTGGTGTCGAGGCTGATGACCGCCATCGTGGTGATTGCCCGCTCCCCGCTTGAGATGGCGGCACCGATGGCACTCGCCTCGGCGCACAGCGTCGAGGGGTAGGCGGCGTTCTCGACATTGGCGCCGGCGAATCGCTTGCCAGTTGCGGTGACTGCCACCGCCCCGACCCGAAAACTCGAATAGGGGGCGTAGGCCCTCGCGGCCGCGCTGCGAGCCTCGTCGAGCAATTCGGCGGCCTCGGCGGAATCCGGCGGATGCAAACTCACATCTACGCCAGCAGCGCGTCGACGAAGGCCGGGGGCTCGAACGGGATCAGGTCGTCCATTGCCTCGCCGACCCCGATGAAACGAACCGGGATTCCGGTTTCGTGTTCGATGGCGGCGATCACACCCCCCTTGGCCGTGCCGTCCATCTTGGTGAGGATGATGCCGTTGACCGGCGCCACGGCGACGAAGGCCTCCGCCTGGACAATTCCGTTTTGTCCGGTGGTGGCGTCGATCACCAGCATGACGTTATCGATGCCCCCCGCCTCTCGGTCGAGTACCCGGACGACCTTGGCGAGTTCCTCCATCAGGTTCTTGTTGTTGTGGAGCCGACCGGCGGTGTCGACGATCACCACATCCGCTTCCGTCGCCTTCGCCTGTTCCAAGGCCCGGAATGCCACCGACGCCGGGTCTGCACCGGGCTCTGCCCCCACGAAGTCAGCGCCGGTGCGGTCCGCCCACTTCTTCAGTTGGTCGATGGCCCCGGCCCGGAAGGTATCGGCGGCGCCGATCACCACCCGCTTGCCTTCTTGCTGGAGGCGCCGAGCGAGCTTGGCGATCGACGTGGTCTTGCCGGTGCCATTGACGCCGACGACCAGGATCACCGACGGGTCGGTGGTCAGGTGGATAGAGCGGTCGGGGCCTTCGAACCCTGCCACCATCTGATCGCGGAGCGAAACCCGGGCCGAGGCACCGTCTTCCGGCTTGGCCGCTTTGACCTGCTCCACGATCCTGGCCGAGGTCGCAGGACCGACATCGGCGGCGATCAGTGTCTCCTCCAGTCCCTGCCAGAACGCGTCGTCGAGCGGGCCGCCCAGCAGGCCGCCCAGGCGGCCGGCGATGGCATCTCGCGTTTTCGCCAACCGGGAGCTCAACGAGACGGCGGGAGGCGGCCGCTCGGCAACCAGAGTGGTTTCCTCCGTCCCCGGGCGGCGCTGGAACCAGATGGCAACGAACAGGGCTACGAGCAAGATGGCCACCACAACGACCGCCGCCCAGATCACGAAACCAGAGTTCACGGGCTGGAAGGTACCACGCGTTCGCCTTCGTCGGCAGGGCGAGGGGTCAGGTCGGCGGCTGTCACGTCTCGCAGGCGCTTGGCGATGACTTTCGACGAGCCGCCTGGCTCCATCGTCACCCCGTACAGGATGTCGGCGACCTGCATCGTCTGCTGCTGGTGGGTGATGATGATCACCTGGCTGGTGGCGCGCAGCGCATCCACCAGGCGAAGGAATCTCCGCAGATTGGCATCGTCGAGGGCCGCCTCCACCTCGTCGAGCATGTAGAACGGGCTCGGCCGAGCCCGGAACACCGCGAAGAGAAAGGCGAGAGCGGCCAGGCTGCGTTCCCCACCTGACAGGAGGCTGAGACGCCGCAGCTTCTTGCCGGCCGGCTGGGCATCGATCACGACGCCGGTCTCCAACACATTGTCCGGATCCTCGAGCCGCAAGCGTCCCCTTCCACCCGGAAACAACATCTCGAAGTTCTCGGCGTAGAACTCGGCGATGTCGTTGAAGGCGTCGTGGAACAGCTGGGCCATCGTGTCGTCCAGCGCACGGATCACCTTGCGCAGCTCCGTGGCCGAGGTCTCGAGGTCGGCGATTTGATCTGCTTGGAACGCCGAGCGTTCGGCCAGGGTTTCGTATTCCTGGGCGGCGAGGGGGTTGACCGGTCCGATGCGCCTGAGCGCCGCTTCTTTTTCTTCCAGTTCCGCCTGCCAATCGTACGACACCGGATCGATGTCGTCGCCCACCTCGGGCTGGGGAGCGGCGATGGCCTCGTCTTCACTGGCGTCGACATCGCGGCGGAGCGCTTCGGCAACCGCATCCAACCGCACCCGCAGGCCCTCGGCCTCCACTGCCAACATGCCGTCCTGCTCCTTGGCCTCGACCATGGCTGCGTCGAGCTCGGCTCTCCGGGCGCGAGCCGATTCGAGTTGGAGATCAGAATCGCCCGCGGCGTCACGGTTGACCCGTTGGCGTTCGCGTAGCTCGCCGAGGTGACGGCCGATGATGGCAATCGCCTCCCGGGCGACGTCCTCGATGCCGACCAGCCGCTCCGGCTCCGAGCTGGTGATGTCAATTGCCTGGAGGCGTCCGATCTCGGCCGCCACTTCGCCGGAACGGGTGAGGAGCATGCGCCGGCGTTCATCGAGCGAAGCCAGCGTGGCGGCAGCACTTTGGCGAGCCTCGCGAGCCATGTCGCGTTGGGCTACGACCGATGAGCGCCGCTCCATGAGGTCTTCCCACACGGCCTGGCGTTTCGCCTCTTCCCCTTGCAGCGCCTGCAAACGAGACCGGAGATCAGCCAGGCGGGACCCACGATGGCCAGATGCTTCCGACAGCGAGGCGAGCCGGGATTCGAGACGAACCAACTCGGCCTGGCCCGAGGCGGTCGATTGCTGAGCCTGCTCGAGCGCCAGCGCCAGTTCGCTGCGCTGTGTTTGCAGACGTTCCCGCTCGTCCTGAGCGGCGCGGACGTCCTGCTGCGCCACTGCATGAGCTTGGCGAGCCACCTCCACGGCGGCAGAGGCTTGTGCCAGCTCGTCTTCCAGGCGGGCGAGGTCGGTTTCGGCTTGGCCGGCGGCGAGCGGCCCCCGGTCGACGGCCAGCCCGAGCGCGAGCCCGGTGGGACGTACGAGGTCTCCTGCCCGGGTCACGACCTGCCAGTCCGGGTGCCGGCGCGCCATCTCAAGCGCCGACTGCCAGTCCTCGGTCACCGCCACCCCTGAGAGCAAGGTTTCCATGATCTCCTTGCCGGCCGGGGCGACATGGGCCTCGAGCAACTCAACCAGAGGAGTCAACCCCGGAGGGGCTCCTCGGGAGCCATCACGGCCGGCCGGCGCCACGAGGGCCAGGCCCCTGAGGGAGCCGATCTCGAATCCATCCAGTACCCGATCGAGGTCCCCGGACGCGGCAACGACCACGCTCTCCAGCCACGGACCGAGTGCAGCAGTGGTGGCCGGCACCAGGTCCGGGGGCACCTGCAGCAGTTCGAGAAGCGACCCCACGACCCCGGGGTGGGCCTCGACCCGGGAGCGGGCCGCCGGGTCGGCGACGGCCGTCTTCAGTGTCGCGATCTTGGAGACCAGCCCTGCCCGTCGCAGCCGGAGCGCCGCCTCGTCGGCTTCGGCGTCGGCGAGGCGGGTAGCGGTCTCGCCGGTTCGCCGCGAGAGGTCCTCCAGTGTCTGGCGGACTCCAAAGAGGGCTTTGTCGAGACTCCGGAGCTCGTGTTGGGCCGACTCGAGCGTCGTTTGCCCGGAGTCGACCACGGCGCTGACTTCCTGGATGCGGCGCCGCGTGGCGTCCGATTCGAGAGCGTCCCGGCGCTCGGCCGCCTCCAGTGCGGCCAGGTCGCCGCGCAGGCTGGCAATGATGCCTTCGGCCGGCATCACCTCCTGCTCGGCGAGCGACCGCTCCTCGTCTTCGAGTGCTTTCAACCCGATTTCCGTGCGGTCGACGTTCGACCGGGCCGCGGCGCGTTCGTCGGCGATCGCGAGCAGCTCCTTCTCGAGCCGTTCGGCTTCCTCGGCGAGGTCGCGTAAGCGATCATCCCGCTGTTCGAAACCGGCAAACAAGCTGCGCGAGCGCTCTCCGGCCACCGAGGCGATACGGTCCAGGCGCTCCCTGGTGGTCTCGAGGCGGGCGGCGGCGGCGGTATCGCGTTGCAGGGCACGGGCCACATCACCGGTCTCTTCGCCCAGACGCTCGATGCCGGCGTCGAGCCCGGCGATCTCGTCGGCGTGGGCCGCCAGCGTTGCGGCATGGACTTTGCGCTCGGCCGCCACTTCGGCGGCGCGGGCGCGCAGTGCGTCCAGCGACCGGCCTCCCACATAGAGCCGCAATGCCCGGGTGCGGGCCTTGAGCTCGACATAGCGCTCTGCCGCCTTGGCCTGGCGGGCAAGGGGCCGCATCTGTCGCTGCAGCTCCCGTTGGATGTCGTTGAGCCGCGCCAGGTCGACGGCGGTTCGTTCGAGGCGGCGCTCGGCCCGCTGACGCCGGGTGCGGTGTTTGAGGACTCCGGCCGCCTCCTCGATCACGGCCCGGTGTTGTTCCGGCGAGGCGTTGAGCACTTCCGTCACCTGGCCCTGGTTGACGATGATGTGCTGGTTGCGGCCCACGTTGCCGTCAGACAACAACTCCTGGATGTCGAGGAGCCGGCACGAAGCGCCGTTGATCTCGTACTCCGACGTGCCGTCGCGCAGGAGGCGGCGCGTGATCGTGACCTCGCTCAGGTCGAGGGGGATGCGTCCGTCGGCGTTGTCGAACGTGACCGAAACCTCAGCCCGGTTGTGCGGCGGCCGGTTGGAGGTGCCGGAGAAGATGACCTCTTCCATCTTGGTCGTGCGCAGCTGCTTGGTCGCCTGGGTTCCCATCACCCATGCGAGCGCATCGACCGTGTTGGACTTGCCCGAGCCGTTCGGGCCCACGATGACGGTGACGCCTGGCTCGAGCTCGAGGCGGGTGCGATCAGCGAACGACTTGAATCCGAGCAGTTTGAGCGTCTTGAGATACATGCTGCGCTGAGACCTCTGCCGATCGGGTCACGGCCGGGAAACGGCCGTTGCGGGCCGGTGCGGGCGGGACCCGCGCCGGTGAGCGGCAACTCTATCCCCACCGAATTGCAATCGTGTAATTTAGTTCCGAAGAGCGCCCGTCAGTGGCGGATTTCGAAACCCGCGAATCCGGAGCGAACAGGGGCCTGCCGGATGGAGACGTCCGTGACCTGGGCGGCGGAGGGTCCGACGTCCAACCACGACAGGTAGATGTCGAGCACGTCGGGTGGTCCCTGGACGAAGACCTCCACCCGGCCGTCAGAGAGATTGCGAACCCAGCCCGCCAGACCGAGGCCGTGGGCCCGATCGGCGGCCGTGTAACGGAAACCCACACCTTGCACCCGCCCGCTCACGAAGGCCCGCACCGCCCGCACCGCCGTCTCGTCGTTCATCGGGGCTGGCACACCCGGCAGTAGAAGTGGCTGCGCTGGGCGATGACCACCCGATCGATGGGGGTTCCACATCGACGGCAGGGTTCACCCTTCCGCCCATAGACCCTGAGTTTTGCGAGGTATCTGCCCGCCTCACCGTCCGGCAGCAGGTACGCCAGGTCATCGAGGCTGGTACCGCCCGCTCGCAACCCTGCCTCGAGCACAGGACGCACGGCCGCCCGAATTCGCGACACCTCTTCAGCGCTGAGGTCCCCGCCCGGACGGCTTCCGTGGACCCGGGCCCGGTGGAGAACCTCGTCGGCGTAGATGTTGCCGAGCCCGGCCAGCAGGCCCTGGTCGAGCAGCAGACCTTTGATCGCGGCCGACCGGCCGGCAAACCTCGCCTGCAGCACGGCCGACCGCGGTAGCTCGTTCAAAGCATCGGGTCCCAGCCTCGCCACCGGATGCTCGCCCAGTTCATCCGGTGTCAGCGCAACCGCGAATCCAAAGGTCCGGGGATCGACCAGCCGCAACTCCACTTGGTCGTCGAACACGACCACCACATTGGTGTGCGGCTGGCGCGGTTGCTCCCGGTGGGCCAGCTGCACGCGGCCTGACATGCCGAGGTGCATGACCAGGGTGATGTCCCCGTCAAGCCGCCCGAGCAGGAACTTGCCATGCCGGTCGAACCGGTCGAGTCGACGGCCGAGCAACCGGCCTCGAAAATCTGCCGATTGACGCTGGTGGCGAATCATGCGGGGCCGGCCTACCTCCACCTCGGTGACGGTCCGTCCCCCCAACGGCTCGACCAGGTGGCGGCGGGTGGACTCGACTTCGGGTAACTCAGGCATCGAACGGTTCCGATGCAGGCGCATCCAGCAAGGCCATCGCATCACGCGCCGCCTGTTGCTCTGCCACCTTCTTGGATTTGCCGGCGCCCGAAGCCAGATGCCGGTCGGCAACGAACAGCTCCACCTGGTAGTGGCGCTCATGATCGGGCCCGGTCGATGAGGCGATATAGCGGGGCCGCTGTCCGCTCTGGGCCAGCAACTCCTGGAGCCTCGTCTTGTAGTCCTGTCCCCCCGGGTCAGTGGCCTGGCGGTCGGTTTCGTCGCCCAGCAGGCGAATGACCATGGCGGCCGCCTCGTCGTAGGAGCTGTCGAGGTAGACGGCGCCGAGCAAAGCCTCGATCGCATCCGACAGAATCGATGCCTTGTTACGTCCACCGCTGGCATCTTCTCCCTTGCCGATCCGCAGGTGCGCGCCGAGCCCCAGCCGGCGGGCCGCCCGCGCCAATGATTCCTCGTTGACCACCGAGGCCCGGACCTTGGCCATCAAGCCTTCCGCCAGGTCGGGATAGTCGACGTAGAGCTTCGTAGTGATGGCTAGTCCGAGCACGGCGTCCCCCAAGAACTCCAGCCGCTCGTTGTCCAAGACGTCCGAGGTCTCCGCCGCATAGGAGCTGTGCGTCAGTGCCAGCGCCAGCAGGTTCGGGTCATCGAACCGGTACTGAAGGGACTTGCTGAGCTCGTCAGGATCCAACACTTGCCCGGATGCGGTCCACGAGGCCCAGCTCGGCGACTTCCGATGTCATCTTGAGCGCCGACGCGATTGCCTCGACCTTGGCCGTGCCGTGGGCAATCGTGACCACCCCGTTCACACCGAGCAGCGAGGCGCCACCGTAGCGGTCGGGGTTCATCCGATTCCGCACTCCCATCAACGGCGGAACCACGTACTGTGACAGCTCGGGGTGGTCCGACAGCGAGTCGGCGAGCCCGAGCCGAATCAGGTCGACGAGGCGCTCCGCCGTCGCCTCCGAAGATTTGAGCACGGCGTTGCCGACGAACCCATCGGTCACGATCACATCGGCGGTGCCGTGCAGAAGGTCGTGGCCCTCGACGTTGCCGACGAAATTCAGCGACGATTGCTTCAACAGGGCAAACGTCTCTTTCTCGAGAGCCCTCCCCTTGCCCTCTTCTGCCCCGTTGTTCAGCAGCCCAACGGTCGGCTCGGCGATGTCGAGCCGGGCACGTGCCAGTGCCACCCCCATGGCTGCAAACTGCACGAGGTGCTCCGGTTTACATTCGGGGTTGGCGCCGACATCGAGCAAGACGCCTCCCCGGGCGGTCGTCGGCAGGATGGCCGCAATGGCGGGGCGCATGATTCCCTCGCTGCGGCCCATTTCCAGCACGGCAGCGGTCAAGGACGCCCCCGTCGAACCGGCCGAGACCACCCCCTGAGCCTTGCCGTCGGCCACCAGCCGGCAGGCCACCACGATCGAGGCGTCCCGTTTGTCGCGTACGGCGCGAGCCGGGTTTTCCTCCATGGTGATGACGCTGCTCGCGTGAATGACCTCGGTGTCGAGCGCGTGCTCTTCGACCAGCGGGCCGAGGGCGTCGGCGTCACCGACGAGGACGACATCCACTCCGGAGCGAGCGGCCTCAGCGGCACCGGCGACCAGGACCCCGGGTCCGTGGTCGCTGCCCATCGCGTCGAGCGCGACCCGGGTCATCTAGGCGGAGGCGGTTTCGCCCACGGGACGGCCTCGATATGTCCCGCAATTCTTACAGGCCCGGTGCGGCAGCACAGGCTCATCGCAGTTGGTGCATGTCGTCACGGTCGGAGGAGAGACCTTCCAGACCGCCTTGCGGCGACGGGTCCTCGATCGCGACATCTTCTTCTTCGGTACGGCCATGATCCTTCCGCCTACTCGTCCTACTCGTCCTCGCGCTCGTCCTCGCGTGGCATGCACGCCGATTGTTCGCGTTCGCTTCGCGTTCGTTGTTTCGCGTCAGCTGTTTCGCGTCAGCTGTTTCGCGTTCGTTGTCTTCGCGCTTGTCGTCGCGCTGGTTCTTCGTGGTCAGTTCTTCGTGTTCGTTTTGGCGTGGTTCGCAATGACTCAAATCGTGCAGCCCCGATCGTGCCGAAAGGTGGGCGATGGACGGCAGGCCGGGTTACTCGAACAGGTCTTTGAGCCCTGCAAACGGTGACGATAGTTCGGATTCGGCGCAGTCGCACGCCTCAATGTTCAAATCGGTCCCACACGTGGCGCACAACCCTCGGCAATCGTCGACGTGGACGGCATTGACCGGCACGGCAGCCAGCACCTCGTCACGGACCAACGGCTCCAGGTCGATCGACGTGCCGACCAAGCGGTACATGTCCGGGTCGGGTTCTGCGGCGAACACGGCCCGGAACGCCGGGCGGAACTCCTCATCCCACTTGATGAGGCATCGGCTGCAGAGGAGGCGAACGGAAGCCGTCACCAGGCCTTTGGCGATGATCTCGGTCGGCGTGCTCTCCAGTTCGCCCTCGACGGACACCGTGTCGATCACCTGCACCATATCGCCCCCGGCCTCGAGCGGCCCCGACAGCCGGATGGGACGGCGCTCCCCGGTGTGACCAACCAGGTCCCCCACGTCGACGGTGAAACCCGTGTTCATCTCAACCGACCTCGGTATCAGAGAGGAACGTCCGGCGTTGCTTCTCGCGGCTCATGGAATTCCTGACGTCGTTGCCGGATCTCGGTGAGCAACCGGGTCAACACTGCGTCCAGGTCTTCCAGCGAGGAGCCGACGGCATCCTCAGCCTCGAGCCGAATCTGGGCGGCCTGTTGCTCGGCATTGCGTACCAGGATGTTGGCCTCCTCGACCGCCTCGGCCATGATTTGGGTCTCGGACACCATCTCGGCGGCTTTGGACTTCGCCCGGCTGAGAATCTCGCGTGCCTGCTCGTTCGCCTGGGCAACGAACGCCTCACGCTCGCGAACCATGTGGCGGGCCTGCCTCAGCTCCTCCGGCAAGGCGTCGCGGAGAGCGTGCAGACTCTGCGTGAACGCGGCCCGGTCGATCACCGCTCTGGACGGCGACAGGGCTGCCGATTTGGCCTGCTCGATCGCGATGATGAGGTCTTCGAGGAGTGTCTGGAGGTCGCCGACCGATGCGGGAGCCTCGGGTACGTCGTCCATGGGCGAGTCCCCGAAATCCTCGAGATCTGGGCCGGCAAGCCGCTCATCGATGGGTTCCATTCTCACCCTGTGCCCTTCTCGGATCCCTGCTCCGGCTCCTTGGGTGCCAGCTTTTCGAGCAGCGCTTGCTCGACCACCGGCGGCACCAGCCCCGCGATCTTGCCGCCGAAGCGGGCCACTTCCTTGACCAGTGACGATGATAGGTAGGCGTGCGTTGCGCTCGTGGGAACGAACATGGTCTCGACGCCCCGCAGGTGACGGTTCATTTGCGCCATCTGGAGCTCATACTCGAAGTCACTCACGACCCGCAAGCCTTTCAGAATCACCGCCGGCGACCGGGCCGCCGCAAACTCGACCATCAACCCCTCGAACGATTCCACCTCCACGTTCGGATACGGCTCGGCGATGGATTCCAACATTGCCAACCGCTCGGTCAGCGTGAACATCGGCGTCTTGGAAGGGTTGATGAGCACAGCCACCACCACCGACTCGAACGCGGCGCTCGCCCGTTGTATGACGTCGACGTGCCCCAGGGTCGGTGGATCGAAGCTGCCTGGCACCACGGCGGTCGTCATGCGTTTCCTCGTTTCCGTAGCCGGACGATGTGGCTGTCTCCGTAGGCCCGCTCGTCTTCCACCTCCAGGCCGTCTATCAGGCTCTCGAGCACGGGTCGGCCATCGGCGCCCTTGCGGTGGTGCCACACGACGGTGGCTCCATCGGCGAGGAGCGGCGGGAGCATCTGGAGCACTTCGCCCACAGACGCTAGCGACAGCCGGTAGGGCGGGTCAACGAACACGAGGTCATGCGTCCCCGAGACCCGGGCCAATGCGGCCGGCAGCTCGCCGTGGATGACGTCGGCCTCGAAGGCACAAGTCTCCAGGTTGTGGCGGATCACGCCGACCGCCCGCCGGTCACGTTCGATGAGGGTGGCCGCCGCCGCTCCGCGGCTCAGCGCCTCGATGGCGAGGCTGCCGCTTCCCGCATACAGGTCGAGGACCCGGGCCCCGGCCAACCGGTCCCCGATCGAGGAGAACACGCCTTCTTTGGCACGTCCGGTGAACGGTCTGGTGCTGTCTGCCGGAGGAGCTTTGAGCCGGCGACCCTTGGCCGTGCCGGCGATCACCCTCATGAATGCAGCAGGAACTCAGCCGCATCCCCGAGCACGGCCCGCAGCTCATCGCGCAGTTCCGAGTGCCGCTGCAGGCCGGGATCGGCTGCCACCATTGCGAACGCCTCCCGGCGGGCGACAACCAGCAGGTCGTGGTCGTCGAGGATGTTTGCGAGCTTCAGGTCCGGCATGCCCGACTGGCGGGCACCCAGGACAGTCCCTTGCTTGCGGATGCGCAGATCGGCCTCGGCCAGCACAAAGCCATCCGTACTGCCCACAAAGGCTTCTATCCGCGCCTTCCCGTCGGGATTGGCGATGTTGCCCTTTTCGTCCCGTTTCCATGGGGCATCAGTGAGGGCGATGCAGGTTCCTGGCCACTCGCCCCGCCCGACCCGGCCGCGGAGTTGGTGGAGCTGGCTGAGGCCGAATCTCTGGGCATCCTCGATGACCATGACTGTGGCGTTGGGGATGTCGATGCCCACTTCGATCACGGTGGTGGCAACGAGCACGTCGATCGCCCCTGACCGCATCTCCGCCATGATCTCCTCTTTTTGGGCCGACGGGAGCTGGCCGTGGAGCAATCCCACATTCCGCCCCTCGAACACCTGGGAGAGCCGGGCGTGCTCGGCGATGGCCGAGTTGGCGTTCACCGCCTCGGTGTCGTCGACCAGCGGGCAGACGACGAAAGCCTGCCTCCCGGCCGCCAGCTCGGCTTCGACGGAGGCCCACGCCTCCTGCTCGTCAGCCGTGGGCAGCATCGTGGTCTTCACCGGCGTCCGCCCTGGCGGCATCTCGTCCAGCTCGGTGACATCGAGGTCTCCATATGCCGTCATGGCCAACGTGCGCGGAATGGGAGTGGCAGTCATGATGAGCACATCGGGGTCGGCCTCCGACCCCTTTTCGCGCAGCTGCAGGCGTTGGTGTACACCGAAACGGTGCTGCTCATCGATCACCGCCATCGCAAGGGTTGAGAACTCGACCCCTTCCTGGATCAGGGCATGGGTGCCGACCACCACGTCGATCTGCCCGCCGGCGATGTCGGCGAGTGTCTCCTCGCGATCGGTCGAGCTTCCGGTCAACAACCCCATGCGTACTCCGACGTTCTCACACAGCGGCCGCATACCGAGGAAGTGCTGCTCGGCCAACACCTCGGTGGGGGCCATCACCGCCCCCTGGTATCCGCCTTGCACTGCGGTGAGCAACGCAGCCAGAGCGACGACGGTCTTGCCCGAACCCACCTCCCCCTGCAGCAGCCGGTGCATCGGATGGTCGCCTTCGAGATCCGCCTGGATCTCGGTTATCGCCCGCTGCTGGGCCGCAGTGAGCGGATAGGGCAGGCTGTCGATGAAGGCATTCACCAGGCCGGCTGACACGTCATGGGCAACGCCACGCGCCTGGGCCAGTTGTTGTTGTTTGCGGATGGCCAGAGCCAGCTCCAGTCGAAACAGCTCGTCGAATGCGAGCCGCCGCCTGGCCGGGATCTCGTCGACCTTCTCTTCAGGGAAGTGAATGTCGGCGAATGCCTGGTCCCGTGAGATGAGGTCGAGGGACTCGAGCAGTTCGTCGGGCACAGGGTCTGCGATCGGGCGTGAGCGGCGGAGGGCGTTGTGCATGGCCCGCCGCAATATCGCCGATCCCACCTTGTTGATCGACGAATACACCGGTACGACGCGGCCGGTCGTGAGGGGCTCTCCCGAACCCCCGATGACATCGACGGCCTTCGGGCGCATCTGCAGCCGGCCCCGAACGCGTTCCACGACCCCTGACACTGCCGCCTCCGTGCCTTCGGCGAGCTGGCGCGCCCGAAACGGCTGATTGAAGAAGGGAACGATGAGGGTTGAAACCCCGTCGGTGATGGTGACCTCGACGATCGTCAGCCGCTTCGGGCGCTTCACCTGCACGCTCACCACGGTCCCGATAGCGGTCACTTCTTCGCCCAGCGGCATCTGGGCGAACGGCGGAGTCCTGGTGCGGTCGATGGTGCGCCGGGGGAACTGGAACAACAGGTCCATCACCGAGGTCACCCCCGCCTTCTTCAGCTGCCCACCGGTCTTGGCCCCGCCCAGACCTTTGACGCGCTCGACCGGTATCTGGGCCAGGTAGGCCAGGCTGCGCTCAGTCGCCTCAATCGGGCGGCTCGTGTCGGCAGGGAGGTTCATCGACGCGTAGCGTACCGCCCGCATGCTCGCGGCCGTTGTACGCCGATCGCGGCCGGCGTGCTAAGGTTCCGCCGGTTTCTGAGAGGTTCCGATGTCCCAGCGTTGTGAAGTATGCGGCAAAGGCCCGCGATACGGTAAGAAGGTCAGTTTTTCGCACAAGCGGTCCAGTCGCCGTTGGTTGCCCAACATCCAGCAGGTGAGAGTGAAACACGGGACCAACTCCCGCAAGGCCAAGGTGTGCACGTCGTGCATCAAGGCCGGGAAGGTCGAAAAGGTCTGACCGCCGGGCGGTCCGGCCACCGTACCCGTCCTCCTACCGACCCTGCAACCCTCCCCCGCAGCCGGCCCCCTGGCCCCGTCGAGTGGACCCGGCGAGTGGCCCCGGCGAGTGGCCCCGTCGAGTGGACCCGGCGAGTGCGGCGGCCGGGCTCCGTAACGGACCGCTGCAACCCGGGGCGCCTCAGAGGGAGAACCGGGGTCAGATGGTCACTTTGGGGCAAGCCACCGCCCGGCTGATGCCGTCCACGGCCGTGACATTGGTTCCGACGAGCACACCCATCTCATCGATGGACTGGGTCTCGGCTTCTGCAATGACGTCGTAGGAGCCCGACACGCCGGTGACGCGGACGATCCCGGGAAGTGACGTCAGGCGGGCGACCACCTCGGCCGTTCGGCCGGGCTCGGTCTGAATCAGGACAAAGGACTCGACAGCCACGGCTAATAACCGTCGGCGCCAAAGCGGAGCCGCGACGCGTACTCGCGCCCGTCCTCGGAGGAGACCTCGAAGATCACGCGTTGGCCCTGGCGGAGCATCCGAAACAGGCTCCCGTCGAGGGACCCGGGTCGTAAATAGACCGGTTGCTTGTTGTCCTCGCGGATGATGACACCGACCCCGGTTTCGGGGTCATAGACCTTTACAACGCCTTGCATGGCGCCCGAGTATAGGGACGGTCAACTCGCAGATTCGCGTGGGAATCGCTAGCCGATCGCGGTGCGCACCAGACCATCGATGAGGTCAGGGTATTTGATGCCCGTCGCCTCCCACAACAACGGGAACATGCTGCGAGCGGTCATTCCCGGCATCGTGTTGACCTCGTTGAGCAGGAAACCGCGCCCGCCTTCCTCGAAAAAGAAATCGACCCGGGCGAGGCCCGCCAGATCGAGAACCGAGAAGGCCTTCCCGGCGAGAGATCGCACGAATTCGGTTTCCTCGGGCCGGAGGTCGGCGGGGACATGTAGGGTGGTGCCCTCGTCCTGGTACTTCGCCTCGTAGTCGTACCAACTGCCCTCGGGGGGAATTATTTCTCCCGGCACGCTCATACGGGGTCCGTCGAGCACCGCCACCTCGATTTCGCGCCCGGCCACCCCCTCCTCCACCAAGGCCTTGCGGCCGTGCTCGAGCGCCAAGGCGAGCGCCGGCTTGATGCCATCGCGATCCGTCACCTTGGAGATACCGACTGAAGATCCCAAGGTCGTCGGCTTCACGAACATCGGCAGCCCCAGCGTATCGATCAGCCGGGCGGTGACGTCGCCGGGCGCGTCGTCCCACTCGGCCGACCGCACAACCACACTGTTGGTCACCGGGAGGCCGGCATCTCGGAAGAGACGCTTGGCAATGTCTTTGTCCATCCCGACCGCCGATCCGAGTACCCCCGCGCCCACGTACGGCAGACCCGCCACCTCGAACAGCCCCTGAACCGTGCCGTCCTCTCCCCACGGACCGTGGAGGACCGGGAAGACCGCGTCGACGGTCATCTCGGTCCCGGTCGCCGTGCGCAACCGGCCGCCCGGGGTGAGTAAATGGACCGGCTCGCCGATCGCCTTCAGGCGTGCGGTACCTGATGGGTCGGCCAGATGCCAACCCCCGTCTTTGTCGATGCCCACGGCCACGACCTCGTGGTGATGAATGGCCAGAGCCGACGCTACGGCCGCAGCCGAGACGCAAGAAACCTCATGTTCAGCCGATTTTCCGCCGAAAAGGACGAGTACGGAAGGCACGAGGAGACACTACTCGCGCAACGGGCAACTACATGGTTGATGATCTATACCAAGAGCTGAGCAGCATGCGCCCCGAGCAGAAGGCTCGGAAGCGACGGGGACGCCGCGTAGAAGATCGCGACTCGCAGGCCGAATCGGCACCGCCTGCAGATGTTCCCGAGCGCCGCAAGCGCTTGACCCTCGACAAACGCGATCCAGCCAGCCGTTTCGAAGCGACTCCGCCCGATGACCTGGGCTGGTCGGTAGATACGCGGCCGCCGCCGTCCGATCTCAACCTGGGCACCAAGGGGGTGGTCCCGACCACCCGCGAATCGGCCGATGCCGATCGGGCTCCCGTCACGCTCGCTTCCCGCGCCCGCCCCTCCGACGCCGCCCGTTACACGGCGCTGGCGGCCGGCGAGGCTCCGCGTCTGGAGGCGACGCTCACCAACCTCAGCCACGTAGAGATACCCCGGGTCGAGTTCGCCTTCGCCCATGTCGACGAAGACCTGGCACGAGCCGAGCCACTCAACGCCGATCCGGCGGCGCAAGAGTTGACCCGCAAGGACCGCCGGCGCCTGCGACGCCAGGAGAGAGAAGACCAAAGAACAGACAAACGGCAGGCCAAAGAGGACGCGAGAGCAGCAGCTGACCAGGCCAAAATCGACAGGAAGAACGAGCGCCGGTCCCGGAGGGGCAAGATGCCCCTCGACTCGACAGACCCGGGACGATCACGTCCCAAGTCGGGCAAGGAGGAACAGAAGGAACTCAAGCGCCGTCGCAATGAACGCAAGCGCCAACTCGACCGCCACGAAGTGATGGCTGCGGGCAAGGTCCGGGCGATCCGGATCGGCGCAGTCCTGTGGTGGGCCGGCCTTGCAGCAGGAACGCTCTATGGATGGGAGACCGGGCGGCTGGACGATGTCACGTTCCTGATCCCGATCATTGCCGGTGCCGTCATGGCTTTGATCCAGACGGCGTTGCCCTGGAAGCGCTTCGTGGGCCGCCCCATCGGGGCGGTGGCCTCGTTGCTAGGGATTCTGGGGGTCCTGGGAGTGGTGACGACCCTGGCGCGGCATGTCGAATCGCCGGTCATCGTCTTTGGCTTCTACGTCATGGTGCTGGCCTATGCCTCCGTGGTATTGCCGCTGTGGGGGTACGCCGTGGCCGGGCTGGGTGCCACCGCCGTCTACGCGCTGAGCACCTGGTACGCCACGCCGGTATTCGACGCCGACACCATCTTCCCCGTTGCAGCTCTCGCCGTCATTGCCAGTGCGGTCGCTCTGACCAATCTGGAACTCGTTCGATACGCCCGGGAGGCAGCCAAACGCCTCGTGCGCCTCGAGGTCCAACAGCAAGGATTGAGGGACCGGCAACGGGACCTGGAGGCTCTGTACGAGGTGTCCCGCACCATTGGAGCAGGCGAGGCGCTGGAGAAGGTGATTCCGGAGCTGATCGAGCGCACGGCCGGCTACGTGAACGCCAAAGTCGGCGTCATGCTCCTCTATCGCCCGAAAGAGGACATCCTCGATGCCCTCTCACCGATCTGGGCGGCCGGACAACCTCTCGAGGCCGACGGATACCACCTCCCTCTTTCGTCCAAATCCGGTGCCGTATGGGCCTTCCGCAACGGCCAGCCGATCGCCATCAACGAGATCCCGGAAGGGGTGACGGATCCGCTGATTCGCGATCTGGGGGTCGAACGCATCGCCGCCGTGCCCCTGCAGATCGAATCGCGGACCATCGGTGTGATGATGGTCGCAGACAAGCCGTACGACTTCGACGAAGACGACCTCAACACACTCGAGCTGCTGGCGGCTCCCGCCGCCCTGGTGCTGCAAAGCGTGGTCCGCCTCGAGGCCTCGCAGGAAACGGGACGGAAGATGTCCGAGCTGGCACAGATGAAATCTGATTTCGTGTCAGTCGTGAGCCACGAGCTCCGAACCCCCCTGACATCGGTGATCGGCGCATTGTCCACCATGTCGCGTCCGGAGCTGGCTCCCAGCAACCCCACCGCCTCGAGCTTGCTCGACTCGGCCCGGAGCCAGGCACAACGGCTGCGGGTGTTGATCGAAGACCTCTTGACGGTGTCGAAGATCGACAACCAGGCGCTCCCCCAGCGGTCGGAGCTGGTGGAGGTACATAGCTTCCTGGAAGAAATGCTCACGACCGGCGAAAACTGGAACGCGGTCTCGATCGACGTGTCCGAGACCGTGGCGCCAATCCACATCGACCGCGATCACCTGCGAAGGATCATCACAAACTTGGTCGACAATGCCCGCAAATATGCCTCGGAATCGACGATCGAAATCGTGGCGATGGAAACGGGCGGCAGAGTCCGCATCCTCGTGGTCGACCACGGCCAGGGCGTCCCGTTCCAATATCGGGAAACCATCTTCGAGAGGTTCACACAGGTCGAAGCAGCCGGGACCCGGGGCACCGGCGGAACGGGTCTGGGCCTGAGCATCGTTCGCGAACTCGCCGAGTCGATGAACGGGAGGGCATGGTACGAGCCGACCGTCGGCGGCGGCGCCACGTTCGTCGTGGAGTTCCCGGCGGCCACCGAGCATCTGGCCGCCTGACCGCCTTCTCACTCGTCGGCCGAACTGCGGCTGTCAAGGTAGCGGGGTGGCCGGAGCCAGCAGCCCGAGGTCGACGCCCGGCCGACCCTTCAGTCGGTCGAGATGCGGGCAATGAGCGAATACAGGCCGTACGCGATCATCGAGAACACCGCAGCGAGCACGACCACCCTCACCCAGCTCTCACCGAGGAAGATATTGACCAGGGTGGCGCCTGCGACGAACACAACCAGGATGCCGATCAGGTGCCGACCAAACCGGGCGCTCAGGCCCTGCGACGGGGCCGAGTTACGGGTGCGCGAGTGCACGAGCCGGGCCGCCGTCGACTTCGGCAATCCCACCCAGGCCGCGATTTCCATCAGCTCCGGATAGGTGACACCCCTCCTCATGGCGTCGATCATTTCGTCGCTGAACCGGTCGGGCCGCTTGGCGAAGCTCATCAGCAACCCCACTTCTTCCGGTGAGATCCTGTGTCGTTCGTGCTCCGATGACATGGCTCGCGACAGTAGTCCAGTCCAATTGTTGAGGGACCGCCCACATGCTGTCCCTTGCTGGCCGCAAGGTGGCACGGGGGCCGGCATCATGTCCTAGCGTTCCCTGGTGCCAGAACGTTCTTTTTCCGTCAGCCTCGCACTGCTGACTTGGGCCCGGTTCGTGTCCAATTCGGCGACGCGATTCGTCTATCCCTTCCTCGGCGTCATCGCACGCGGGATCGGGATCCCGGTCGAGCAGGCCGGCCTGCTCGTGTCTGCTCGCTGGGCCGCCAGCCTCGTCACCCCGGCCGTCACGCGCTCGGTGGCAACCAATGGAGGCCACAGGCGCCAGATCGTATTCGGCCTCGCCCTCTTCGCCTTCGGGGCGGCGGTGACCGCGTCCTTCGGAGTATTCGCCGGAGCGTTGATCGGTTTTGCGGCGATGGGCCTCGCCCAGCCGAGCTTCAACGTTGCCGGCCAGTCCTATCTCGCCGATCGAGTCCCTTACGGCCGACGCGCCCGGTCGCTCGGCATCTTCGAGATGACCTGGGCGGGAGGGCTGCTCATCGGCGCCCCCGTGGCCGGCTGGCTGATCGCCCTGGCGGGCTGGACCGCCCCGTTCTGGGTGTTTGCCGCCTTGCTGGCCACAGCCGCGATCGCCGCCTGGCGGCTGCTCGAGGGCCGCGACGCACAGCCAGTGGCCCCCGCCCCCCTCGACTGGGATCGGCCCGCCGTTGCCTTCGTCGCTGTGATGGCCCTGTTCGCCGGGGCGGCGGAGCTCCTGTTCGTGGTCTTCGGTGTGTGGCTGGAGGATGCGTTCGAACTGTCGATCGTGGCGCTGGGGGGGACGTCCATCCTGATCGGGGTGGCAGAGCTCCTCGGCGAGGGCGGAACCGTGGCACTCACCGACCGGCTGGGGAAGCGGCGCGCCCTGACTGCCGGCTTGCTCGTCGCAGCCGCCGGCTACCTGCTGCTGGTGCCGGGCCAGAACTCGTTCCCCCTCGGCATCGCCGGCCTGGCGATCGGACTGGCTGGTTTCGAGTTCGCGATCCTGAGCTCGGTTCCGCTCCAGACCGAACTCAAACCCCGGGCCCGGGTCCAGTTGCTGTCCTGGACGGTGGTGGCCATGGGCATCGCCCGCGCGGCGGGAGCGGCGGCCGGCCCCGCCCTGTTCGGTGCCGCCGGCCTGACAGGCAACGCGCTGGCAGCCACCGCCCTCAATGTGGTTGCCGTCGCCCTCCTGGTGACGCTGGTCAGAGAGCCTGACCCTCCTGCTGACGTTGATCAGACGGCCTGACCCTCTGCCTGCGTCAGCCGGTGAGAGTGAACGTCGAGGCTCCCGGTCGGAGCGAGCAAATGGACGACGCGGCGTCTACTCGTCCAGGCCGGCGGCCACGGCGTGAAAACCGCCATCGACGTGGACGACTTCGCCTGTCGTGGCCGGAGCCCAATCCGAGAGCAGCACACACACCATTTGCGCCACGGGCTCGGGGTTCGATACATCCCACGGCAGCGGGGAACGCTGATCCCACACCCGGGAAAACTGCTCGAAACCGGGAATCGACTTGGCGGCAACCGTTCCCAGCGGGCCCGCCGAGACAGCATTGACCCGGATCAGGTCGTTACCGAGGTCGCGGGCCAGATAGCGCACCACCGACACCAGCGCAGCCTTGGCGACACCCATCCAGTCATAGGCGGGCCAGGCCTGCCGGTTGTCGAAGTCGAGCGTGACCAGCGATCCACCCCCCGCCTCCCGCATCAGGGGCAGCAGTCCGACCGCGAGTGTCTTCATGGAATAGGCCGAGGTCATGAACGCGGTCTGGGCGCTTTCCGGCGGCGTGGCCAGGAAGTTCCCTCCCAAAGCGTCCTCCGGCGCGAACGCAATGGCGTGGAGGGCGCCGTCGACGCTCCCCCACCGCCCGGACAGCTCGCTGACCAACGCCGCCATGTGATCGGGATCGTTGATGTCGAGCTCCAGCACATCGGGTGTGCTGGGCAGTCGGTTGGCGACCCGTTCGGTGAGCTTCATGCCCCGACCAAAGCTGGTCAAGACGATTTCGGCGCCTTGCTCCTGGGCGATACGGGCAGCATGGAAGGCAATGGAGCCATCGGTGAGGACCCCGGTGATGACCAGCCGCTTGCCTTCGAGGAGTCCCATGCGGGCAATGCTAAACCGGCGGACCCTCAGAAACTGCGACCGAAGGTCATGATGCCCCGGATGCCGAGACCCATGGTGAACAGCAACAGCAGACCCCATCGCAGACCCGGACGTTTGTCGAGCTGGTCCCGGTACACGTAGGCGAATGTGAGGGTGAACAGGATCACGAACCCATAGAACATGTGCTGGGACCCGGGCCGTTCGCCTACGTTGTAGAGATATACGCCGATCAGCACCTGGGCCACCAGGGCGGACAGGGTCGTCAACATCACGGGTTTGAAGACGCGGGGCAGCGAGGCAGCGCGGGCCGAAAAGAGAGCCCACAAGCCGGTCAGACCTACCGCCACGGTGACCACCCACCCAAAGCTGGAATGAAACGCCGACATCGGCCCGGAGGATAAGCGCGATTCGGTTTCCGTTGCGATTCGGTATCGTGACCGCCCAATGGGCCGAATTGAACGTCTCGTCGCCGACATCGAACGCAAACTCCTGCATTTGGCCGATGAACGGTCGCTGCTGCTCGAGGAGTTGTCCGACCATCGCGATCTCGCCGACGACGCGGCCCGGGATGCGGCCGTATTCGACAATCCGATCGACCGCGAGGCGGCTCAGCTGACCTCGGCCGACGTACGACGCATCGAGCGGTTGCTGGAGAAGAACGATGCGGCTCGCAAGAAGCTCGTGCGGCGGCTCGAACGGCTCGAATAGCCGCTGCCGGGTTCGTCAGTCGATACTGTCCAGCAGCTTGGCCTTTTGCTGCCTGAATTCCTCGTCCGTCAACACGCCCTGACGGTGGAGGTCGGCCAGCTGGGCAAGCGTGGCCACGTTGCGATCGATCCCGGAAGGGGCGCCTGACAGGGCCATCGTCCGCTCTTCCCTGACCCGGTACAGCTCGCTGTGGAATCGTTGGGGATGGGGAATGTTGCTGAGCCGGCTTTGACCCATCTCCCCGGCAGACTCGATGACGACGTCACCAAAGCCCATCATGCGTTCGAACACGGACTGCGAGAACCCGGCGTCGTTCACGACCTCGAGTGGGATCTCGATGCCGCGGCGAGCCAGGATCCCTTTGCGCACGATGAGCCGCTCGCTCGTGAGAATGTGCAATGTGTAAAACCAGCGCAAGGTCGGAACCACGGCCAGCGTCACCCAACCGAGGAGGAGCACACCCAGCGCCAGCCATCGCGGCAGTCCGTCGGGTAGGAGTCCCCAGGCCAACACCGAGGCCGCAACAACCAGAGCGGTCCACAGCACCGGGATGATGAGGAGCTTCCAGTGCGGGCGAAAGGCGAGGTGGATGACCTCGTCGTCGGTGAGGAGTTCGGGTGGGTACCGCATATACGGGCGAGGCTAGCGAGGCGCCGACCTGGCCGCGAGACGAAACAGACGTCGTCAGTCGACCGCCTCGGCGGCTGCCTCGCCGAAGGCTGGACACACGTCCTGGAACGAGCACCAATCGCACAGCCGGCCCGGCCGGGGGCGGAAATCGTCTCTGCTCATCGCCCGAGCGATTGCATCCCACAGGGCCCGAACCTGTTGGTCCATGGCGTTCAGCTGATTGTCATTGATCGCCAGGCGGTACATGGTGGGACCGTTCAGGTAGAGCAGCCGGACCTCCTTGGGAGTCCGGCCCAGGCGTTTCCGGATCAGCAGCGCATAGATCTTCAGAGCGAAAAACGCCGGCAGCGCATAGCGCTCCGGTGGGGCCTTCCCGGTCTTGTAGTCGGTGATGATGAGCTCGCCGTCGTCATCTTCGTCGATGCGGTCCAGGATGCCGCGCACAGCCACCCCTTCCAGCTCCTCGAGCATGTCGTATTCACAAAACATGGGGTCCACGGCCTGTGGATTCTCGAGCGAGAAGTAATTGGCCAAGAGCTCCATGCTCTCGAGTCCCCATGCCCGCTCGTCGTCGACCGAGGCAAACAGGCCGGGGTACTCCTCCATGCGCAGCTCTGACCAGGCCTGGCGGAAGAGCTCATAGAGCCGTTCCGGCGAGCGGTCTCGGGCAGGCAGTTGGTAGAGGTTCTCGAGCGCCAGGTGCGCAGCCGTGCCTCGCGCCTGGTACACCGTTGCCGGCTCCGGCAGTCGGTCGATGAACCGGAACTTGAACAGCTGGGGGCACTGCTTGTAGTCACTCAGCCGGCTCGGCGAGACGCGTGGCTCGATCGTGTCGGCCACCTCGGTGGTCGGCGACATGGTGGTCACGGGTGCTCGGTCCGGCGTGCCGGAGCCGCTGCGTTCGTCGTCGTCATTGTCGTCGTCATTGTCGTCGTCGTTGTCATCGTCGTCATTTTCGTCGTCTGTTCATTGTGATCGTCTGTTCATTGTGATCGTCAGTTCAAATGGTTCTCTTGGTTCAAATGGTTGCCCGGCCGTGGACCTCACAGAGAAGACTCTACGCAATCAGAGTGACACGTTTGTAATTCAGTCGACAGAAGCTGGGCGGAACGCGGAATAATCGCCTAAGTAGCCAAAAAAACCGCTAAACAGCGCCGATCTTCCCGATCAGAGGGCAGTAGCGCTGACCACGCGAAAACTATGTCTGGTTCGCGAAATCTCATCAGTGTTTTGGCTTGACCGGCCAGGGCGAACGGCCATAAGTTCGCAACGTACCTCGAAATGGACCCCACTTCGAGGTGCTAGTCGCCCGGCAAAGGGTGCTTGCAGAGCGACTGGAGTCGTGCGAGCGGGCAGCTGACGGGCGAATGGCTTCTCCAGGAGTTGACTCCTGGATGGATCTCCCGCCAAGGTCCAGTGAAGCCGGGCGACAGTGCCTAGACGGCTGACGGGTCTCCGGACTCGGGGCTGACTGGGCGGCTGGCGCCGACATAGGAGCCTTGAGGCTCCCGGCCTGGGCCCAACCTCCGAGGGGGAGCCCGGGCGCAAAAACCCCGAGAGGGCGTTCGCACAGAACGGTCACTCGGGGTTTTTTGCGCCCGGGTCTCAATCCAACGATTCGGGATTCACCAAGGTCTCGGAGAAACATCGGTCACGCGATTTCGCAGAACGGAGACCGGCGTGGCAGCATTGGCCGTCATGCCACCTGAAATCGACTACGACATGGCCGTGATCGGGGCCAACCGCGCGGGGATGGGTGTGGTGTCGGACGCCCTCGCTGCCGGCATTCGGTCCGTGGTCGTCTTCTGCCTCGACGACCCCGAGCTCGGTCCGGTGGACGACCGGGTCGATCTCCGGCCGGGCACCCGGGTCCAGACTGTGACCCAGCACGACACACACGCCGAGATCGAAACCGAACACGGCTCCATCACATCCCGGGTCGTAGTGGTGGCCGGACGCGCCGGGCTCACGTCGGCCCCCCCGCCCTACCCCATTCCCGACTCGCTGAAGAACCGAGTCCACTTCAACCTGCCCGAGACGCTGGACCCCGACGAGGACATCATGGTCATCGGTATCGGCGAGACCGCAGCCGAATACTGCGAAGACCTCGTCGACGCCGGTCACACCTCGGTTGTGTTGAGCCTTCCGTCGGTGGCCTTCGATCGGTTGGCCACCGAGACTCGCGAGAAGCTGCGCGAGGTTGAGTCCAAGCTGCAGGCGACCGTGTTGTGGCATGCACACCCGGAGGGTCTGATCGACGTCGGCGGTGTACCGATGGTGACGTTCGATGATCGGAGAACGCCGGATCTCGTGTTCGACCACGTCATCTTTTCGCTCGGTCCCGGGGTGGTGGCCGGCCGCCTCGAACGGCTCGGCATCGAGCTGGCAGGAGACCCCGGTCCCCAACCATCCGTGTTCGTGCTGACCCAGCTGGATGACGACGGGACACCCCATGAGGAGCCGCTTGTCTACGTTTCGCCGGGCCATGCCTGGGGACTGATCCACGACACGCATTTTCCCGAGCTGGAGCCGCAGCATGACCTGGAGGCCCGGCCTCCGCTTCTGCGATACCAGCTGGCCGAGCAACTGCGGGCACGCTCGTACAACGCCACCATCACCTCCTTCAACCGTCGTCACGGCGACCTGTGGGTGCTGCGGATCGAACCCGATGAAGGCGATGTCGCACACTCCCCCGGCCAATACACCACCCTGGCTCTGGGATATTGGGAGCCCCGGATCGACGGCCTCGACGAGCATCTGGAAGACAGCAAATTCGAGAAACTCGTGCGGCGCTCGTACTCGATCTCTCACCCCATCCTCGACGAAAACGAACAGCTGGTGGCGCCCGAGGACGTCGGCGGCCTCGAGTTCTACATCGTCCTGGTGCGCGCCGAAGGCATGGATCGCCTTCCTGAATTGACCCCCCGGATGGCGCTGAAGCGGGAGGGCGACCGCATATTCATGGGCACCAAGATCACGGGGCGCTACACCCTGAAGCCGGTCACCGACCCCGACATGGATGTGATCCTGCTCTCGACAGGTACCGGCGAGGCGCCGCACAACAACATGATCGCCCACCTGCTCCGAAATGGGCACCGGGGAAGAATCGTGTCCGCCTGCACCGTGCGCTATTGGGAAGACCTCGCTTACCTCTCAACCCACCGCCGGCTCGAAGAGCTGTATCCGAACTACACCTACCTCCCGCTGACGACGCGGGAGCCGGAGACGATCAACAACAAGATCTACATCCAGGACCTGATCACCAACGGAATGCTGGACGAAGCCCTGGGTCACGAGCCGACGCCGGAACGCACCCACTTTTTCCTGTGTGGCAACCCGCTCATGATCGGGATTCCGGAACGCGAGGGCGACAGCTTGGTCTTCCCGGAGTCACTCGGCGTTTGTGAGATACTGGCCACACGAGGGTTCGTGATCGAGGAGCGCGGGATCGAGGGTAACGTGCATTACGAGGAGTACTGGTAGTGGATGTTCGCCTGAGCCTGGTGGCCCTGGATTGCCCCGAGCCGCTGGCTCTCGCCCGTTTCTATTCCGACCTGACCGGCTGGCCCATCGGCCGCACCGATGCCGACTGGGTGGAACTGGACGCCGACGGCACTGTCACCATCGCCTTCCAACTGGCCCCCGACCACGTACCCCCCGTCTGGCCGTCGTCCGACCACCCCCAGCAGCTCCATCTCGATTTTGAGGTCGACGACCTGGAAGCAGGCGAGGAGTTCGCCGTATCCATCGGCGCGGTCAAAACGGAATTCCAGCCGTCCGACAACTGGACCGTTTTTCTCGATCCGGCCGGCCACCCGTTCTGTCTGGTACGCACCTGACATCGGGCGAGGTTGTCCCCGCGTATTCGACCCAACCCACTTCGTCTTGCAGGCACCTCAGGTCGACGAGGTCACCCGCGATCACCATCGCCGAACGGGGCGGTGTTGACCTCATAGCGGCGATCTCGACGAACGCGGCGCAGTCCCGGAGGCGACGTCAACACCGGTGGCAAACTGATCCATCACCTGCCGCCGGTCGTCGAAGCCCTCAGCAATGACTCGACGGCCACAACGACCAGAATCACCGGACGCGATCAACAGGTGGTCTCGACGCCGGCTGTGGTGACGTTCGAGGCAAGACCGACGAAGCTCGGAACTGCAGCCCTCTCGAGGCAATATTGCATCCCGGCGGGGATCAGATGGGAATCTGTACTCCCAGTTCGAACACCCGGTCGGGGGGCAGATGAAAGAAGTCGCTGGCCCGCGTGGCGTTGCGGTGAAGCACCGCATAGATCGTGTCAGGGACTCTCCTCAGACCGCGATGCCCGCTCACCACCCGCTCCTTGCCCACGAAATACACGGCGTCGGTGGGATCGAAGCCGAACCTGCCGACCACGATCGCCGCCAGCGCCGCCGGGACGTCGGGCTGCTCGATGAAACCGTACGTGAGCCTGATCTGGAAGAATCCATCGCCGAGTTCGTGGAGATTGAAGCGGGCGGCAGGCAGCATCCGGGGCACACCGGCAGATCGAACCTCTACCAGCAGGATGCGCTCATGGAGCACCTCGTTTGCCCGCAGGTTCTGCAGCAAGGCCTGGGGAGCGGTCGACGCGTTACGTGTTAGATAGACGGCGGTGCCAGGAACCCGTCGCTGAGGATGCTCCTGGATCGAGGCGATGAACCGCTCGATCGGGAGCGGATCGTCTTCGTGCAGCTTGGTACTCAACCGGGCGCGACCGCTGCGCCAGATGAGAATCACCCCGAATACCGCACCACCGATGACCAGCGGCACCCATCCGCCCACGGGGATCTTGATGATGTTGGCGGCGAAGAAGGCGAAATCCACCGCGAGGAACCCGCTGATGACCAGGCCCGCCTGCCACGATCGCCAGCCCCATTGCCGGGCGGCCACCCGGTAGAGCAGCAGGGTGGTGATCACCATGGTGGTGGTGACCGCGACCCCATACGCAGCGGCCAGGTTGGATGAGGACCCGAACCCGACGACGAGCGCGATGCAAGCGATCATCAGACCGTAGTTGACCGATCCAATGTACACCTGGCCGATCTCGCGAGGGGAGGTGTGGTCGACTTTGAGGCGGGGAAGGAACCCGAGCTGGATCGCCTGCGTCGTCAGCGAGAACGCTCCCGTGATCAGAGCTTGGGAGGCAATGACGGTGGCGGCGGTCGCCAGCACGATCAAGGGCACGACCAGGCTGGGCGGCGCCAGCCGGTAAAAGGGGTTGTCGATGGCATCAGGGCTTTCGAGCAGGAGCGCCCCCTGCCCCAGATAGTTGAGGACCAGGGCGGGGAAAACAATGGTGAACCAGCCGAGGCGGATGGGCCGGGTCCCGAAATGGCCCATATCGGCGTAGAGAGCCTCAGCACCCGTCACGACCAGGAAGACGGCTCCGAGCGACAGGAAAGCGCTGCCGGGCTGATCGGTGAAGAACCCGACGGCGTGCAAGGGATTGAACGCTGCCAGCACCCCGGGTTCGGATGCGACATGGAGAGCACCGAGTATGCCGAGCGTGGTGAACCAGGCAACCATGACCGGGCCGAACACGCGGCCGATCACAGCGGTGCCCCGGCGCTGCACGGCGAACAGGACGATGAGGATGAGAACGGCCAAGGGCACCACGAATGGCTCGAGCGCTGGAGCCGCCAGTTCCACACCCTCCACCGCCGACAGCACGGAAATGGCCGGCGTGATCATCCCGTCGCCATACAGCAGTGCCGTGCCGATCAGCCCGAGCAACACGAGCCCTGACCCGCGCTGCGGGGTGCCAAGGCGGCTGATCGGCGACACCAGGGCCGTCAGGGCGAGGATGCCACCTTCGCCGTGATTGTCGGCCCGCATGACGAACACGAGGTATTTGATGCTGACCACCACCACGAGCGCCCACAGCATTGTCGACAGAATGCCTAGGACGGCGTCGTCGGTGACGGCGAGACGCCCTGCGTGGAACGACTCGCGGAACGCGTAGAGAGGACTCGTCCCGATGTCGCCATAGACGACACCGAGCGCTCCCAGCGACATGAGAGCGACATAACGCCGCCCCCGGGAAGGTTCGTCCAGTTCTCAGTCCTCTTTCGCCCATACGCTAGGACGTCAACAGCACTCACTCCGCCCAGCAGCGGTCGCCGCCCGGGCCCGGTCAACCCGCGGGCTCCCGACGGCGATTTCCGCCACCTAGAACCCAGGGTTTCGGGCCCGGTCAACCCGCGGGCTCCCGACGGCGATTTCCGCCACCTAGAACCCAGGGTTTCGGCTTGATCGACGCCTGACGCGCAAAAACCCCGGGCTGACAGTCATCTCCGAAGAGATGTCCGCCCTCTCGGGGTTTTTGCTGGCACTGCCCACAATCCGCCTCAGGCGGCTGCGCGGCCCCGAAGAGCTGCGCCTCCGTCTTGGCGAACTGCTTTCTGCAGTGCCCGGCTCCGGTGTCAATTCCTGACTCAACAGGTCCAGCTGCCGCCTCCCGCTGCGTTCCACCTTGCGGTGGCTCGCGGCGCTCGGCCGCCGCCGGTTGGCTCCGGGGCCTAACCGAAGTCACGCTTCCAGTATCTCCGTGCCCGAAGGCACGATCACACCAGAGTTGTAACTCCAGTTCCGAAGCCCCGTCAGTTCGCTGCTTTCGGCACCTTGCGGTGACCGTCCGCAGCAGCCTTTCGGCGCTCCGGTCGCCGGACCCGTCCACGATCCTTGCGGACCGGGGCCGTCGCCCGGCCGGAAACTTCTCGGTATTCCCGCTCCTCCCGGTTCTTCCCTTGCGGTTCAAACACGGTCGGTTCAAGAGGGCCTAGAAGTCCCCAGACCTTCCGGATTCGACAGATCCCTCAGAGTCACCCGTTAAGACAAGCTCCTCGGTCCCTGCCAAACCTGCTGCCTCGACGTCGCCTCCGAGGCAAAGCCTCGGCCACTCCGCCGACACAACATCGGTCGGCCGCTGCCAGGATTTCTCCCGATCAGCCCCTGCACAATATGCGTTCCAGGGGGGCTCGTCAAACCTGGGGCCTGCTTTGTTTTCGCGCTCTGATTGCTTCTTTCGCGACCGCGGAAAGTGGCATTTGACCGCATGGTTACGCGGCCAGACGCGTCATACCCGATCGCTAGGTTCTGGGCCATGTCACGGCTGGAAATCCGACCAGAGCAGTGGCCGTCGGCGATCGCGGAGACCGACGGTCCGCAGATCGTCGTGGGCGGTCCCGGAACGGGCAAAACAGAGTTCCTGGTCCGGCGAGCCACCCATCTGATACGCGCCGGCATCGATCCTGGTGAAATCGTCGTCCTCGGTTTCTCGCGGCGTGGGGCCGCCGACATTCGGAATCGCATCGAACGGGAACTCGACGACACCACCGCCCAGGTGTCCGCTTCGACCTTCCATTCGCTGGCGCTGCGCATCCTCGAGACCCACGGGTCGAATTCGGGTCTGGCGCCCAACCTGCTGACCGCCAACGAGCAAGTGGCGTTCGTGGCCGATCTCCTTTCCGGCGAGGACCGCTCCGACTGGGCGATTCCTTACCGACCCATCCTCCAGACCTCCCGCTTCGCCCAGGAGGTCAGCGACTTTCTCCTACGCTGCTCCGAGCAGCGGATCGGTCCCGAGCGGCTGAGAGAATTCGAGCGGGATGATTGGAGAGGCTTCCCGCAGTTCTTCGACCGTTATCGGCGCCGACTGTCAGAAACGAACCGCCTCGACTACGGGTCGTTGATGACCAACGCGGTCGATCTACTCGACGACGATGCCGTCGCTGCCGCCCTTGCAGCCCAGTTTCGCTACGTCCTCGCCGATGAATTCCAGGACACGTCCTACGTGCAAGCCCAGTTCCTTCACGGGCTCTACCGCCACCACCACAATCTGACGGCTGCCGCCGATCCCTATCAGTCTGTCTACAGCTTCCGGGGCACCGACCTTCGCAACGTCGATCGTTTCCCTGACGAGTTTCCAGCCGCCGATGGCAGCCCGGCGCGGCGGATCATCCTCACGACCTCCTTCCGGGTTCCGGACGAGATTCTCCGCGCCGCCGAAGCCCTCACCGCCCACCTCGACCTCCCTGGGGCGGCCGGCCCGGTCGAGGGAGTGGCGGCGGCCGGGCGGGTGGAGGCGTATCGCTTCGATCAGGCGACCGAAGAGGCCGAGTGGGTCGCTCGCGAGATCGAACGAGCCCACGTCGCCGACGGCACGCCTTACGACGCAATTGCTGTGTTCGTCCGAACGAAGAAGCGGTTCATGGCCGAACTGTCACGTGCACTCGAGCGTAGGAGGATCCCCCACAACCGCCCTGATTCACGCCTGGTCGACCACCCCGCAGTTCGGATCGTGTTTGACCTCGTCACGGCGGCGTGCACCACGGGAGCAGACCACAACCGGGCCATACGCCGGCTGGCACTGGGTCCGCTGTTGCGGCTGTCTCCCGGCGAACTCCACCGCCTCGAAACCCGTGTTGCCGCCGGGGGCTGGGCCGCCGTCCTCGAATACCATTCCCCAGAGGCGGCCGCCATCGCCGCTCTCATCTCGTCGCCCGAATGGGCGACCGAGGCGGCTGCAGCAGAAGGGTTGTGGCACATCTGGGCGTCGCTTCCGCAGCTGGCCTCCGTTGCCAACGATCCCGACGCCTCGTACGAGCGGCACGGCTGGTCGTCGCTGGGGCAGGTCCTGGGCCGTCAGTTCGACCGTGACCCTGCGATCTCGCTGCGCCAGTATCTCGGCTGGACCGAAAAGGACGACTTCGAGGCCGACCCGTTACTCCAGTACCGCCCCACGCCAGAACCCGAGGTGACCTTGACAACACTCCACCAGGCAAAGGGCCTCGAGTTCGACACCGTCTTCATCGCCGATGCAGTCGAGGGAGTGTTTCCCGACCTGCGGTCCCGCGAGTCGTTGCTGGGGACGCGCCACCTGTCGAGGTCGCTGCCCACCGATGTGGTCGAATACCAACGCTTTCGGCTCCAGGAAGAGACCCGGCTGGCATACACCGCCATGACTCGGGCGTCGCGCCGGGTCGTGTGGACGGCCACCGGCGTCGCCGATGATCTCCACCCGGGTGGTCCGAGCCGTTTTCTGGACAGGCTCGGCGGTCCGGCAGGACGGCCACCGGGGCACGACCGTCCTGTCTCGGCAACCGAGGCGGAGGCCTGGCTGCGACGCCTGGCCGCCGATCCGGGGGCGGGCCGCGCCGCCCGCTCAGCTGCGATTTCCAATCTGGCGGCGGGGCCGTCGTGGGGTGGGCGCCACCCAGCCGCCATAGCCGGCGTCTTGCCGCGCGGCAGCGACAGTGGAATCCACACCCCCGGACAGCTCTTCCTTTCCCCTTCGCAGGCCGATGCCTACGGACGCTGCCCCCGCCGGTACGTGTTCGAACGCAAACTCGGGTTCACCAGCGGCACCAGCGTACATCTCGAACTGGGCAAGACCATCCACGAGGTCATCCACCAGACCGATACCACCTACGAGGCGCCCGAGCCGGCCGACGCGCTCGCCGTATTGGACGCACGCTGGGCGCCAGAAGGTCTCGGCGGACCGCCTTGGGCCGATGCCTGGCTCGAGCGAGCGCGCGAAATGCTCACGGTGCTCTACGAGAATCGCAATGCCGCCCACGAGCTCATCGCCTCTGAACACCCGGTTCAGTACGCCGCCGACGATGTGACCTGGCGGGGCCAGATCGACCGGGTCGAACGTCGCAACGACCAGGTATGGATCGTCGACTACAAGACGTCCCGCACCCCGATCCCGCAGGACGACGCCGCCGCCTCGATCCAACTCGGGTTCTACGTCCTGGCGGCCCAGCACGATCCCGAAGTGTCCAGGCACGGGCCGATCGGGGGCGCCGAATTGTGGTATCCGGCCTGTCCCCAGCGCAGGCAGCCGTTTGCCACGCGCAGCTTCGACATGGGCAATCTGCCGCTCGTGCAGGAGGCGATGGCGGGCCTGGCGGCCGACGTCGAAGCCGAGCGGTGGGAACCGGTCCCGGGCGATGCGTGTCGCAATTGTTCGGTGCGGTCATCGTGCCCGGCGGTACCGGAGGGACAGGAGCCATACCTCGCATGACGATCGAGCCCACCGATGAACAGCAGGCGATCATGATTTTCGATCCCGGCCGTCCTCTGCGGGTGGCGGCCGGTGCCGGAACCGGCAAGACCTCCACGATCGCCATGCGACTCGAGACCCTCATTTCGGCGGGCCGCGTCGAGCCGGAGTCCACGCTCGGCATCACGTTCACCGTCAAAGCTGCGGAAGAGCTCGATCATCGGCTGCGGACCCGCCTGCCCGAACTGGCGGGCGCGGGACGCACACCGGTCGTGTCCACCTACCACGGCTTCGCCTTCTCGATCGTTCGCGAATTCGGCGGCTACCTGGGGCTGCAGCAGGATCCGAGGGTCATCACCCCCGGGTTCGGGCGTCAACTGCTGCTCGAGACGCTCGGTGAGGGTTCGTACGAATCCCTCGACTTGACGCACCCCCGGGGCCGGATCGAGGAGCTCGTGGCGTTGGGAGGCGAACTCGCCAACCACCTCTATCGGCCAGAAGACCTTCCGGAGCCCGACGGAATCGACGACGTGAGCGGACGCCGGGCCGAGCTCGGCGAAGTTTTGCGGCGCTACCAGCTGAAGAAGCGAGCCCTCGGCGCCGTCGATTTCGGGGACATGATCTCCATCGCTCACGAGATCGTCACCACCATCGACCGCGTGCGGGCGGAACTCCGCCGGAGGCATCGACTGGTTCTGCTCGACGAATACCAGGACACCAACGCCGCCCAGCGACGCTTGCTGTTGGCGCTGTTCGGCGAGGGCCACTCGGTTACCGCAGTCGGCGACACCGGCCAGACCATATACGAATGGCGGGGGGCGACGACCCACAACTTCAACGCCTTCCCCACCGACTTCGCGGACGAAGACGGTCGACCCGCCACCACCCTCGCCCTCACCGCCAACTATCGCTCCGGCCAGGCGATTCTCGATCTGGCCAATCACATTCGGAGACGCACCGGCGAAGGCGACGCGCATGGGTTGCGGGCCCATCCGGAGAACCCGCCGGCGGCGATCTCGACCGCCTGGTTCCACAATGCCGTCGACGAGGCCAACTGGATCGCCCAAGAGGTCCAGCGGTTGCGGGAAGAGGCCGAGATCTCCCGACGGGACGGCTCTCCGATCCGCTGGCGGGACATCGCGGTGCTGTTCCGCAAGAATGCACAGATCGATTTGGTTCGTCAGGCCCTGGAAGCCGAGGGGATCCCGGTCGAAGTCGCCTCCATCGGGGCGCTGGTGCACGTCCCCGAGGTCGCCCAGCTCCACGCCTGGCTCCAGTTGCTCGAACGCGGCGATTTGGACGGACCGATTCTGCGCATCCTCCTCGGTCCCCGCTTTCGGCTGGGTATCGGGGAGATCGCGCAGCTGGTTGGTTGGCGGCGCCACGAGGCCAGCACCCACCTGCTCGATGCGATCGAGGCGGTGGCGACCGGCGCCGGGGAGGCCCCTCCGGTGGAAGAGGGCATTGCTCCCCGCCTCGAGCGATTCTGGGAGGAGTACCGGGAGCTGCTCGTCGTGGCCCAGGGCCTGACCCTGGGCGACTTGTGCCGCCGGATTCTCGACACGACCTCAGCGTGGATCGAGATCGAGTCGATGCCCGATGCCGCCAGACTCTCTGCCCGACTCAACGTATATCGCTTTCTCGATCTGGCGGAGCAATGGAGTCCGCTCGAAGGGCGACCGTCCGTGGGGGCGTTCCTCGACTACCTCGATTCGCTTCTCGACGAGACGGCGGCAGACGAAATGGAGGCTGCCCAAGTCAGCAGTGAAGACGCCGTTGCGCTCCTCACGGTTCATCGCGCCAAAGGCCTGGAGTGGGAGGCGGTGTTTCTGCCCGCGCTCGCCGCCGGCGTGTTTCCCTCTCAAGCGCGAGGGGCCAATCCAGCCAGGTCGCCCGGGATCCTCCCCCGCTCGATGCAACCCGACGACGACGGTTCACTGGACACCGACACGCTGGTGACACGCCGACACGAACGACAGGAGTGGCGCACGGCCTACGTGGCCGTGACACGCGCCAAACAGCGTCTCATCGCCACCGGGGCCTTCTTCTACTCATTCGTGGTCCCCAAGCGGCCGAGCGAGTTGTTCGAGATGATCAACTCCGTTCCCGATGTGCTGGAACGCAGGCCGGTGGGGCCGGCACCGTCCCGGGGAGAAGGCCCTGCCGCACTGACCATCGACACCACCCCCGCCCCGGATCCCGACTTCCTCGCAGGATGGAGGATGGAACTGACCAAGCATCTGGACGAGACTCAAAGGGCGCCGGCCGAACCAGACGCTGCCTCCTCCCGGCATCTGGCCGAACAGCAGGCGGTGCTGTTCGAGCTTCCGCAGCCCGCCCCGCCCGCCCCCGCACCCGAGCCAACCCAGGTATCGGTGACCGGCCTGGTGACCTATGCCAGTTGCCCGAGAAGGTTCTTCTGGTCCCAGGTCGAGCGCCTGCCGCGCCGGCCGAGCCGGCGAGCCAGAGCAGGAACGCAGCTGCACCGTCGCATCGAGCTCTACAACCTGGGCAAGGTCCCGTTGGCAGAAGACCTCGAGTATGACGCAATGGAACCCGCAACCACGGGGCGCTTCGGAGCGTTCAAGAACTCGCGGCTGGGTGCCGACCGCCCGTTGCTGGTCGAGGCGCCATTCAACTACCGCACCGAGCGGGGGGCGGTGCGCGGACGGGTGGACGCCGTCTACGGCGACGAAACGCAATGGGAGATCGTTGACTTCAAGTCAGGCAAGCCACGGGTTCCCGGATCGGAGATGATCCAGCTCCAGGCCTACGCCCTGGCCGCCCGAGCTGGCGGACTCGGCCGGCCGGCCCCGGCCAGGATCGATGTGACGTTCGCCTATCTGGGCGAGGGGTTTGCTACCCATACCGAGGAGGCCGACGAGGAATGGATGGCCGGCGCCGCCGCCACGGTCGCCGACACCTTGGGCCGCATCGACAATCGCGATTTCGACCCCCGGCCGTCGGCGGCGTGTCATGGGTGTGACTTCCTCACCGTTTGTGAGGCCGGCACCGACTACGTGAGCCGAGCAGGTCAGTAGGCTCGGCCGAGCGGGCCAAGGAGGAGGGACACACATGCCGGGCGGTGGGACGAACGCGAACGTGGCGCATTGGATGGACAGGGGGACAGCCTCGGTGAGAACCGGGCCACGAGACCAACGGCGACGGTCGATCGTATGGATTGCGCTGCTGACGCTGGCCGCCACGCTGATGGCGGCCCCGGTCGGCGCCAATCCGGGCGGCCTCCAGACCGATTGCACCAACGCCCCCGCCACGAAGGACCCCTCCCACCTGATGCCCGGCATGATGGGTACCGGCTATACGGCGATCCAGGGTGCGCAACCGATGGCATTCGATGTCGAGATCCTGGGAGTCCTGCCCAATGGCATCGGGATCGGACTCGACATGATCCTGGCGCGTGCGTCGGGACCGGTGATCGAGGCAGCCGGGGGGGTGGCGGCCGGGATGTCTGGATCCCCGATCTACATCGACGGGAAGCTGGTCGGGGCGCTCGCCTACGGGTTGTCCGGCAGCGACTACGTCTTCGGTATCACCCCGGCCGACGCCATGGCGGCGATCCTCGAATACCCCGCAACGACTCCGCCGGCGGCGCCCAGCATGAACATGGTGGTCAGCGGCCAGATGCTGGGGACGGCCGGTGACCAGATGGCGAGTCACCTGCCGCTCCCCACGACCATCGCCGGAGTGAGCCCGGAACGCCACGAGCTGCTGGATCGGATCGGGCTCTCCCCCACCACGATCGTGCCTCAGGGCGGCGGGGGTGGAGGCACCGGCGGCGGCGGGGAAACCGCTTTGCCCGGTGAGCCGCTGAGCGCCGTACTGTCGCTGGGCGACATCTCGTTCTTCGCCACTGGCACCGCCACTCTGTGCCGGGGCGATCAGATCATCGCCTTTGGGCATCCCGCCAACTTCAGCGGTGAATCGACGCTGGGGATGGCCACGGCCGACATCGTCACGATCATCGACGACGAAAGCGGCCTGTTCGGCAACTACAAGATCGCGAATCTGGGCAGCCTGTTCGGCCGGATCGACCGCGACCACCTCGCCGGGATCCGCGGCATCGACGGTGAGATCCCGTCCGGTATCCCCATCACGTCGACCGTGACCTTCGACGAGCTGGCGCGCTCTCGCATGGGCGCAACCCAGGTCCTCGGGCAAGATTTCCTCTCCGGCATCGCCTTCTCCCACCTGTTCGCCAACATCGACGCAGTGTTCGACGCCATCGGGGATGGGTCCAGCGAGATCATGTTCACAATCGACGGTACCCGCGAGAACGGAACACCTTTCACGGTCGATCGATCGAACGTGTACTCATCCGAGTTCGACATCAGCTTCGAGAGCTCCTTCGAGGTTCCCAACTTCATCGACACGTTGTTGTTCAACCCGTATGAGGACGTTGAGATCACCCGGGTGGCTGTCAATCAGCTCAACCTGAATTCAGAGCCGAGGGAGGTGACCATCACCGACGTCGTTGTCTCGACCGCCACTGGATCGTCCAACGAAAGCTTTCTCACCGCGGCTCCCGGCGAGGTGCTCGACATCGAGGCCACGCTGGTAGGGGGAGGAACCGAGACCACCCAGATCATCCAGCTGCAGATACCGGATGACATCGTGTCCGGCCCCGGCAGCCTGATCGTATCCGGCGGCCAGGGTGAGGGCGGGTTTTTCTTCGAGGAGCCCCCTCCCAACGACTTCCCCGGAGACGCCCCCGGGTCGTTCGATGAGGTGCTCGAGGAGCTCGCCAACCGACCATCGAACGCCGACCTCGTCGCGCGACTCGAGCTCTTCGACGACGCCGCCGGTCCGGTCTCACCTCGCGTGATCGAAGAGCGGGTCCGGCAAGACCGCGTGGTCCGGGGCAACTGGTTCTTCGACATCTCGGTATTCGAGGAGCCGGACTTCCCGCCCGGGTTCAATGTTCCCCTCCAAGGGCCAGGGGGCACCGGCAACGCCTACCTGGAATTCGGTGAGTTCGACGTCTACTTCGACCTGTTCATCGACAGCGATTCTCCCGTGACCGCCGCTCACATCCACCGCGGCTTTCCCGGTGAAGACGGCCCGGTTGTCGTCGACCTCGACTGGACCAACCTCGGGTCGATGGGCGTCGTGGCCGCCGACCCCGAGATCCTGGCCGAGATCCTGGCCGAACCGTTTGGGTTCTATGTCAACGTGCACTCCGAGACGTGGCCGGACGGGGCGATGCGGGGCCAGATCGCAGAGCTCGAACCCGAACCGTTCCCGGAGGAACCACCCTCCGAGGAGCCGCCCGGCGAGACGCCCAGCGGGGGTTACGTCGACAATGGAGGCCAGTGGTTCTTGCCCGGCATGGAGCCCTTCTGGTTCGGCGTGCCGGGAGACATCCCGTTCCTGGGCGATTGGGACGGCGACGGAGACAAGACCCCAGGACTCTATCGCCCGTCCACGGGATACGCCTACGTCCGAAACACGAACGACACCGGCATGGCAGATGTCGAGTGGTATATCGGCATACCCGGTGACCGTCCGATGGTCGGCGACTGGGACGGAGACGGGGCGGACAGTTTCGGTGTGTACCGCTCATCCGAGGCCATGGTGTATCTGCGCAACAGCCTGAGCACCGGGTTTGCCGACATCGAGTTCATGTACGGAATGGACGGTGACATCCCCTTCGCCGGCAACTTCAACGGCGACGACACCGACGACATCGGCGTATTCCGTGACGGTCGGGCGTACATCCGCTTCGATTACTCGGCCGGCACCGCCGATCTCGAGATCGAGGTCATGGCCGACGATGTCATCGTGGGAGACTGGAACCAGGACGGGATCGACGAACTGGGTGCCATTCTGGATGGCGTGCTGTACGCCGTTGACGGTGAGTCCACTCTTCAGCTGGGACCGGCGGACGGAGCCATCCGTCGGTCGTAGCCGATCGCACAGCGGCGACAACCAACGGGGACGACGGGGCCAGTCAGATCACCCTGCCATCCCGGGTTTCGAGCAGGATGGTGACCGGGCCGTCATTGACCAGCGCCACCTCCATCTGGGCCCCGAACTGGCCCGTAGCCACTTCGATCCCGTGCCGGCGCAGGGCTGCGACGAACTCGTCAAACAGCGGCTCGGCCAACTCGGGGGGAGCAGCCCGCACGAACGAAGGCCGCCGGCCCTTGCGGAGGTCGGCCAGAAGCGTGAACTGCGACACCGCCAGAATGCTGCCGCCGACCGCCGCCAGGTCCAGGTTCATGTGGCCGGCGTCATCAGAAAACACCCGCAGGCCGGCGATCTTGTCGGCCAGGGCCTCGGCGTCACGAACCGTGTCGTCCGGACCGATCCCCACGAGCAGCACCAGGCCTCTTCCGATCGAGCCGATGGTCTCGTCTCCCACCCGCACGGCACCCTCCGACGCCCGCTGGGCCACGACCTTCATGTGTGTTTTGCCTGCAAGCGTGACAGTGCAAACACAATGAGGAAGGCGGCAACGGCCAGGACCGTGATCAGACCGACCTGACCGTCAGGCGGCCCCAGGGTCGTAGAGTCGGTGCCGTCTGGCCATGGCCACAGCACCCGCAGCGATCCCAGCATCAGCCCGATCAACCCCGCCAGGACGGTGTCGTGGTGGTGTTCGAGGAGCCAATTGAGCAGCGTGCTGAACAAGGCGAGACCAACGATGGCCCCCAGCAGGAAGATCCCGAGAGTCCCCAAGGATCGCTCGTGGACGGCGTCGAGCACCGGCTGATACATGCCGATCATCAGCAGAATGAACGATCCTGAGACGCCGGGCAGGATCATGGCACAAATCGCCAACGCACCTGCGCCGACGAAGACCAGGGAAGAGGGGGCCAGAACCTCGCCTCCCCGCCAGCCCAGAACAACGAAAGCCACGACTGCCACCAGCGCCATCACGATGAAGCGTTGCGAATCGCGCTTCACCAACAGCTGCCAGGCCACGAAGATGGAACCGGCGATGAGGCCGAAGAACACGCCGGCGGTGGGCTGGGGACGGTTCTCCAGCAACCAGGTGATCGGGGTCGCCGCCGCGATGACGGCGAGAACGATGCCGATGACGAGCGGCAAGATGAACAGCCAGTCGATGCCCCGGAACGCTTCCCAGAATCCTGCAACGTCGCCGCGGATCAAGCGGCTGAGCGAGGTGGCACCCTTGCGCACATTGGCGACCAGACGCTCGTAGATGCCCAACACGAGGGCTACCGTGCCCCCCGAAACACCGGGGACGATGTCGGCGGCCCCCATGAGAAAGCCGCGAACCAGTTGCGCAGGTACTTGTCGGTTCACGGCGGCGGAGGCTAGTTCACGCGCCCCGCTCGGCCGCGCCAGCGGAGAATGCTCTCGGCAACCCATTCGGATGGGATGTTGTAACGATCCTCGGCGATGAGCTTCGACAGCTCGGCCAGTCGCTTCTGCCGGGCAGTCAGCTCTTTCGGTTCCTGATTGGGTTGTCCATTCATGGCTACTCCATCGGGCCACCAACAGTGGCCGTGGAGCGTCATACGACATATGGCACGAATGCACCATGCCTGCCTAGTTACCTACGAATCCCATGGTCCTCGGGTGAGACGACACCGCCTACGGCGGCCACCGAGTGTGACGCCTACTCCACCGCCACGGGAGCAGAGCGCAATGGCGGCGCCAGCACCCGGAAGGCGACCGGGGTCAAGACAGCGGTGACAGCCACCAGCAGGATGGCTCCCGCCCGCTGGCCGACGGAGAGCAGGCCGGCGTTGAGGCCGATGTCGGCGAGCGCGATGATCACGCTCAGCTGGCCCGCCAGCAGCACGCCAACTGACACGGCCTGGCGGATGGAAAAGCCGCGCACGACCAGGATCAGACCCGCAAGCAGCTTGATCCCGATGGCCACCGCGATGAGGCTCACCGCCTCCCCCAAGACCTGGGCGTCGGCGAGATCGCCGAGCGGGAACTCGATTCCCACCGTGATGAAGAAGATCGGGATGAAGAAGCCGAAGGCCATGCCGGAGAGCTGTTCCTCCAGCCCCCCTCGATAGCGAAACACGAAGGCGAAGATCGTGCCGGCCAAGAAGGCACCGAGGATCGCCTCGATGCCCAGGGCGATCGACAGGCCGACGAACACGAACATGAGTGCCAGCGAGGCCCGAATCCCCAGCTCTTGCGGGTCGTGAGGGTCGAAGAGCCGTTCAAACCGCTCCGGATACCACCAGGCCGCCCGCTTGATACCGAAGAGCACCGAGCCGATGACGATGAACAGGGCCGGCAGCTTGAGCAGGTCGAGCGACAACCCGTTGTCGCGGATCGCCAGGAACAGGACGATGCCGATCAAGCTCAGCACCTCGGCCAGGACGGCGATGAGGATCGCCGCCTGACCCACACGGGTGGAGGTGCGTCCCGTGTCACGCAGCACCGGAATGACGAGCCCGATGGCGGCAGCTGTGAGCAGGAGGGCAATGAACAGCTGCTGGCTTCCATCCTCGAGGGTGAGGAAGGACCCGACGCCAAACCACGCCAGCGCAAAGATGATGCCGGTCATCGCCAGCCCCAGCACCAGCTGGCGCGGGCCTTGCCGTTCGAGCCGGTCGAAGTCGATTTCAAAGCCCGAGAGAAACATCAGGAGCAGCAAGCCGAACTCGGCCAGGAACTCGAACAGTTCGGTGGGCTCGACCAGGCCCAATAGCGCCGGTCCCACCAGCAACCCGAACAGGATCTCGAGCACCACCGCCGGCAGGTTCAAACGGCGGGCGAGGAGCGGGAGCAGGAAGGCGGCGGCAGCCACGATCACCAGGGTCATCGGCGTGGCGGCGACCTCGTGCGAGACGCTCTCGCTCGCCACGACCTCCCCGGCAACTGACAGCGTTGCGATCACCTCGGTCCGTTCATTGCGTTGGAACCAGCAAAACAGAAGACCTGGAGTCGCGGGCGATGTGCTCGGCAATGCGCACGCCCACGCTGCGCTGGCGCATCCCCAGCACCGTCAAATCGGTGGAGAATTCGAGGAAGACCCGTATGGGATTGCCCCGGCGGACCTTGCGCCGAACCGACACCCCCTGGACGGCCGCCTGCTCCTTGAGCCGCGCCGCCGCCGCTCGTGCCTCGTCCGCTACGTCGGGGCCGGCGATGAAGGTGGCGTCGATGACGGCCAGCCCGGTCAGCTCGGCTTTGGTGAGGCGTGCAAGATCGACCGCAGCTCGAATGGCAGCTCGGCCGGCAGGGGTGGGGCGGGCCGGCACCAGGATCTCCCGGTAGGGAAAACTGCCGCGGGCAATCAAGACCGGAACACCCGTCTCATATGCGAGCCGGGCCTCGCGCGAGGCCGTGAACCGCAGCCACCGGGGCCGGTTGGAGAGCTCGGGGACCACGATGAGGCCGCCGACGTCCGTGGCCACCTCGGGCACATGGTCGATCGCCCGACCCGAAACCTCTTGAAACCGGACCTCGACGCCAGTCGCCAGCCGGGCTGCCCGGTCGATGAGCTCACTGCTGTCCTCTCCCTCCCGATGGACGACCACCAGCCCCTTGGCGATGCTGTTGCGGGTGACGTACACGGCCTCGGCGAACAGGGACTCCAGGTCCTCGATGCCACGCATCGGCACCACGACCTGGGAGCCGTAATCGAGGGGAAAGCGAGCCTGGCCGGAAGTGAAGAGACCGATGATTTCGCCGAACTTCCGCGACGGCCCGACCACCGTGACGCGATCCCCGACTTTGAGCACATCATCACCGTGCGGGATGATCAGGTCGTTGTCACGGTGGATCACACCGACCAGCCAATCGGCCACCGGGAGATCTTTGAGCGCCTTGCCGGCCACGGGTGAGTCGGAGGCGACCTCGAGTTCGATCGCCTCGGCCCGCCCTCCGGCAAAAGCCATCGAGGCGACCCGTCGCGGCTCGAGATCGAGTTCGAGCCAGCGGGCGGTCAGACTGTCGGGAGAATGGGCGGCGATGCCCAGCGTCTGGTAGTCCACCAGCCGTTCGGGGTCGGCTGCCATGGCGCCGATCCGGAAGACATCGGCATCGATTGCCAGCTTGCAGGCGGCCAGGTTGACTTCATCGCTGTTCGTGCAGGCCACCAGCGCATCGGAGGTGAGGAGACCCGCCTCGCCCAGAACGACTGGGCTGGAACCGTCGCCTTCGACCGGCGTGAAGGAGCGAACGGCCGCGGCCAGCTTGAGCCGATCGGGATCTTTGTCGATCAGCGTCACGTCCCACGCTTCTCCCAAACGACGCAGCAGCTCGCGAGCTGTGCCCCCGGCACCGACAACTATCACCTTCATGGAGCTATACGTTAAACCTGTAATACACGACATCCCCTTCCTTCATGACATAATCCTTGCCTTCCAGCCTCCACTTGCCGGCTTCTTTGGCACCCGTCTCGCCGCCGAACTCTATGAAATCGTCATACGAGATGACCTCAGCGCGAATGAAGCCATGCTCGAAATCGGTGTGAATGACGCCGGCGGCCTCGGGGGCCCTGGACCCGTCCTTGACGGTCCATGCCCGCACCTCCTTCTCGCCGACCGTGAAGAAGGTCAGCAGACCCAGCAACTGGTAGGCGGCCCGGATCATGCGGTTCAGGCCGGGTTCGGTCTCGCCGAGGTCCCGTAGAAACTCGTCCTTGTCTTCTTCTGCAAGCGTCGCTATCTCGCCCTCGATGGCAGCCGAGATCACGACCACCTCGGCTCCCTGGCGGGCGGCATATCGGCGCAACGTCTCAACGTGGGGAGAGCCCCCGCCTTCGGTCACGTTGGCCACGTACAGGGTGGGTTTGGCCGTGAGCAGAAACAACTCCTTCACGAGCGCCCGATCGGCAGCGTCATCCAATGCGGCGCGGGCCGCCAGGCCTTCGTCAAGGGCAGCTTGCACCCTCTCGAGCACGCCGATCAGCGGCAGGGAGGCCTTGTCCCCCGACTTGGCACGGCGCCGGGCGCGGTCTATAGCGCGCTCTACCGTGGCCAGGTCGGCCAGCGCCAATTCGGTGTTGATGGTCTCGATGTCGGCAATCGGGTCGAGTTCGCCGTCGACGTGGACGACGTTGTCATCCTCAAAACAGCGAACGACGTGGGCAATGGCGTCGACTTCGCGAATGTGCGCGAGAAACTGATTGCCCAAGCCCTCCCCCTGCGAGGCGCCGGCCACGAGCCCGGCGATGTCCACGAACTCGATGGCGGTCGGAACGATCTCCTTCGGCTTGACGATATCCGCGATCGCCTGCAGCCGCTCATCGGGCACGAGGGCGATCCCCACGTTGGGGTCGATCGTGCAGAAGGGATAGTTCTCAGCCGGTATCTCGGCCGCCGTCAACGCATTGAACAGGGTCGATTTGCCGACATTGGGGAGGCCGACGAAGCCGCATTTGATGCCCATGAAGGGTGCGAGTGTAACTCCCGGGGCCGGAGCTAAGCCCTCATCACCCTGGTGTTGCCGGATACGGGGTCACGATCAAGCTGGATGAGGTCTTCCAGACGCTCCCGCAGCTCGGCGACGTGACTCACCACCAGCACGAGCCGGTCCATGGTGCCGGCTGCCACCGCTTCGATACCGTCCATCGCCAGGTCCAGGTGCTCGGGATCGAGCGAGCCGAACCCTTCATCGAGAAAGAAAGCGTCCAGCCTGCCCCCGGTGCGACCTACGAGCTCCGCCAGCGCCAGGGCCAGACCGAGTGAGGCCAGGAACGTCTCTCCTCCCGACAGGCTGTCGGGCTTGCGAATCGCATCGGCCGCGGTGAGATCGATGACGTTGAACGAGCCGTCGGTGTCGAAGCGATACCGACCGGCTGACAGCCGCTGGAAATGCTCGCTCCCCAATTCCGCCAGTCTCTGCCGCTCCGCATCGAGGAGGTAGCGAACGAAGTTGGCCGTCGAGAGGTCAGCGGCGATGCGCACGTACGTGTCGCGTACCTGGACCTTGGCGTCCCGCCCTTTGAGCATCTCGGTCGTCGCAACGATCCGCTCAGCAAGTGACTCGAGCTCGAGTGTGGCGGTCTGAAGCTGTCCATCGAGCCGGCCGATGGCGTCGACCAGCGGCCCTTGGACGGCCAGTTCTTCGATACGCTCTGCCATACGCTCCTCGACGACGGCCAGGTCCTGTTGGGTGGTCTCGACGCTCTTGCTCGTCTCGTTGATCGCGTCGTCCAATCGCTGGAGCATCGCGCCCACGTGCGATACGGGATCGGAGGGGACTTCGCCGCCGTCCAGCTCGAGCTTTCCGGCCAGCTCGGCCAGGATCAATTGGGTGGCGCCCAGCTGTTTGTTTGCCTGCTGCTCAGCCAGGATGGCCTCATCGTGGCGGACCCGGATCGCATCCCGGTGCGCCCGGGCCTGTTCGAGCTTCTGATCCAGCGCCTTGATTGCCTCCTTGCGTCCCTGGATCAGCTCCTCGGGATCCCCCGGGCCCAGAATGCTCGCCAGGGTCTTCTCCAAGCCGGTGATCGCCTCCGACTGTTCCGCCACAGATCGGTCGGCGATATCGATCTCTTCCTGCACCTCGCCGACGCGTCGGTTGCCGTGAGCGAGCTCGGTCTCCAGTCGCGTACGGTCCGAGAGGGCGGCCTGGGCCGCGACCTCGGCTTCGGCCAGTCGGGCCTGGGCATCCTCCAGCTGAACCCAGGCCTCCTCCAAGGCCACCGGCGGCACTGCGTCGAGCAGCTCGATCTCCACCGGCCGGGCACACACCGGGCATGGCTCACCGTCCTCCAGCTCGTGGCGGAGCGTTCCCGCCATGTCGGCAGCCTGCTGGTGCTGCACCATCTTCTCGGCCGCCTGCACCCCTTCGCGCGCCCCGATCAGCCGGCCCTCGGCCGTGTCGGCTGCCGCTGCCGCACTCTGCAGTCGCGACTCGACGTCTGTGACGGCGGACATGATCGCCTCGAGGTCGGCTCGTTGCTTGCCTGCGGCCTCCTTCAGGTCGCTGAGTCTCCTGTGGTGGAGCCGCCGTTCCTCCAGGATCGACAGCGCCTCGGTCGTGTTCGCCCGGCTCTCGGCGTTCGCCGTCACCTCGCTCCCCACTGCGGCCAACGCCGCTTCTGCTGCTGTCAGCTCGATCGCGATCTCGGCCCGTAGTTCCTCGGCGGCTGCGGCTGTCTTCGAGAGAGAAGCCACCTCTTCCGGGTTGGGACGGGCAGCGGTGGACAACCCCCGTAGCCGCCCGGTCAAGACCTGGATTTCTCTCCGCAGGATCCCGACCAACTCGAGGTCGTCGTTGTGGGCGGGCAGGGCCTCCTGGAGCACGGTCCGACGCTCGGTCAGAGCTTCCACCTCTTCTTCGAGTGTGTCACTGCGTTGCCGCAGCGCATCCAGGTTGGCTGCTTCGCTCTCGCCGCGAGCAAGCTCGAGGTCGAGGGCAGCAACCCGGTCCTTGGCGATCTGGCGCATCACATCGATTCGCTCGTGGCCGAACAAGCCCTTGAGCACCACGTCTCGCTCGGCCGGCGCCGCCCGAAGGAACTCCGAAAACCGTCCCTGGGCGAGCAGCACCGAGCGCGTGAAGGCGTCGAACTCGAGACCCAGCAAGTCGACGATGCGAGCGTTGACGTCGGCCTCGAGGTTGATTGTCTCCACCTTGTCGGCATCGGCCGTGTCGGACGAAAGGCGATAGAGGATGTGCTGGCTCTGGCCCTTCCGCCGCAGCGCGCGCACCACTTCCCACACCTCGTCATCGACCGAGAACCGGAACGTCACCACACAGCCATCGGCCCGCTGGTGAATGAGGCTCTTGGTGCCCCGGGACAGCGAGGGCGTCTTGCCGTACAACGAGAACGCGATGCCATCGAGAATTGACGATTTCCCGGACCCAATGGGCCCGACCACACCAACCAGGCGCCGACCACGAAAATCGAAGACCGATGGCTCATCACCATACGATCGGAAGTTGCGGAGGCGAAGCTCAAGCGGGCGCATAACCGGCTTCCTCCATCACCTCGCGAAAGGCTTCGATCAGCTCCGGCGGCGGGGCGGCGCCGTCTCGTTCCATCACGAAATCGGAATAGCGCTCGACCAGAGTGCGCTCGCTGTGCACCACGAGATCGGCCTCGGCCCGCGGGTAATCGGCCGCCACTTTGACGACGTAGTCGAACTCGTCGCGGGCGCGATCGGACAAGCCCGGGTCCGGCCCCGCCGTCTCCACCGTCAGATCCAGGTAGGCCTCCGCCAAATCGTCCCGCGCCAGGAGCGATTGCCAATCACCTCTGGCGCGAACCAGCCGCCGACCACCCGTGAGTGGGACCGACCGAACCGAAGCGGGCAGGCTCGGCTCGACTTCCACCACCACGACCCGCTTCGTCTCGCCCGACTCTCCGAAGTCGAGCTCCAGCAGCGAGCCGGCGTACTCAGCCGGAACTTTTGCCCCGGGGACCGGTTGGGGGGCGTGGATGTGGCCCAGTGCCACGTACTGGGGACCGGGTGGGATCGCCTCACTGGTGGCGGCATAGGCCTCGCCCATGTGCAACTCGCGCTCACCCCGGGGTGCTCCGTGACCGTGCACTTTGGCACCCCCGACCAGAAAGTGGGCCACCAGGAAGGTGACCGCATCGGTCCCCGCCAGGTCGGTTGCGTGCCGGCTGTACATCTCGGAGATCTGGCGGAGCCGATCGGCATAGTGCTTGTACCACTCGTCGGCTTCCTTGACGAAATCGACGACCCGGCCCTCGCGCAGGAACGGAAAGCAGCTCACCACCGCCCTCCCCGAGGGGGTTTCGAGCTCCAGTACCCCGCCCTCATCGGGGCGCTTGATGTCCCCCACCAGATGGATGTTGTGCACCGCAAAGAACGGGGCGAGAGCTTCGAAAAAGCTCGGCGAATCGTGATTACCGGCAATGACGACGACCGGGCGCCGCCCGCCGGCAGCCAGGGCCATCAGCCCTCGAAAGCCGATCTCCATGGCGGCGACCGATGGATGCGGGCGATCAAACAGGTCACCCGAATGAAGCACCAGGTCGACGTCTTCGGCGGCGGCAATCCCTGCCACCTCCTCGATCACCTCGGCGTACTCGGCCGTGCGGTCGTAGCGACCGATCCGCTTACCGACGTGCCAGTCGGACGTATGGAGAACCCGCACTACAGATCTACGAACGGGTCGACGCCGGAATCATCGACCTCCTCTTTGCGGGTAGCCCACGGAGGAAACGGAAACTCGACCACCAGCGGCACCGGCAGCGCCGGTTGGCTGACCACCATCGTCCCGGGCTTCAGCAGCCGGGCCCGGGCGCGCGTGGAGGGCAGCATCCAACCGTATTCGCTTCGCTCCGCCTCGGCAGCATCGAGACGGCCGGCGACCCGGATGGCGGCGTTCTCCATGACTTCCTGGGCCACCCGGGAAGCGGTTTGTTGCGCCCCCACCAACAACACACCCAGCGACCGACCCCGCTGAGCGATGTCGATCAGCATCTCCTTGAGCGGGCTGGAACCGTCCCGAGGGGCGTACTTGTTCAGCTCGTCGAGCACCACGACCGAGAGCGGAAGCCGCTGGCCGGTCTTCTCCTTGTCGGCAAAGGTCTCGGCCAGCAGGGCGCCCACCACAAAACGCTGCCCGAGATCGTGGAGTCCCTGGATCCCCACGACGGTCACTTGCGACAAGCGCCGGTTGATCCGCTGGCTCTTGCCGGCCCGAATCAGATGGCCGAGCCGGTGCACTGCCGCCCGCAGCCGGCGCACGAAGGCCGAGACGGTGCCTGGCTGGACGCGCCCCGTCCATTTCTGATCCGGCTCGCCGTCCTCCGGATCCACGAACTCTTCGATGGCATCGACCAGCGTGCGCAGATCCGTGATCATGCGCTCCCCGGGGTTCGGGACGATCTCGTCGCCGGGCTTGTGCCCCTCACCCGGGTCACGAAGCACCACCGCTCCCGGCTCTCCCACCACGTCGACGGCAAACCGGCTGAGCTGGGCCCGGACCCGCTCTTCGATGAAAGGGATCTGGTTACGCGTATCGGCGGCGTCGGTGAACAAAAACCGCAGCAGCCCCTCGTCGATGAACTCCCGCGGCGTCCAGGAAAACGCCTCGACCCCTTCTTGCCGACCCCCGGTGTCGGGCACGATCACGTCGCCCGACTGCGGCTTGGGCGGAGCCCAGAACGAAACCGACGGGAACGGGCCGGGGTCGTCGACACCGAGCCCTGCCCATCGGGCAGCCGCCTCCCGCGTGAAGTAGCGGTTGGGGCGATCGAGCCAGAGCAGGTCTTCGCCCTTCACGTTGAAGACGAGCACGCGCAGGTTGGCCGCCCCCTCCCCCATGATCTCCGGCCGGGCCGTCAGCATTCGCAGAAAGAACAGCGCGAAGGACGTCTTGGTGGCGACGCCGGAGACGCCGGAAATCGACATGTGGCCGCCTTTGCGACCGTCGAAGAAGTCGAGATCCACGTGCATCGGCATGCCATCCCGCCCGAGCCCCACGGGCAACGCCCGCTCCATTTCGTCCGTGTAGAGAGCCTTATCCCGGTCCTCTCCCACGGCGCGGGAGACCTCGCCACCCGGGTCGGGAGCCACCCACACCTCCGGATCGACCCGGGTCACCGATACGCGGGCAGTCCTGACCTTGTCGGCAGGCAGGGTGCCGTCGCCGGCGATGCGGAACGCATCGGACTCGAAAGCAGCCCCCTCGTAGACCGCCTCGACCTCCGTGACGATGCCGTAGGTCATCACCTCTCCCACGGAGGGAACGGAGGTCGCCACCGCCACCAGATCATCCAATTGCAGGTAGGCGTCGGGCTCGATGACCACGCGGAACTCGCGTGTCGAGCTGTGCTCGGAACCGATCACGCGACCAACGGGATCAGGAGCCATTGTCTACTCCTCGGCGCATCCGATGACGGTCTCGTCCGGCAAGTCGCGTGATCTCCTGCATGTATCGAGGTCCGAGCTCTGGTCTGATCTCCGCTCTGGTCTGACCACTGGTCTGATCGCCGGCTTGATCGCTGGTCGGATCGGGTGCCCGGGATCGACCTGCCATTTCATTGGCAATTTCACCTGCCACTTGCATGGGCAATTCCACCTGCCATTTCACCGGCAACATCACCAGACATTTCACCGGCAACTTCACCGGCCATATCACCAGACATTTCACCGGCAACTTCACCGGCAGTTGCGCCGGCCGTGGGCGCCCAGCACAGGCGCCAGGCGCAACCATACATGTCAGGCCGCTCCACCCGGTTCCGCCCCGGCCGGCACCGGGCGCATCATGGCGGCCCGCAAAGCCCGGTAGGCGAGCTTCTGGTCACCGAGATGCCGGCGCAGATGTCGCTCGAGTGCCCCGATCGGCACCAGGTTCTGTGGGGCGCGCGGATCGATGTGGGGCTCCGAAGCCAACACCGGCAGCATGCCCGTGACCGTGTCGGCCAACTCGATGGCGGTCGCGCGGGGCAGTGAGCCGGACACCTCGCACCGGCCGATGCCCGACCAGGAATGCCCACCGGCCACGTCGGCCAGGCGCACGTACCACGAGTAGCGGGCGAAATCGGCGAGGGCGAACAGCGGGGTGCGCTGGCCGGCTGCCAGCTCCTGGATGATCCCCCCGACCTCGGGGGGCAGATAGTTCACGCGATGGCTCTTGATGAATCCCACGATGGCCAGCGACTCGAGACCGCTGACCCGGCCGTCCGAGATGACGAGGTGGCCGTCTCGTGCCAGGGAGGCGGCCAACGAGGTTTCGAGCTTCCGCATGCGATCGTGCAGCGCCGGGATCAACAGGCCCGGATCACTGCTTCCCACGGCCTGGGAACGGTACGAGAAGCCACTGTTCGTCTGCGGCAGCACCGGTTCGTGCCCGCCGGCGAACAGGGCGAGCCGGTCGACCGTGACAGTGCCGAATTCGGCCGATGGTGCATCCGGCCGCCAGATCACCGCGCCGGCCGCCACCGAGCCGCACAACCCCGGCACCGGGCCGGCACCATTCTCGAGGGTGAGCCGGGCATCGATGCGCCGGACCCCATCAACGATCGCCACCGATCCGATGTCCGCGGCCTGAAGCGGTGTCCCGTCGAGGGGCTGCCACCGCCGGCCGGTCTCGACGGTCGTGTCGATCTCTTCGATCGTGGGCGCCAGGGCCTCGTCCGTCTCGGTGACGGAGCCGTACTCCGGTGACCACTGTTCGATGAAAACTCGTGCCATACGGCGAGTGTACGGCCGGGCTGTGACGAGAAACTTGATTCTGCGGTGGCTGCCCGTAAGGTGATCGTCGGAAAGAAGGACGCTGTGGCCATCACCATCGTAAAGAACGATCGGAAGACAATCTTCTCCTGGGCGATGTATGACTGGGCCAACTCCGCCTACGCCACCACCTCGGGCGCGATCGTCGCTCCGTTCTTCACCGGCGTCATCGTTCCGGAAGAAGGGTTCCTGGGCATGTCCGGCATCACGATCTGGAGTTATCTGGTCTCGGTCGGCGCCTTCTTGTTGTTCCTCATGATGCCGGTGCTGGGGGCGGTGGCGGATTTCTCAGCGGCCAAGCGGGCGTTTCTCCGCTTCTTCGCTTTCATCGGGGCGGTGTTCACCATGGCGATCTTCTTCGTTCCCTCAGGAGCCGTCCCGCTGTTTCTCCTGGTGTTCCTGGTGAGCCAGGTCGGCTTCGTGGCAGCCAACGTGTTCTACGACGGCTTTCTCCCGCAGATCACGACCGAAGACACCATCGATCGGGTTTCCTCGAAAGGCTTCGCCTACGGTTACATCGGCGGCGGGTTGTACGTGTTGATGGCATTCGTGCTCATCATCCTCGCCGACAACGGAATGATCGGGATCGAGACCGAGCTGGCCACCCGGTTCGGTATCTTCGGAGCCGGGGTGTGGTGGGTGCTCTTCACGATCTATGCCCTCCGCAACCTGCCGGAAAACGGGATCGAGGGCGAACTCCCCGCCGAATACGCCAACAAGAACCAGCTGGTCGCCTATTTCCAGATCGGGTTCAAGCGCACGGTCGGAACCGCCAAAAAGCTGGTCGGTTTCCGAGAGATTCTCCTCTTCGTGATCGCGTACATGATCTACAACGACGGGACCCAGACGGTCATCAACATTTCGGGTGCCTACGCCGAGGACACCTTGAACCTCGCCCTGCAGGAGGTGATCGTGGCCTTCCTGATCGTCCAGTTCGTCGCCTTCGGTGGCGCTTTCGCATTCGGGGCGATTGCCGATCGCATCAGCGCCAAGAACGCCATCATCTTCAACCTCTCGATCTGGGTCCTGCTCGGTATCGGCGCCTACCTCCTTCCGGCCGGTGAGGCCTTGCCCTTCTACGGCCTGGCCGCAGTTGTGGGGTTCGTGCTGGGGGGCGTACAGGCTCTCAGCCGAAGCCTGTATGGCACGATGGTTCCCGAGGAGGCGAGCGCCGAGTTCTACGGGTTCTTCTCGGTGTTCTCCAAGTTCTCCGCCATCTGGGGACCCCTCATCTTCGCAGTCGTCAGCAGCCAGACCGGCTCCGGCCGGCCCGCCATTCTGTCGGTCATCGCCTTCTTCGTGATCGGCGCCGTCGTGTTGTCGAGGGTGGACGTCGAAGCCGCTCAGGCGTCGCGCTCCAAATGGCACTTCGAGGGTTCAGAGGTGATCACCTGACGCCCGCCAGCCGGTACACCGATCCCCGGTGTTCGGTGATGTACACCTCACCGTCGGGGTCGGTACCGAACGAGGTGACGTTCCCGATGCTCGGAAACAACTCGCGGTCGTCCGTCATCGTTCCGTCGGCCTCGAACGAAGCTGCCCTGATCCAACCCGAGCAGTAGTCCGAGTAGAGATACGAGCCATCGAGCTGGGGCAAGGTGGTCCCTCGGTAGACCACGCCACCCGTGATGGAACACCCCTCGCCATGGTCATACTCGAGCACGGGAAGCACCAGGCCAGGCGTGTCGCAGTTGCGGCGGCACCTGGAACCTTCCAGCAGCGGCCACCCGAAGTTCACGTCGGTCGCGGTCACCGGCACCGCCGAGACCTCCTCCACCCGGTTCTGGCCGACATCCGCCACGATCAAGAAACCCGAATCAAATGTGTACCGCCAAGGGTTGCGAAGCCCGATCGCCCACACCTCCTGTCTGGCACCTGCAAATCCGCCGGCCGGAGCCGCCGTGCCGGGAGTGGAGACGTCGAATCGGAGCATGGCCCCCAGTTCGGTCGACGGATCCTGCCCGTGCCCGAACGCGTCGTTGGCGCGCCCGCCGTCGCCGGTGCCCACCCATAACAGCCCGTCCGGCCCGATTTCGAGTCCTCCCCCGTTGTGGTTGGAAGCCGGTTGTCGGATCGTGATGAGCTGTAGCTCGTCAGCCGGGAGCGGCGCTGTGGCCGGAAACTCGGAGATCACGGTGTCTCCCTGCCGGTCCGTGTAGTTGACGAACATCCGGTCGTCCTTGAAGGCTATCCCCAGCAGCCCTCGTTCGTTCCCGACCCGGACGGTCGCTGACAGATCGAGAACGACTTCGCCGGACGCGAGGTCGCGAAGCCGACCCGATTGCTCCGCCACCAGCACCGCTCCGTCGGCGGGCCGGGATCCAACCCAGATGGGCCGGTCAAAGCCCTCCCCGGCCAGTTCCAATATCGGCTCCGGCGGCGGGGCGTCGGCGTCGGGAGCAGGTTCCGGCGCCGATGAGCCGGTATCGGAAGCCGGATCTGTCACGGCCGGAGCGGTGGTCACGGGAGACTCGACGGTGGTCGAAGGTGACAAGCCCGACTCAACCGGCCCGGAAGATGAATCGCCGCATCCGCCCATCGCCACCGGCACGAAGAGCAGCACAATCAACAGGCGCAAGCGCATTCCGGCAGGCTATCGGCTCCAGTCAATTGGCAGGCCGGGCCGCAACAAGAGGACGCCGATTACCGCGAAAAGAATTCATGGCTTGACGTTGAGCGGTTTCGCGACCGGCTTTACTCTTCGACTCACGGACAAGGGAGTTCGGTATTGGTTGGGATTGAACGACGGGCCTATGAGCGGCGGATCCGCGCCTGGAGCATGTACGACTGGGCAAATTCGGCGTTTGCGACCGTGGTTCTGGCGGCAGTGCTGCCCACCTACTACAGCGAAGTGGCCGGCGCCACGCTACCGTCACCGGCTCGGGCAACCGCCTACTGGAGCGCCGGGCTCAGCATCTCCCTGTTGATCGTCGCCATCGCCGCCCCGCTGCTCGGAGCCTTGTCAGACGTCGTGCGCATCAAGAAGAGCCTGCTGGGCGGTTTCATGCTCATCGGGGCCATCGCCACCGCCTCGCTGGCCCTCGTCTCCACCGGGGATTGGTTTCTCGCCTCGCTCATCTTCGTGGTCGCACGCGTCGCCTGGGGGCTCAGCAACATGTTCTATGACTCGCTCCTCCCCCACGTGGCGCTCGAAACCGACCAGGACCGCGTCTCGACCGAGGGATACTCGTTCGGCTACGTGGGCGGGGGGCTGGCGCTCATCGTGGCGGTTGTGCTCATCTTCCTGCTTCCCGAGGAGAACAATTCGGGCGTCCGCGCCGGGTTTGTGGTCGTGGCTGTCTGGTGGGCGTTGTTCAGCCTCCCCATCCTGAGGCGGATTCCTGAGCCGCCCATTGCCACGTCACGCCGCAAAGACGATCCTTCGGTCGTCCGCATGTCGTTCGGGCGCCTCGCCACGACCCTCAAGAACATCCGGTCATATCGCCAGCTCACGTTGTTCTTGTTCGCCTTCCTCCTGTTCGAAGACGGGATCGGGACGATCATCGCCGTCTCGGTGATCTACGCCACCGAATTGGGTTTCGGCGCCATCGATTCGATTCTGGCCCTGGTACTGGTCCAGTTCGTCGCCGTGCCGTTCGCCTTGGCATTCGGTGTGATCCCGCGCCGGGGGGCGATGCTTCGGAACCGCATACTCGCGTTCGTCGTCTTCAACCTGATCGCCCTCCCGGCCGTCGCCAACGTGGCCGCCCGGCTGGCGCCGGACGAGCTCATCGGCAAGCGGGGGCCCGCCTACGAAGCAACCACCGGCCATCTGGGCCAGGGCACCTACAACGCGGCAGACAATCGGATCGAGCACAGCGGCGACTGGACGCTCGTCAGCGCCGATGCGCTCGCCGCCTACGGCGTCAGCGACCCGTACCGGGTCACTTCCAGCCGGGGGGACGAGATCGAAGTGCCCTTCAACGGAACGGAGGTCACCGTCGTTCACAGCCAGGGCCCGGCTCACGGAATCTGGACCGCCCTGATCGACGGTGAACCCGTCCTGCGCGACGGCCGCCCCATCCGGGTCGACGGTTACAACCCGGATCCGCGGTTTGGCGTTGCCCTGACGCTGGCAGCAGATGCAGCCGGCGAGCACACGCTCGTGCTGAGAAACACCGGGGACGCCAATCCCGCCAGCGCGGGGACAGCAATGGGTTTGGGGCGGGTGGTCGTGGAGGAGCCACCCCGAATCAGCAATCTCGGGTGGATCCTCGGCCTCCTCCTCGCCACCCAGGTGGCGGGATTGGTGCTATCGGTCATCGCCGGGGGCCTGATGACCGGCCTCAGCGAGCGGATGAACGTGAAGCGCACGATCTTGCTGGGGATCCTCGGCTACATGATCATCACCGTATGGGGTTTCTTCCTCGACTCGGTGGTGGAGTTCTGGTTCCTGGCATTCATGGTGGCGGTCGTCCAGGGTGGGACCCAGGCGTTGAGCCGCAGCCTCTATTCGTCGATGTCGCCCGCCTCCCAGAGCGGCGAGTTCTTTGGCTTCTTCGCGGCCGTCTCTCGTTTCGCAGCGGTGATCGGCCCCGCCATCTTCGCCGTCACCGCCACGATCTTCGACTCGAGCAGACCGGCCGTGCTGAGTCTCCTGCTGCTGTTCGGCCTGGGGGCGATACTCCTCACCAGAGTCGACGTCGACGAGGGACAACGACGGGCCCGGACCATGGACCTCAACGCGTTGCGCTTCCCCCGTCACGTCGAAGGAGGCCTCCCCGACTACGGGCGGGTGGTCACCGAGCCGCAGGGCGCGGATATCGGAACTCCGATCGACCTCCGGGAGAATGCCGATACCGACGTCGAGGCCCCCCAGCCCTAGCGTGGCCTGGTGCATCGCCTCTATTTCACCCTCATACTGGCGGTCGCTGTCGTCAGCTGTGCCCTCATCCCCGCCGATCAGCCGACGTCGGCGTCCCCGGAACCGGCCGGCACGCTGGTTGCCGAAACCCGGGTCGTGGACGGTGACACCATACAGGTGGAGCTCGACGGACGAATGATCGAGGTGCGACTGCTCGGTATCAACACCCCGGAGCGAGAGGAGTGTTATGGCTCCGAGGCCCGGGAGTACGCCCGGTCCCTCGTGGCGGACGCAGCGGTCAGGGTCGAAGGGAGTGAGCTCGACCAATTCGGCCGTTTGCTCGGTTACGTCTATGCCGATGGACGGCTCGTCAATGCGGCGCTGATCGAGTCCGGACATGCTCTCGCCCTCTCGACCAAACATGAGCTGCTCGAGAGCTTCAAAGGCCTCGAAGGTGCGGCTCAGGCCGGCTCGGTCGGATTGTGGAGCAGGGCGGCGTGCCCGCCTGCATCCGATGCAGCGTTGGGCATCTCCTCGCTCGTGGCAGACGCCCCCGGCCCGGACGACCAGAACCCAAACGGCGAGTGCGTCGTCATCACCAACAACGGCCCAACGGGCGTCGACCTCACGGGGTGGACCGTCCGCGACGAATCGTCAAGGCACCGGTTCGTGTTCGACGGGCTCGTCCTGGAGCCAGGGGCATCGGTGACCCTTCTGTCCGGCAGCGTAGGCGACCCGATGCAGGGCCGTTGCGACGGCCTGTCGGACCTCGTGAGGTTTTGGGAGGCGTCCGATCCCGTGTGGTCCAACCGGGGCGACACCGCCTACCTGCTGGATCCATCCGGCAACTACCACGACCGGCTGTTGCATGCGCCCTAGGTCGTCCATTCAGTTTCCTAAATGTTGGCGACTCGTGACCGATAAATAGTCCAGGGACTCAGACACGACGACGTTCACACGGACGTGGGGTAAGCAAGGTACAGAGATGGCAAATTCAGTTCTCGTGATCGAAGATTCGCCGAGCGTGCGGCGCCTCATCGAAATCTGCGTCCGTCCCCTGGGACTCGATCTGTCCGCCGCCGAGGATGGGATCACTGGCCTCGAAATGGCACGGCGGTTGCTTCCCGACCTGATCCTGCTCGACATCGGCCTCCCCGGCATCGACGGGTGGGAAGTCCTGCGCAACCTGCGGGCCGACGCCGAGACCGCCAATATCATCGTGATCATCGTCACGGCCCATGCCCAACCGGAAGTGGCTGCCGCCGCCGAACAACGGGGAGCCGACGGTTTCATGACCAAGCCCTTCCGCCCTGCCGAACTGAGAGACGAGATCATCCGCCAACTCGACGCGCATCGAGGACCGAGCGCCCAGGCAATCTGACGCCAGACCTTCACTCGGCTATCGTGATCACCGCTGACACGAGCTTGCGAGCGCACCGGCGGATGACATATCTTCCTCTCGAAACCCACCACCATCAGGCGAGGACCGGAGCGTCGGCCGCTCGCGACCTGGCGCAGGAGCTGATCGGTCTCACCGCCCGGGACTGGGTCGATGAAGGCCTCGGATTGGTCGCCGACCTCAGGGCAACCGAGCGAAGCTCACCGCTCCTCCTGAGCGTGACCGAAGCCGCTCTGACCGACAGCCCCCATCAGGCCGCGCAGGCCCTGCGAGACGTGCTGGCCCAGCTCGACGACTACCGCTGGGCGGCTACCACGGCCGCCGATCTGAGCGATGCGCCTTCCCTGGGGGTGTTGTCGCTGGCCCAGGACACGATGGCTGTGCTGGACGCGACTGTCCTCCTGGCTCCGAAACCGATCCAACTCGTGGCCCCGACGAGGGCGGTGGCGCGGGGCCTCGGCTACCTGCGCCAGCCGATCCTGTTGGGACCGGCGCACCATGCTGACACGCTGCTGCTGCCCGGGATCGCCTTCGATCCGATCACCATATGGACCCACCGGCGGTGGGCGGCTGCGGCGTGGGCGGCCGGTGACACGGGCCGCCCCATCGTCCCCGTGCTCCACCCGCTTCGCCGCCTTTCGCCGGCCAATCGCCGGGCGTTCCGTCCGCCTGCAGGGTTCGTGGCCATCCGCCGTCCCCGCTAGCCGGCCTCGGACCCACCTTGGACAAGCTCACCCTCATCGCCAACCCGGCAGCGTCCGGCTTCACAGGGGGCACTCACCGACGGGTGTCGTCGATTCTCGGGGATGAGTACGAGCTCGACGTTCAATGGCCCACTGATCCTGACCAGGCCACCCGGCTGGCAAACGAGGCCGTCAACAGCGGAGCGAAGATCGTGGCTGGAATGGGCGGCGACGGAGTCGTGAACCGGGTTGCAGCCGGACTGGTGGGCACCGCGGGCGCCCTGGCCATCATCCCCGCCGGAACCACCAACGTCCTCGCCAGGATTCTCGGCGTGGGCACCGACCCCATCAAAGCAGCTCGATTTCTGGCGAGCGGGCCCGAGCCCCGGCCGCTGTCATTGATCTCGGTCACGTCGGATTTCGATCACCTGCGCTACGGCACCTTCGCCGTGGGACTCGGTCTGGACGCCGACGTCGTCGAACATGCCGAACGAGCCGCCCATCGCAAACGATCGATGGGCGGCCTCCATTACGGCCAGACGGCCGTGCGCCTGTTCTTGACGGATTTTCGGCGTCGCCAGCCGACCATGACCGTGACCTGCAACGGCGAGTCGATCAGAGCGGTGGGCGTCATGGTTCAGCTCCACGATCCGTACACGTACTTCGGATTCATGCCGCTGCGGGTCTCACAGGAGGCGACGGACGTGCTAGACGTGCTGATCATCGAGCGGATATCTGTTCGCCGTCTCCCCGGCGTCCTCATCAAAGCCGTGCGAGGGGGCGACATGAATCGAATTCCGAACCTACAGGTGCGCCACGGCGTCGACGAACTGGTCATCGAGGCGGACTCGACGGTACCGCTCCAGGGTGACGGGGAGTTGTTCGAACGAGTATCCCAGGCAACGATCCGGTTCCTGCCCGACGCCATCGCCGCCGTATATCCGGGCTAGACCGCCACCAACCGCTCGACCCGCCGCGCCTCGATTTCGGCGTGCACCAGAGTGGCGGCCAATTCCGCTCGCCTCCACAACAACGCTGCCAGGGGAGCCCCGACCCGGGCATCGAGCTGACGCACCACCGCCTGGCGCACGGCCGCTACGTCGACCGGCGACACGTCCCCCTGATCGGACGCTCGCCGAAACAATGACCGCAGCACGTCCATGAAGCTGCTCGGTGGGGTGGCGGGACGGGATGCCAGCTTCGCCTCCTCGACCAGATCGGCCGCCAGGGCGAGTTCGTCTTCGATGCGGTCCTCGTCGAATTCTGCGCGCAGGATCTCGGCGAACGAACCGCCCGTTTCCATCGACAGAGACGTGACGAAGTCGTTGAGCTCCGTGAAGAGTGCCTGGGTACCGGCCCGGGGCGTCTCGATGTCGTCCGGTACCAGCATTATGGCCAGCCGGCGCCGCAGAACCGACCACCGTCGGGGAAAATCGACACCAGACCCTTGGGCCAGCCGCGTGTCCCTCTGCACCGTTTGCGATACGCCCCGCAGGTCCGCCAGGGTTTTGTGGGTGGATACGGCTTTGGCGTCGAGCCGATCAGCCAGATAGCGGGCCAGCTCATCGATGCCCCGCATCTCGCCCTGGATGGGGGCGGCTGCTGTCAGGAAGAGTGTGGGCTTTTTGATCCCGGCCCGGGCCAAAGCGGCCAGCAGGTCGGTGCGGACCGCGTCCAGCTCCTTTTTCGAGAGCTTGTCGATCTGATTCAAGACGAAGAGAAACTGGTCCTGGTATTCGACGAGGGGACGGAGGTACTCGTCGTGGAGCTTGGGATCCCGGTACTTCTGTGGGTCCACCACCCACACCACGCCGTCAACATGGGGCAGGAGGTGATTGACGATTGCGTGGTGGGATTCCATGACGCTGTCGTGGTCTGGCAGGTCCAACATCACCAGACGCGGATACCGATCCTGGGGCACCCGGCGGCGGATGCCCAGCTCGTCGAGCAGGGCCTCGACTCCCGCATCGATGGGATCCGGAACCCACGCCATGGCCTGCTCGGTGGTCGGCCGCAAGGCACCCGTGGTTGTGATCTCCTCGCCGGCGAACGCATTCATGAGGCTCGACTTTCCGGAGCCGGTTCCACCGGCCAGCGCGAGGACGAGGGTGTTTCCCAAAAACCCCTTGCGGGAACGTATGGAGCTGATCGAATCTGCGGCCCCGGCGTACACGCTGTCCGATGCCAGGCCCCGGCTGTGCATCAGGGCCAGCTCAACAGCTTCCACCACCTCGGTGACGTCACTCATCGGAAATACGTCCCGGCCGAACGTGACAGGTCGCTCACCTTGTTGCGCAATAACAGCGGAACCCGCTCGTCGATGGTCACCCGATCGAGCTGGCGGTGGAAGCGCTCGCTGTCGGCATCGAGGACGCGCCCCAGTCGCCGCTCCAGATCACGCCGTCGCTCGGTGATGAGATTCTCGAGAGCTTGACCGCCGAGACGCCTCGTCAAGACCGGTGGGTATTGGGTAGTCCCTCCCAACACGGCCTCCACTGTCGCCAACATCAGGGCGCCGCGATCACGGCGGCTGAAACTCGTCCGTTCCGCCACCAGGTCGGTCAGCTCCTGAATCCAGGATTCAGCGTGATCCCGGGCGGCGTTCATGGCCCCGTCACCCACTCTCCACAGCGAGGCGTCGTGGTCCAGCAATCCTCCGCCGATCGGATCATCCTCCCACAACCGTGCCGTTGCCCGGGCGGCAATCGCAGCCCGCCGGACGAGCCCGGCCGCCACCTCCTCGCCGACCGCACCGATCTCGGGCATGGTGGAACCAACCAGCCGCCCGGCGCGTATCAGTCCCCGACCGTGGGACGCCTCGGCTTCATAGGTCTCGGTCACGGAGCGCCGTAGCCGCTCGACGGCGGCCGAGAAGTGGTCGACTGCCTCGGCCATCACGACTCCCTGCTCGATGAGGTCGGCCACCGCCCCCTCCGTCGATTGCCGAACGACGGCGTAGTGCAGGTTCCGTTCCGAGACCAGACTCAGCTCTTCGCGGATCGTTTCCACTACCTCGGCCGGCACACACCCGCAGGCGGGATCGATGTCCTGCTCGGAGATTTCGAAGATCAGCCGCCGATCGGGCTCGAGCAGCAATTTGCGCTCGTACAACAGGCGGGCGAAATCATCTGCCACCCGCTCCCGGCTGGGCCCGTCTTCGAGGCGATTCAGCACGAAGAGCACCGGCAGGCCCCGCCGCTTGACATGGTCGAGCACGACCCAGGCGGCGGCGTCGGCATAGCGAAGGGCGCTGGCGACGAAGATGCAGAGATCGGCAGTGGCCAGCACCTCCTCGACCGCCGTCTCGCCGCCGCTGATCAGCTCAAAATCGGGGGTGTCGATAATGGTCAATTCGGCGGTGAGAGGATCGGTGGACGCGATCAGATCCTCGGCGGCGGTATCGGGAAAATGAGAGAACACATCGTGCAAGTAACGGGTGGCGTACTTCCGATGCGAGAGAATGACCGGTCGCCGCGTGGCGGGACGAACGGCCCCCGGGGGTGAGACCATCTCGCCCACCAGACTGTTGATGAGCACCGATTTCCCACTCCCGGTGGGTCCGATCACGACCGCCGTGACGGGAGCGTCGGGATCGTTCAACCGGGGTATCAGGCTATGGCGGATGCCGTGGGCCATCTCGAGACGACGCTCGTCGAGGCGATTGGGGTCAACCCGGAACGAGAAGCCCTCGAGAACGGAGGCCATACCCTCGAGCGAGGAGCGAAGCGTGTCGGCGGATCTGGTCACGGTCATGGTTCGTGCAATTCTGCCTTGCCGCGTCTCAAATGGTGCGCCCATCGAGCCCGGCGAAGAGATCGTGGACGACCTCCTCCGGCTGTTTCACCCGCCAGGCGAGCAGCTCATACTCCTCATATGGGTTGAGCTGGAGCACCAGTTCCTCCGGAACCTTGAACCAGAATCCGTCCGGGTCGATCTGGGTTGCGTGGGCCCGGAGCGCGGCCCGGGCCCGGCGCAGCGAGTCGGCGGTGATCGGCACCCGGGCATGGATGGGCTCGGGCTCGGAGGGATCCCATCCTTCGAGAAAACGATCCAGGGGCGATTCCGACCCCATTGCGATCAGCGCCTCGTGCAATCTCGCCATGGACGCCCGTGAGAACTTCGGCGCGTAGAGCCTCGCCGTCTCCCAAGGAGGCCCGGCCTCGGGATAGAGGTCCGGGTCGCCGGCTGACGCAAACGCTGCCAGAGCCACCCGATGCACCATCAGATGGTCGGGATGGGGGTACCAGCGATGATCGTCGTAGCCGAGCATCACTTGGGGCCGGACATCACGGATGATGCCCACCAGGCGTCCTACGACCTCATCTTCCACCGCATTGATGAATGCATCCGAATGGCTGTTCGCCGGCGAGTCGGCCATACCCGAATCGCGGTACCCGAGGAGGATCACGTCGTCGTATCCGAGGATTTCCGCGGAGGCCTCCAGCTCCCTCCGACGCAACTCCGTCAGGCGCCCGATGACGTCAGGTGGGTCGAGGGCCGGATTCAGAACCTCGCCCTCTTCGCCTCCGGTGGCGGTGACCAGCACGCATTTGACTCCGGTATCGGAGTACCCCGCCACGGTTCCGGCGGTCTTGGAGGCTTCGTCGTCCGGGTGGGCGTGGATGACCACCATCCGGTGGGCAGCTGGTGTCTCCATGGGAGGAGATCCTATGGCAGCGACCGGCGGGCTCAGAACGAGGTCAGAACGGCCACGGCCCCGGTTCCCTCCTCACAGCCGCTCAGAAGTGGACAATATCGGCACCAGGGCCCGGCGCGCCGGGTGAGACCCCGGTCGTGCTCGAGGCTGGACCGCACCTGGCGCACGAGGCCGGCAATCTCCTCCAGTAATGCCTCGTAACGGCTCATGTCGGCGACGAAGCTGGCCCGTTCGCCGGTCTGGATGGAGATCGCCTCGAGCTCACCGGGCAGTGATCGCCGATCGAGGGCCCAGAGCAATCCGTAGAAGAGCAATTGCACCTCGGATTCGGGCTGGATGGCGCCGGTCTTCCAGTCGACGATTCGCACCCCCCTCTCGGTCTGCTGCACACCGTCGATCCGTCCCCGCAATGTCAGGCCACCCCCGGCGTCGAAGGCGATGCTCACCTCGACCTCGGAGAGAGTGGGCCGGGGCAGCAGCCGGAACTGCTGATAGACGTCCACGGCCTCAGCGATCGCCCGCCGAATATCGGAGGGACGGCCGACCGTGAGGTTCATCTCATAGTTGAGGCTGGTGGATCCGATTTCCTCCCGGGCTGCCTGGAGCGGATCGTCGATCTCCCGACCCTCCAGATCCCTGGCTATCAGCCGGTGCACGAGCTGGCCGACCCAGGCGGCTCGACCCGGCTCGGCAAAGATCCCCCGATGATGGGCGAGGCCCTGATCGGGGCATTGCCGAAACCGGGAAAACGACGAGGCCGATACCACTATTGGAGGGCCAGGCCGGAACTCGGGCAATCGGATCACCACTCCAACGTAACCCACCGTGCTCCAGAACCGTGCGTTATGCCGGCCAGCTCGTATGCTGATCGTCCATGAAATGGCGCTATGCCGTGGCGTCGGCGCTGGGGGTCGTGCTCACCGCAGTCATCCTGATCGGCTGGCTGGTGGTGGCGCGGGCTGATGAAGTACTCGGAACCACCTTCGTCGGCCCCATCGACGCCTCCGGCCTGACCGAAGAAGAACTGATCTCCGCCCTCGCCGACTTCGAGGAAGAGCTGGCGGGACGCGAGCGGGTGCTGTCGATCGACGGAACCGCCATCCCCGTGCTCGGCGATGCACTCGGGTTCAGCATCGACGAAGCCGCCACGGCGGAGACAGCGCTGTCGGTAGGGAGGGACACCTTCTGGGAGACCATCAGCTCGTCGACGTTTGCCAAGCACACCACCATTGAGCCCGTCATCGACGTGTCGGACTCCGCTCTCGAGGCGGCGGTAGCGGTCTGGAACGAGAGCGTCGTCGAGAACCAGCCGTTCAATGGGTCGCTTTCCTATCACGACGGCATGGTGTCGCTCGACCCTCCGCGGCCCGGCGTGGCCGTGGCCGAGGAAGGCCTGGAGCAGCGGCTCGTATCTGCGTTTCTGGGTCCACCGGAGGACCTGGTGATTCTGGGCACCCGCCCAAGGCCGCCGACGGTCGAAGAGGCCGAGGCGGCGGCCGCGTTGGAACGGGCAGAAGAGATCGTGTCCGGCACGGTGATCCTTCGCTCCGAGGACCCGAGCGTGTCGGTCGCTTTCACGCCAGAGGAGCTGGGCGACGCATTGGTGTCGTCGGTGGATGGTGGCGCGCTGGTGCCGGCCCTCGATCCAGACGTCATCGCCAAATACCTGGAACCGGTACAGGCGCAGTTGGAAGCGCCCCCGCGCGACGCCGAGATCGCTATCACCGAAGACGACGAGGTCGTGATCGTCCCGAGCCGACCCGGCGGTCTGATCGATTCGAACCTCGTCGTCGAATCCATCCTCGAGGCAACGCAAACTCCCGGAAGAACCGGGGAGCTCATGTATGTGCCGGGCGCGCAGCCGGCGTTCACCACCGAAGACGCCGAGGAGCTTGGCATCAAGGAGAAGGTCAGCGAGTTCACGACGTTCCACGCGTGCTGCCAGCCACGGGTGACCAACATCCATCAGATCGCCGACATCGTGGATGGAGCGATCGTGATGCCCGGTGAGGAGTTCGATGTCAACGAGTTCGTAGGTCCCCGTACGAGGGAAAAGGGATTCGTCCCCGCCCCGATGATCCTCCGGGGTCGTTTCGTCGACAGCGTGGGCGGGGGAATCAGCCAGTTCGCCACCACCCTGTACAACGCGGTGTTCTTCGGCGGGTACACCGACGTGACCCACCAGCCGCACTCCTATTACTTCAGCCGCTATCCGGAAGGACGGGAAGCGACGGTTTCCTATCCCCAGCCGGACCTGATCTTCCGCAACGACACCGACGCGGCTCTGCTCATCAAAACCGAGTACACCGACACCGAGATCACGGTGAAGTTCTTCGGCGACAACGGGGGCCTGCAGGTCGACGACGGGTTGTCGCCGCGCCGGCGCTATCGCAATCCGGTGACCGAGTACCAGCCCGATTCCTCGCTGGAGCCGGGCGCCGAGCGCGTCGTGGCCTCGGGTTCCCGCGGGTGGGATGTCACGGTGACGCGCACGATCACGTACCCCGATGGAGAGGTGACGGTGGAGACCTGGGACGAGCGCTACCTGCCGCAGCCCCGCATTGTCCGAAGGCATCCGTGCTCGATTCCGGGTTCCGTGGAGACGTGCCCCACGACCACCACGACGTCGAGCACGACGACAACGACGATTGCCACGGAGGGTTGAACCGAGGCGGACGCGACCCTGGGAAGCGACCGGACAGCCGATGATGGCCCGGCGCTCCGTTCCCACGCGTAGGGTGGCTTTCGAAGGGAGGCAAAGTAAATGCCCAAGTACGTGACATTCTTCAGCTATTCCGCGGAAGCCATGAAGGCGATGATCCATCACCCCAGTGATCGCGAGGCCGCGGCCCGCGCCCTGGTGGAGTCATTGGGTGGATCCATCGACGTGTTTGCCTGGATGCAGGGCGACCACGACGGATTGCTGATCTCTGACATCCCCGACGCCGTGAGCGTGGCCGCCCTGGCAGCGGCCGTGGGAAGCACCGGGGCGATCACCAACCTCGAAACCCACCGCCTATACGACCACGACGAGCAGGCCGACATCCTCGAAAAAGCCCGCAAAGCTCTGGAGTCCTACACACCCCCCAACTAGTCCGCCCCTCGGTGACCGATCCCGCGGCCGACGTCGTGAAACGAGATGCCGCCCCGATCATCGCGGCCGCGGCTCATCCCTTTAGTCCTGACCTGAAGGTCGAGCCCGTCGAGGCCGGTTCAGTAGAAGACGAAGAAGTTCTCGACGACGTCAATAGCCGCCGCCTGGGCGTCGTAGGGCCAGCCGCCCGTCCGGCGGATGACGATCCCGTTGCTCCCGGTGTACACGTGGTTGATGGCGTCGTCCGATGAGAACAATCGCGCCGCCAGTGCAGCCGGAAGCGTTTCTACCCTCTCGGTCTCCGCCAACGACGAGAATGCACCTCCGTCCTGACCGGAGACACTCCGGTCAGCATCGAGGATCAACACGTCGTCGATGGTGGTCGGGGTGGCATTGATGACCTGGCCCATGCGGCCGGACTCTACTCGGTCAGAAAGCGGGAACCGATCTGGTGAACCCGGATGACATTCGTGCGTGACCCGCGGGGGACTCCTGCAACCATCAAGATCGTGTCGCCCTCCTTTACGAGCCCCTCGCGTTCGAGAAGGCGGCTGGCCGCCTGGTCCATCTCGTCCGCCGTCGGGTAGTCGCGATCGAGCAGCTTGGGCACCACGCCGTGGAAAAGGGCCAGACGTTGGTAGATGGCGGGGTTGGTGGTCATCGCCGCGACCCGGGCCGCTGGGCGGTATTTCGAGATGAGCCGGGCCGTACGACCGGAGGTGGTGAACACGACGATGGTCTCGATCCCCAGATTGTCGGCGACCTCGGCGGCCGCTTTCGTCAGAGCTGACGCGATGGGATGCTCGTTGTCCATGTACGCCTCCCCCAGCCAGCGGACATGGGCCATCTCCGCTTCTTCACAAATGCGGTGCATGACCATCACCGCCTCTACCGGGTGGTCGCCGACTGCGGTTTCGGAGCTGAGCATCACGGCATCGGTCCCGTCGAACACTGCGTTGGCCACATCCGACACCTCGGCTCGGGTCGGACGCGTGGCGGTGCGCATGCTTTCCAGCATTTCGGTAGCGGTGATCGAGATCTTGCCTTTCGAGTTGGTGGCGTCGATGATCTCCTTCTGAATCCGCGGGAGCACCTCGAAGGACATCTCGACCCCCAGGTCGCCCCGGGCCACCATCACCCCGTCGGCCTCCCCGATGATCTCGTCGAGGGCCTGATAGGCAACCGCCCGCTCGAGCTTGGCGATGACGGGCGCGTGCGAGTTGTGGGCCCTGACCGACCGGATATCGCCGGCGCCGGCCACGAAGCTGGCCGCGACATAGTCGACCCCCAGCTCTGCTCCGAACACGAGGTCATCGGCGTCCTTTTCCGTCACTGCCGGAACCTCGAACCGGGAACCGGGGAAAGCCGCACCCTGGCGGTCCGACACCCGGCCACCCTGTAGGACGCGAGCGGTGATGTCGGTCGAGACCTCCTCCAGGGCCAATACCACCCGACCGTCGACCAGATATACGGGATCACCCACCTCCAGACCCTCCACCTGATCCAGATAGTGGATGGATATCGTGTCGGTGTCACCCGGATCAGACCCCGGGACCAGACGAACCGATTGGCCCACTTCGAGTTCGACGGAACCCTCGGGGAACGTCCCCACCCGGATCTTGGGACCCTGGATGTCCTGCAGGATCGCCACCGGCTTGCCGTGTTTCTCGGAGGCCTCGCGAACCCACTGAAACGTCTGGGCATGGACGTCTCGGTCGCCGTGCGAGAAATTGAGGCGGGCAACGTCCATGCCGGCCTCCACCAATGCCACAATCGTCTCCGGGTTGGCCGAAGCCGGGCCGAGCGTGGCAATGATCTTGGTCTTGCGTTCTCCCATGGCTGAGGACGATAGTGAGACGTGATCTGGCTTTTGCACCAAAACAGGCCCGGCCTACCCTGCCTGCGTGAACAACTACGCCTCGCTCGTCCTCTCGCTCGGGGTGCTGTTGGCGGCCTTGAGCGGCTGCACGGGATCCGGGGACGCGGCAGTCGGGCCCGGCCAGACTGTCGTGTCCACGTCGACGACGAGCGAGCCATCGCGGCCGCTCACGCCGCGGGAGATCTACGATCTCGTGTCGCCGTCGATCGCCTTCGTGGAGACGGAAACTTCTACCGGGAGCGCTGTGCTGTTCGACAACGGCTGGCTGGTGTCCAATGCCCACGTCGTCTGGCCTGAGGAAACCGTTCGGGTCGTCTTCGCTGACGGGGAGGACCACGACGCAGTTCCGGTGATCCGGATCAACGACTACCTCGATCTCGCTCTGCTCGGCCCGGTCGACACCGACCACGCCGGGGTGCCGCTGAGCGATGCCAGCGTCGAAACCGCCGACCACGTGTTCTTGATCGGATACCCGGCCGAGTCCGAGGAGTTTCCGACCCCGACCATCACGAGCGGGCTCGTGTCGAGGCTCCGGACCTGGGAAGCGGCCGGAATCGACTTCATCCAGAGCGACACCGCCATCGCCGGGGGCCAGAGCGGCGGGGCGCTGGTGTCGGCCGACGGGGCGGTGGTGGGTATCTCCGGGCTGAGCTTCAGCGACGCCAACTTCGCGCTTTCCATCCCGATCGACACCGTGGCGGCTGCAGCCGCCGAATTGTCCGAAGGGGCGTCGCCGGACGCATTTGCCACCGCCCCCATCGGCCGCCCGACGTCGACTGAGGCCACCATCCAGCTGCGGCACGGTTGGGATGAAGAGACACTGGTGTTCGAGGGCTCAGACGAACCGATCGAAGTGGTCGTCTCCGGGGGATCCGAACCCTTCCTGACGGTGATCGACGGCTCCGGTGAGGTCCTCTATCCAGGCGACGAGGAGGTCACGCCGGTGATCGGGCCCAACAACAGCTACACCTTCACGTTCGACACGTTCGGATTCGGCCCGGTATACGCCTATGTCACCGACGTGGCCGCCGACCGCCGGCTCACGGTCACCGCCAACCAACCATTCACCCATCTCACCGATCGCGACGACGCCCGTCGCGTCAGGCCCGGCGACACGATCAAGGCATCATTTGGGGCTCCGGCCGACTATGACTGGTACACGGTGGAACTGGAGGCGGGACAGACGATCATCGTCACCGCCGACTCGCTGGGAGACGTAGAGCTGTTGATCGACCTGCCCGATGAGATACGCGCCTCGCTGGCCGAGGACTTCGACAGCGGCGGGGGGGTTTTCGCCACCAATCCCGAGATCGAATTCTCGGCGGAGGAAACCGGACCGTATGTCATCGTCGCATATGAGGCGTTCGGGGAGGCACCCACCGGATATGTCCTCGACATCCAATAGCCCCCTCGTGGCGATACCCGTCAAAGCATTCGGGGTGGCCAAGGCGCGGCTGGCTCCTCGAGTGTCCGCCCCGGCTCGCCGCGTTCTCGGCCAGGCGATGGCGGCCCGAACCGCCCGGATGTTCGCCGAGGCAGGTGCCGAGCCGGTGATCCTCGCCGCCGACGCGCGGGTGGCAGGGTGGGCGCGGACGACCGGGTTCGAAGTGCTGGCCCAGCGCCGACCCGGGCTCAACGGGGCGGCACTCGATCTCGTCGAGTCGGCGGCGGGGCCCTGGATGATGGTTCACGCCGACCTGCCATTGATCACCTCCGACGACGCCCGCATCGTGCTGGACGCCCTGGAGGCGGGTCCGGTGATCAGCCCAGCTCGCGACGGTGGTACCAACGTGCTCGGCGCCCGCCACCCGGGTATGGACTTCGCCTATGGGCCCGGCAGCTTCCACCACCACCTACGCAATCTGAGCGACCATGTAGAGCGCCCCACCGTCATCGTGAGAATCGGGCTCGCTCTCGACCTCGATACGCCCGAAGACCTCGTATACGCGATCGAGGCGTCCCCCTGGCTGAGAGACCTGATAGCGGCTTTCTAGGCTTGGCGCCATGGAGCTTCTCCCCACACCGGAGCGGGTGCTGGCGGTGGGCGCCCACCCGGATGACATCGAATTCGGGTGCGGGGGCACGCTCGCCCGCTGGGCGGCCGAAGGTGCGCACGTCACGATGGCGATCATGACAGATGGATCGAAAGGCACATGGGACCCCGGTCGCGACCCGAGTGAGTTGGTGGCTGCGCGCGCGGCAGAACAGGAGCGGGCGGCCGAGACGCTGGGGGCGGCGGCCGTCGTGATGCTCGGCCACACCGACGGGGAGCTCGCGTATTCGTCGCAGCTCAGGCGGCAGATGTGCCGACTCATCCGAACCCACCGGCCCAACCTCCTCGTCACGCACGATCCCTGGAAGCCATATGAGCTGCACCCCGACCATCGGGTGACCGGCCGGGCTGTGCTGGACGGCCTCGTTTCTGCTCGCGACCCCCTGTTCGAGATCGACATGGGGCTCGACCACCACCGCCCCGACGATGTGTTGCTGTGGCGTCCCTTCGAGCCCGACCACTGGGAGGACGTTGCCTCGACCTGGGCCGTGAAAGTCGAGGCGCTCTTGTGCCATGTATCGCAGGGAGAGACGACGATGGCGGGAGCCGATCAGGGCGGGAGCCGTCGCGAGGTTTTCGAATTACAGCTGCGCGAACGGGCGCAGCGCCAAGGGGCGCCGGCCGGGATCGAGTTGGCCGAGGCCTTCAAGCGGATCGAGTCCTAGCCGCCCAGCCGGTCCCAGTCCACCGGATGGGAGACGACCGGGAGGTCGGCCCGGATGACCTCGAGGTACTTCTGGGCGGCCCCGGTGTTGAACACCACCACATCTTCCTCCGGATCGAGGCGGCCGGTCTCGACCAGGTCCTCGGCCGCCGCCAGGCACGCCCCCGTCTCCGGGCACACGGACACCCCTTCGAGCGCGCTGGCCCGGCGCGCCCACTCCAACAACCGCTGATCGGAGGCTGCCACGGCCGCCCCGTCGGATTGGCGGAGGGCGTCGAGGATCATGAAGTCGCCGACGGCGGCAGGGACGCGCAACCCGCTGGCCCGGGTATGCGCGTTGGGGACACGGGTCGCAAACCGTTCGCCGGCCTCGTAGGCGGCCACGATCGGGGCGCACCCGGCCGCCTGGCACGCGTACATCCGCGGGAGCCGGTCGTCGTCGAGCCAGCCCAGCGCACCCAGCTCTCCGAACGCTTTCCACATGCCGATCAGTCCGGTCCCTCCCCCGGTCGGGTACAGAATCGCGCCCGGCAGCCGCCAGTCCATCTGTTCGGCCAGCTCGAGACCCATGGTCTTCTTGCCCTCGAGGCGGTAGGGCTCTTTGAGCGTGGACACGTCAAACCAGTCCATGGCCGCAGTGCCCGATGCAATGATGGCCGCGCAGTCATCGATCAGCCCGTCCACGAGAAAGGCGCGGGCGCCGTACCAGGCCGCCTCCGCCTGGTTCACCGCCGGAGTATCGGATGGCATGAACACCCAGGCCTCCATTCCGGCGCGCGCGGCGTACGCGGCCAACGCCCCTCCCGCGTTGCCGGCAGTGGGAATGACCAGGCGGCGGACGCCGAGCTCTTTGGCGCGGCTGACGGCCACCGCCAGCCCGCGGCTCTTGAATGACCCGGTGGGCAGTTGCGACTCGTCCTTCATCCAGAGCCGATTGAGTCCCAGCTCCGCCCCCAGACGCTCACAGCGCAGGAGCGGGGTCATCCCTTCTCCGAGTGTGACCCGGTGGCGTTGGTCGGCGACCGGAAGCAGCTCCCGATACCTCCACAGCGAGGGCCGGCGACGGGCAATCTCGTCGCGTGGCACATCGGCCGCGATTCTGGCCAGGTCATACCGGGTCCACAGTGGTCGTCCGCCGTGCATCGTCTGAAGCTCGTCCGCGTCGAGCTCGGTGCCATCGAGGGCCGACTCGAGGTGGGTCACGTACGTCATCTGCGCACGCTAGGGCGACCTGCGGTGTCTTGTCTCGATTACCGGTGCCCGGTATCGTGACCCACGGCTGTCCCGGAGGACTCGTGAACCTGAAACCGAGCGATGTAGAAACATTCGCAGCGGTGGCGCGCGCCATCCTGCCCTCGCTCGACGACAGCGACCCGTTTCTGGCCGCGACCATTGAGGACCTGGGCGTGCGGGCCCGATTCCCGCGGTTGTTCCACCAGCTGGCAGCGGCCCCCCAATCGGAGTTGCTGTTGGCGCTTCGCCTGCTGGGCTCCCGCGCAGGGGGCGCCGCCCTCCACGGTACGCCCCAGGCCTTCGCCGACCTCTCTCCCCGCGCCGCTGAGGCTGCATTGTTCAGCATGGCGCGCTCCCGGTTCCTCCCACAGCGACAGATCTTCAGCTCCCTCAAGAAACTGACCGGTTTCCTGGCGGCATCCGGAAACGCCCTCAGTCGAGCCGCCATGCACTACCCCGACCCGGGACCACCACCCACCACCGCCAAGCGCATTCGGCCGACCCGTATCACCGGGCCCACTCATCTCATCTGCGACGTCGTGATCGTCGGTTCCGGGGCAGGCGGGGGTGTGGCAGCGGGGGTGCTCGCCGGCGCCGGTCTCGATGTCGTTGTTCTCGAAAAGGGGCATTTCCGAACCGAGTCCGACTTCAGCCATGACGAAGCACAGGCCTACGAGGACCTCTATCTCGACGCGGCATTGGGAGCCACCGATGACAAGGGCCTGAGCCTGGTCGCCGGATCATGCGTCGGCGGCGGCACCGTGATCAACTACACCACGTCGTTTGCGCCTCCCGCAAGCGTGCGGCAGGAATGGGACGAGGTTTCGGGGTTCCACAGCCTGTTTTCGGGGCCCGAGTTCCAGGAGTCGACCGACGTGGTCCGGGTGCGCGCCAGCGTCAACGACTACTCCGGGCTGCCTTCCAGCTCTGATGCCTTGATGGAAAAAGGGCTGCGTGAGCTCGGCTGGCATGTTGGCGCCCAGGAGCGCAACGTCGCCGGATGCCCGCAGGACGATTCGTGTGGGTTCTGCATCATGGGATGCCGGATCGGAGCCAAACAGTCGACGCTGGTGACCTGGCTCGAAGACGCATTCGAACAGGGCGCTCGCATCATCCCGGACGCAGAGGTCGGCAGGGTCACGACCTCGAATGGCCGGGCGACCGGCGTCGAGGCAACGGTCGACGGCCATCGGCTGCTCGTGCACGCCCGGGCCACCGTGCTGGCCGCCGGGGCGCTGAATTCACCTGCGATCATGCTGCGGAGTGGCCTCGGACACGAGGCAGTGGGCGAGAACCTGCGGCTTCACCCGGTGACGGTCGTATGGGGTCGTTACGACGATCCGGTCGACCCGTGGAGCGGGACGCTCCAGTCGCGCTATTCCGACCACATTGTCGACTTGGACGGTCAGGGATATGGCGTCAAGATCGAGTCGGGTCCGGCCCACCCGGCGCTGGTCGCTGCGCTCGTGGGTTGGGGGGGCGGCGAAGAGTACAAGCGGCACCTCGCCGACTACCGCCACTGGTCACCGGTCGCAGCCATCATCCGTGATCGTGATCCGGGACGGGTCAGGGTGAGGCGAAACGGCAATCCCCGTTGGCAGTTCCAGCTTTCAGAGCGCGACCAGGCCATGGCACGGGCCGGGATCGAGGCCGCGGCCTTGATCCACGCTGCGGCCGGAGCGACCGAAGTCATGTCGACGACACTCGTACCGGCCCGGTGGCGGCCTGACGACCGGCCGGTGAGCCATTTCATGGAGGTCATCGACAGCATTGGTTATGGATCAAACCAGACCGGCTATGGCTCGTGGCACCAGATGGGATCGTTGCGGATGGGGGTCGATCCCACGACCTCGGTGGTCGACGCGTACAACGAGGTGCACGAGACGCCCGACCTCTTCGTGCTGGACGGGTCAACATTTCCGACGGCCTCTGGGGTCAACCCGATGATCACCATCGAGGCCATCGCCCATCGGGGCGCCGCTGCCCTGACAGCGAGACTCTCCGGCTGACCTCAGCTCATCTCGAGCTGATCTCCCGGGCTGATCAGTCGTGGATTCGGTCGTTGGTGGCCGGGTCGAAGAAGTGCAGCTTGGCCGTGTCGACCACCAACTTGATCACATCCCCGCTGCGGACGGGCACGTCTGACGACACCCGGGCGGTGACCGAGGTGTCGTCACCGAGCACGGACGGGTCCTGTCCGGTGTCGGCCAGCAACTCCTCGATATCGGGGGTGATGACCGGTCGGGTCGGCAGGTGATAGTGGGCGAAGCTCTCATAGCCGAGCACCTCGACCACATCCACCTCGGCTGTGACGGTGCGACCGGCCGGTTCTGAACCAACCATGCGGCTGTCCTCGAACGCCGAGGGGCGGATGCCCATGATGATCTCCTGACCTGCGTAGCCGGCCAGGCTCGGATGCTTCTGTAATACCTCGGCCGGCACCTCGAGCGTCTCGGACGCCAGGGATGCGGTCATGCCGCCGCCTCCGTCGCTCTGGAGCGTGGTGTAGACGAAGTTCATCGCAGGGCTGCCGATGAAGCCGGCTACGAACATGTTGTCGGGGTGCTGGAACAGCTCGAACGGCGTGTCGACCTGCTGCACTTTGCCCTTGCGGATGACGGCCACCCGGTCGCCCAGCGTCATGGCCTCGACCTGATCGTGGGTGACGTAGATGGTGGTGGTGCTGAGCCGCTTGTGTAAGAGGCTGAGCTCAGTACGCATCTGAACGCGAAGCTTGGCGTCGAGGTTCGACAGCGGCTCGTCCATGAGGAAGGCGGCGGGCTCTCGCACGATGGCCCGACCCATCGCCACCCGCTGGCGCTGGCCGCCGGAGAGGGCTTTCGGCTTGCGCTCCAGGTAGTCGGTGATCTCCAGTGATCGGGCGGCGTCTTCGACCCGCGCCTGGATCTCGGCCTTGGGCATGTTGCGCAGCTTGAGACCGAAGGCCATGTTGTCGAATACGGACATGTGCGGATACAGGGCGTAGGTCTGGAACACCATCGCGATATCGCGATCCTTGGGCGGCACATCGTTGACGACCCGGTCACCGATGCTGATCTTGCCCTCTGAGATCTCCTCGAGGCCGGCCACCATGCGGAGCAAGGTCGATTTACCACAGCCGGACGGTCCTACCAATACGAGAAACTCGCCGTCGGCGATGTCGAGGTTGACGCCCTCTACCGCACGCGTGCCATCCGGGTAGATCTTGCCGACCTCTTCCATCTGAATTCCGGCCACAATTACCTCCTACGCAACACAGCCGTGAGTCAGGCTATCAGTGTTGGGGGCGGAAGCCAACCGCAACCTCAACGCGAACACATTTCGCGCCCACAACCTCGTCATGAACGCGTCCGGAAGAGATCCCCGTGTCGTCCCATGCGCAAAGATGACTCGCCCTCACCTCTCCCACGCGAGCCGCCGCGCACGCGTCACCGCAACCCTCCGAAATTTCCCCTTAGCGCTCGCCAATCGCGTCCGTAGGGTCCACCACGTTCGCCCGACCCACAGAGATCACTCGCCCTCACCTCTCCCACGCCAGCCGCCGCGTACGCGTCACCCCAACCCTCCGAAGCCTCACTGTCGCGCCCCGCAGGGGCGCACAGAAAAACGCGGTCATCCCACGCGCAGAGATGACTCGCCAGTATCTCTCAGACCACAGCCGCCGCGTACGCGTCACCGCAACCCTCCGAAATCTCACCGTCGCGCCCCGAACGGGCGCACGGAATAAGCACGCGTACGCCTCACCGCAACTCGAGCGCACAGAAAAACGCGGCCATCCCACGCGCAGAGATGGCTCGCCAGTATCTCTCAGACCACAGCCGCCGCGTACGCGTCACCGCAACCCTCCGAAACCTCGCCCTGGCGCCCCACAGGGGCGCATAAAAAGAACTCGTAGCCCCGACCGGATTTGAACCGGCGTTACTGCCTTGAGAGGGCAGCGTCCTGGGCCGCTAGACGACGGGGCCGTGTTGGGTTTTTGAAGGCTCGCGCCCGAGCGCTTGGGTCGGTACCTCGAGTGAGGTCCGCTCGGAGGGGAGGACTCGAACCCCCAACGACTGGACCAGAACCAGCTGTGTTACCGATTACACCACCTCCGAATGGTGGGGCAGCGCTTGGCTGCGGCCGAAAGCATAGCCGGGGCAGGCCGCGTAGACCGTGGTTCGGGACCCTGGTCGGCTCAGACGGGATCCAGGCGCCGCTCGGCTAGGAGATCATCCGGATGTTGATGGGATACCGGTAGTCCTCACCGTTGGAGGCCTTGACGGAGGCGATGATGGTGAGTGCCAGCCATCCGATGGCCACGATGGGAAGCAAGATGATCCCGATGATGGCGATGATGAGGATGGCCGAGACCGCGAGGGCGATGAACCCGGTGATCTGGAAGTTCAGGGCCTCGGCCGCGTTGGCGCGCACGCGAGGGCTGGCGTCCTTCTTGAGCAGATACACGAACAGCGGACCGAGGAAGGAAGGAGGGCCGACGAGCCCGATCAGGCCCGATGCGTGGGCGAGCACCGACCACGTCTGTTCGTCTGCGGCGGACATCGAACCGCCCGATGACACCACCGGGCCCTGGGGTGCAGGTGTCGAGGCGGGGGCAATGTCGTCGAGCGGGTCACCGGCGACGTCCCGGATCTCGCGGTGGGCGGCCTCCATGGCATCGTCTGGTCCCGGTGGATCGGCGTAAGGGGTGTCTCCTGGTTGATCAGCCATTGCTGCTCCCATCTCGAAACTCGTCACCAGCACCCAGGCTAGCCGCCCTGTCACAAGCGGCTGCGGGCCGCCTCCAGCCGGGCGAGGCTGTCGTCCCGCCCCAACACCTCCAGTGACTCGAATAACGGCGGGCTGATCGAAGAGCCCGAGATGGCGACCCGCAACGGTTGCAGCCCCTTGCGACCGTTGAGCTGCAGGTGATCGAGCATGGCCCGCAGAGCGCCCTCGATGTGTTGCGTGTCCCAAACTTCCAGGTCGCGCAGCCGGGCAAGAGCGTCGTCGACGGCCGCCGCGGCGTCGGGCGCCGTCATGATCTTCTCCCAGGAGCCGGAGTCATACTCGATGTCGTCTGTCAGCAAGAACCGCACCTGCTCCCCCACGTCGGTCAGCAGCTTGATCCGTTCCTTCACGTGGGGGGCGATGCCCGCCAGGCGGGAGCGCTGAAGCGGTGACAACTCGCCGTATTCATCTGCGATCAGGTGCTCCAGGCGCGAGAGGAACTCGGCATCGCCCATGTTCCTGATGTAGACGCCGTTCATCCACAGCAGCTTGTCGTTGTCGAAGATGGCCGCATTGGGCTGTACCGCGTCGAGCCGAAAACGGCCAACCGCCTCTTCGAGCGTGAAGACGTCCTGGTCCTCGCCGAAGGACCACCCGAGCAAGGCGAGATAGTTCACCATCGCCTCGGGCAGATAGCCGGCCTCGCGATAGGCCCGGAGCGACGTGTCGCCGTGCCGCTTCGACAGCTTCTTGCCGTCGGGCCCCATCAACAGCGGTAGGTGGGCGTACCGGATCGGCACGGCATCGAGGGCTTCTCCGATCAGGATGTGCTTGGGAGTCGATGACAACAAGTCCTCTCCCCGGATCACATGGGTGATCTCGAAATCGACGTCGTCGACACTCGAGGCCAGGTGGTAGGTGGGTGTGCCGTTGGATCGCAGAATCACGAAATCTTCGACGTGGTCGTGCCCAAAGCGAACCTCCCCCCGGACCAAATCTCGAAACACGGTCTCTCCCGGCCGCGGGACCTTGAGCCGGATCACCGCATCTTCGCCCGCCGCCCGGCGTTTGGCGGCCTCGGTGGGGTCGTAGTCTCGATAGCGCCCGTCGTAGCCGGGCGGCCGCCCTTCGGCCTGGGCCACCCGGCGCATCTCATCGAGCTCCTTCGCGGTCGCGAAGCAGAGATAGGCCTGGCCTCCCTCCATCAGGCGTTCGGCCACCTGCCGGTACCGGTCCAGTCGGAGAGACTGGCGATACGGCGCATGGGGCCCGTCCTTGTCGATGCCCTCGTCCCAATCCAGGCCCAGCCACCGCATCCCTTCCAGGATGTCCTGCTGGAATTCATCGGATGAACGGAGGGTGTCGGTGTCATCGGAGCGGAGGATGAACTCGCCACCGTTTCCTCGTACCGCCAGGTAGTTGTAGAGCGCCGTGCGCGCCCCGCCCACGTGGAGATAGCCGGTCGGCGAAGGAGCAAAACGAACCCTCATCGCCGCCCAACCGGGTTGCGAAGGGTGCCGATTCCCTCGATGGCGCAATCGACGACATCACCGGCCTCGATGGGACCGACCCCGGCCGGCGTGCCCGTGAGCAGAACGTCACCTGGCAGCAGGGTCATGACGGCGCTGACGTGCTCCACCAGCTCCCCCACCCCGAATTGCAGGTCGGTCAACACGCCCTCCTGGCGCAGCTGGCCGTTGACGTGGCAGGTGATGGTCCAATCCTGTCCGGGATCGAACTCGGTCTCGATTGCCGGGCCCAGCGGACAAAACGAGTCGAAGCCTTTGGCTCGCGACCACTGGCCATCTCTCGCCTGCAGATCGCGAGCCGTTACGTCGTTGCCGACGGTGTAGCCGAGGATGTAGTCACCAGCGGATTCCGCCGGCACGTTGCGCGCGACCTTGCCGACCACTGCCACCAGCTCCACTTCGTGGTGGACGTTGGAGCTCTGGGGAGGCAGGACGATCGGCTGGTGAGGGCCGATGACGGCGGTGGCGGGTTTGAGGAACATCAACGGCTCGTCCGGCGTCGCGCTCCCCATCTCGGCGGCGTGATCCGCGTAGTTCTTGCCGATGGCGATGACCTTGGTCGGGAGAACGGGCGCCAGCAACTCGGCCTCGTCGAAGGGGAGGAGGCTCTCGGTGGGCTCCCAGGCCACGAACGGGGTGCCCCGGTATAGGCGCACGCCCTCTTCTTCGACGCCGCCGTAGGTGATGTCGTCACGTCCACTGCGCACGCGAACGATCTTCACGGACCTACGCTCCTCACGGGTACACCTGGCCGGTCGAGAACGCCCTGATCGTAGCCTTCTGTCGTTCGGTCAGAGATGGGTCATCCGGGTCGACCCGGCCCTCAACGATCACGAACACGCCTTTCGCCTCGGCCAGCACCTGATCATCGAGAAACCCGGCGGCCTCGACGATCAGCTTGCGTCCGGCCTTCTCGGCCAACCACGCCTCGGCCCTGATCGGCACCTCGACCGGATGCGGGCGCCGATAGTTCACATTCAGGTTGGCCGTGACACCGACGGCCTGGTGGGCGATCAGCACCGAGCCCATGATGTCGTCGTAGAAGGCAGCAACGATGCCACCGTGGACGATTCCGGGACCGCCCTCGAATCTGCGGGCGAACTCGTATTCCGTGACGACCTTGTCGCCGTCGGGCCGCACCTCGATGTGAAGACCGTGCTCATTGTCGGGACCGCAACCGAAGCACCATGGCATCTGGAACGGCGGCACAACAGAGCCCGCCGGGACGGGAACCACGTTGCCGGTCAGATAGCGGAAGCTTTGGGTCACGTCTGCAGCGGGCGCGCACCCGCCTTGAGCCGATCCCGCAGCTCCGCCAGGGGCGCCGTGAGCAACCGGGGGTCGACGGCCGCGACCATCGCCCGACCGTACATCGCACCGTGCGCCGCCTTACCAACCCAGCGACGGCGATCGGCACCCAACGCCGAGCGAGCTGTGCCTGTGGTTTCGCGGTCCAGGCCCATGATCGCCAGCACGACATCGATGTCCGACGGACTGGGGGCTCGGCCGAAATGGGCGGCTCGCGCCGAAACCAGGTTGATGGCCGTACGCCGCACGCGCTCAGCGTCTTCTCCCGGCTCGAGTTCCATTTCGCGATCCGCCAGCAGCCGGAGGGCATAACCCGTATCGGGGCCCGGCGTGCCAAAGCCGGGGCCAGTCGGTACATCCTCGGGCGCAGTGATGTCTCCGGGCCGGGTGGGGCGCCACGGGCGCGCCGGCATCGGTTCCGACGCCTGCCGGGGCAAGTCGTTCGGATCGAGCTCGATCTTGGGCTGTTGCGCCATCGTCTAGACGATCGTCAGCCAGTCGGCGTGGTCGGCGTTCTTGCCGGTCACGGCCTCCATGTACAGCGTCTGGGCCTGCCTGGTGATCGGGCCGGGCTTGCCGTCGCCGACCGGGCGGTTGTCGATCATGCGGATGGGGGTCACCTCGGCGGCTGTTCCCGTGAAGAACGCCTCGTCGGCGGCATAAGCGTCGGACCGGGTCAGGCTGGTCTCCACCACATCGACCCCGGCCTCTTCGAGCAGGACGGCCACCGAATGGCGGGTAATGCCGGGGAGTACTCCCGAGAAGCTCGGCGGGGTGTACACGACGCCGTCGCGGATGAGGAAGAGATTCTCACCGCTCCCCTCGGCCAGGAAGCCCTGGTCGTTCAACATCAAGGCCTCGTCGAAACCGCCGGCTTCGGCCTCCAAACGGGCCAGGATGCTGTTGAGGTATGCACCCCCGCCTTTGGAGTTTGGCAGCAGAGACTCGTGATCGATTCGACGCCAGGAGGAGACGCCGATGCTGATGCCGTTGCGGAGAGCCTCCTCACCCAGATAAGCGCCCCATTCCCACGCAGCGATGAACACCTCGACCCTGGCGTTCGTCGGGTTTAGACCGATGGCCCCCAGTCCACGAAATGCGATCGGCCGGATATAGGCCGCCGGGAGCTCGTTCGCACGCACCAACCCGGTGGCCGCCTCGCTCAGCTCATCGACGGAATAGTCGATCGGTATCTGATAGGCCTTGCAACCATCGATCAACCGATCCATGTGCTCGGGGAGTCGGAACACGGCCGGACCCTTGTCGGTGGCGTAGGCCCGAATGCCTTCGAAGACCGATGTCCCGTAATGCAGGGCGTGGGTGAGAACGTGGACGTTGGCCTGATCCCAATCGACGAGTTCTCCGTTCATCCAGATGTAAGGCACAGGTTGCATGGCCCTATGTTGCCACGTTTCCGGGCGGGCGTGGTGGCGGCCGACGACGGCTAGCGTTCCCACGTGGCTGCGGGCGATTGGAATCTGAGACGGTGGGTGGCGGCCGGACTCGGGGTCGGCTGGATCCCCCGCCGGGTCCGGGGCCGCGACGACGGAGCGGGAACGCTCGGCGCCCTTCTGGCCGTCCCGGTGGCGCTGGTGACCGAGCCGCTCGGTTTGGTCACCCAGGTGGCCGTGCTGTTCGTCATCAGCTTGGCAGGCTGGTGGGCGTGCGGAATCGCCTCCGAGGGCGAAGACCCGGGCTGGATCGTGATCGACGAGGTGGCGGGCGCCTACCTCGGGGTGCTCGGGCTGTCGGGGTGGCCGTTTGTGGTCGGATGGCTCGTCGCCCGGGTGGCCGACATCACGAAGCGCTTCCCGCTCGTCCGCACTGCCGAAGGGTGGGGAGGACCGGTCGGGATCATGGCCGACGATCTGGTTGCGGGCCTGTGGGGCCTGGCCGCCGGAGGGGTGGCCGCAACGCTGCTCGGCTGAGCCCAACCAGGCTCCACGGTACCGAACCGCGAAAAGAATCACAGACCCCGGGTAGAACGCCTGACATGAGGCTGAGTACTCTCCATCGTGAGTGGTGAGAGCCCCGCTGATGCGTAACCGCTGGTCTGCGACGCAGTCAGATGGCGCGGGATAGAGGTTGAGACACGGGCGATGAAGCAGAACTACCGCAATCAAGGTCGTTCATTCACGGGACGCCACACCCGGCGTCGTGATTCACGCGTGGCGCGCCGCATGTCACGAAGCCTGACCGTCGTTCTGTCGCTGGCGCTGTCGGCCGGCCTCCTCTCCTCCGTGTTCGCGGGAGGGCCGACCGAGTCGTTCGCCACCACTGGATGCCCCCTGCCGACCGACGGTCAGGTGGTTCACCTCACCGATCAGCAACTGGTGGGGTGGAGCCAAGGACGTAACTCGTTCGGCCCTGTTTCAGTGAACCTGAATGCCGGCACCTACCGCGTCATGGCGGCCTCCTACGACGCCCACTCGACCAAACCCGATCAGGTCCAGACCGGTGAACAATGGTTCATCGAGGGCTACTACGACCACGGCCAGGTGTTTCGGACGCCGGCCACGCCTGACCTGCCGGAAAGCACAGATGTGGCCACCTTCACGATCGCGGACCGCATCCAGATCCCGGACACCGATGCCCTGACCGTGTTCCACGCCCACATCGGAACCGACGAGCCGAACTCGGTGGTTCCCCTCTGCGTCGGCTTCTACCAGCTCGATGCTCCGACCCCAACTGTTCCCATCAACCCCGTGTGCCCGTTGAGCGACGGGATCGTGGTCCAGATCACTTCCACCAAGCTGCTGGCCGATTCGGCCAACCGCCGCAGCTTCGGGCCCGTCAACGTCGTTATCGAGCCGGGCACCTATGACGTGGTGCTCGCCAGCTTCGATGACCACACGAACAAGCCTGAGCAGGAACAGAAGAAGGAACAATGGCGGGCCATCACGTGGGCCGATGGTGTCGTGCAGTGGGAATCACCGCCGATCGCTGATCTTCCCGAACCCCTCGACAACTACATCAGCCAAACTGTGGCCACGTCTGTCTCGTTCCCCAATGGGGTCTCGGCGGTAGTCGCCGAGCACGCCCACGGAGCCGGAAACGGACCTCAGTCCATCGCCCCGATCTGCATGGCGTTCGTTCCCGCCGCCGGCCAGCAGACGCCGGAGACACCGACCGAACCAGACACCCCGACCACCCCCGACGGCACCCCACCCACCGACGGCACCCCACCCACCGACGGCACCCCACCCGAAGACGGCACCCCACCCGAAGACGGCACCCCACCCGAAGACGGCACCCCACCCGAAGACGGCACCCCACCCGACAACGGCACCCCACCCGAAGACGGC
>JBFIPU010000005.1:0-78011 GCA_041609995.1 Acidimicrobiia bacterium
ACTGGTTCCGCAACTTAAAGGGGATAGCTCGCCAGTAGCGCTCTGACCACAGCCGCCGCGTACGCGTCACCGTGAATTCCGTGAGCTTGAAGTGGTTGCGGAGCCTGCCTCCAGCGTGATGGATAGCGAACAGCGGCGAGCGGTGATTCCGCTCCGAACATCGTTTGGCAGGGTCGTCAAATCAACGGAGATCGCTCGCCAGTTGCTCTCTGACGCCAGCCGTCGCGTACGCGTCACGGTTCATTCCGGTGTCGTGATTTGGTTGCGGAACCCCCGCGTATCTGAGAGCCGTTTGGGGCTTACATCGGCGAGCGGCTCGCCGGTTCCGCAACACCAACAAATCGAGTTAGCACTCTCGTATTGAGAGTGCTATATTTCTGGCGCTCGACGATCGAGACTGCTAACGGTGGACGCCATGGTTGGCAGCCCCGACCGTCGAGCGACATCGTAAGAGGTCGTTGTGGCCTGAGTTCCAGTAGCGAGGAGGGGAAACCCCATGAAGCTGAAGCCGTTGGGCGACCGGATCGTGGTCGAGCCCAAGGAAGACGACGTGTCGACGACCGCCAGTGGCCTCGTCATTCCGGACACCGCAAAGGAGAAGCCGCAGATGGGCGACGTCATTGCCGTGGGCCCGGGCGAATTCCAGGACGGGGAACGACTTCCCATGGACGTGAAAGTGGGCGACATCGTCGTCTATTCCAAATATGGCGGAACGGAGATCAAGGTCGAGGGGACCGATTACCTCATCCTCAGCCTCCGTGACGTGCTCGCCATCGCTGAATAGGAGTATTTATGGCAGCCAAAGAAATGAAGTTCGACGAAGAAGCACGGCGGGCCCTGCAGTCGGGCGTAGATCGTCTGGCAGACACCGTCAAGGTAACGCTCGGCCCCAAGGGTCGCAACGTGCTTCTGGAGAAGAAGTGGGGCGCTCCCACGATCACCAACGACGGTGTCACCATCGCCAAGGAGATCGAGCTCGATGACCCGTGGCTGAACATGGGTGCCCAGCTGGCCAAAGAGGTCGCCAACAAGACCAACGACGTCGCCGGTGACGGGACGACCACGGCCACGGTCCTGGCTCAGTCGATGGTCCACGAGGGTCTGCGCAACGTGGCAGCCGGCGCCAACCCGATGGAGCTCAAGCGAGGCATCGAGCAGGCGGTCGAGGCGGCCGTGGGCTACTTCATGTCCGCCGCCGAGCCGATTGCCCCCGAGGACAAAGAGAAGATCGCCTACGTGGCGGCCAACTCGGCGGCCGACGATGTGATCGGTGAGAAGATCGCCGAGGCGATGTCGAAGGTCGGCAACGAAGGCGTGATCACGGTGGAGGACAGCCAGACGTTCGGCGTTGAGCTCGAGCTCACCGAGGGCATGCAGTTCGACAAGGGCTACATCTCGCCGTACTTCATCACGGATCCAGATCGCCAGGAGGCCGTGCTCGAGGACCCCTACATCCTCATCGTCAATTCGAAGGTGTCGGCCGTCCATGACCTGCTTCCCATCCTGGAGAAGGTCATGCAAGGCGGCAAACAGCTCGTCATGATTGCCGAGGACGTGGAGGGCGAAGCCCTCGCCACCATGGTCGTCAACAAGATTCGCGGCACGTTCTCCTCCGTGGCCGTCAAGGCCCCGGGCTTCGGCGAGCGTCGCAAGGCGATGCTCCAGGACATCGCGATCCTGACCGGCGCCACCGTCATCAGCGAAGAAGTGGGTCTCAAGCTCGATGCAGCCACGCTCGACCTGCTCGGTCACGCCCGCCGCGTCGTCATCACCAAGGACGACACCACGATCGTGGAGGGGGCTGGCAAGAAGTCGGATGTCGACGCCCGCATCGCCCAGATCCGGCGCGAGATCGACAACTCCGACTCCGACTGGGATCGGGAGAAGCTGTCCGAGCGTCTCGCCAAACTGTCTGGTGGTGTAGCCGTCATCAAGGTCGGCGCTGCGACCGAGGTCGAGCTCAAAGAGCGCAAGCATCGGATCGAGGACGCCATCCAGGCCACCAAGGCGGCCGTCGACGAGGGAATTCGTCCCGGCGGCGGTGTGTCGATGTTGCGGGCGGCTGATGCCGTTGAGAAGCTGCGCGGCGGCACGAATGACGAGAAGTCAGGACGGAGAATCGTTCTATCTTCTCTCGAAGCGCCTCTGCGCCAGATTGCCGTCAACGCCGGCTTCGAGGGGGGTGTGATCGCCGCCCAGGTCCGTGAGCTGACCGGTAATCAGGGATTCAACGCCCAGTCCGGCGAGTTCGAGGACCTCATGAAAGCCGGAATCATCGACCCGGCCAAAGTGACGAGGTCGACGCTGCAGAATGCGGCCTCCATCGCCGCCCTCCTCATCACCACCGAGGCCATTGTTGCCGAGGAGAAGGAAGAGGCGCCGCCCATGCCGGCGGGCGGTGGCGACATGCACGGCATGATGTAACCAAACCGAGCGTTGGTAGAAGAGGCCGCCCGTGAGGGCGGCCTCTTTGTTGTCGGCTCCCTCGTCGGTCGGCGGGTCGAGCGGGCGCGTTCGGCCGAACCTCAGAGCGCAGCCGCCGCGAGCGACTCGAATTCCTCTTCCAGGAGGTCCATCAGATCCCACAGGTCTGGGACGAGTCGACGGCAAGCCACCAGGCCGAAGTCCATGGAGCCCAGGTAGCTCTGAAGCGTGATATTGAGGCCGATCCCATCGACGATGGCAGAAACCGGGTACAGATTCTTGAGTTGGGCTCCGGCGTAATAGAGGGGAATGGCCGGTCCCGGTATGTTCGAGATCACGAGATTGACAGGGGTGCGAAACCGGTCTGCCCATCGCAGTCGTGCTACGGCCCGCGCGGCTCGGGCGCTCAGCCCGGGGGCCGCGAACTGGCTGTAGTCAGCCAGCAGGTCGGCGGGAATCGCGTCTCGCTCCTTGGCGACCTGCATGGCTGCGCTGCTCGAGTCGAGCCGGTCGAGCGGATTGTCGACATCCGTCGGCAGCAGAGCCACCATGGACGTGACCCGGTTGCCCATCGTCCCCTGGTCTTCGTTCGTCCTCACCGAAATCGGCACCATCGCCTGCAGCGGGCGATCGGGCAGAGCGTCTCGTTCGATCAGGTAGGTCCGGAGCGCCCCGGCGCAGGCCGCCATGACAACGTCGTTGACCGTTGTGCCTCTGGCGTTCTTGATCGCCTTCACCAGGTCGAGCGGGACCGACCTGAAGGCAACCCGGCGGTGCGGCGTGATCGGGGCGTTGAACGGAGTCGGAGGCGCCTGGATCTTGGGGCGGGCCAGCGCTTGGTCGCCCGGTGCCATTCTCGAGATCGCCATGCCGACCTGGCGCCCGATGGCGGGCATCGCCTGAACGGTGTGCTGCAGGGTGCGCCATGCGTGGGCCGGACGGGTCGCCACCCCGAATGCCCCTCTTGCCAACATCTCGAGCTGGGAGGGATGCCGAGTCGCCCAGCCGGCCGGTTCGGGGACGTCGACGGGTGGAGGGGGATCGGGAGTCGTGTCGAGCAGGGTCGTGAGGATCTCGGCGCCCGATACACCGTCGATGGCGGCGTGATGCATCTTGGTGAACACGCCGACGTCTCCATTGCGAACGTTCTCGATGAAGTAGACCTCCCACAGCGGTCGGCTCCGGTCGAGCGGGCGTGCATGGATGCGAGCGACCTGCTCCGCCAGCTGTTCATCGTCTCCCGGCGCGGGCAAGGCGATGCGCCGCAGGTGGAATTCGAGATCGAAATCAGGATCCTCGATCCAGTAGGGCTGGTCGATGCCAAAGGGGACTTCAACGAGTTTCCAGCGAAATGGAGGCAGGAGGTGCAGCCGGGACTCGATATGTGCCCGCGTGGCCTCGAAGTCGAAAGCTCCGCCGTCGAGAATTGCGATCGATGACACATGCATCGGCGTGGACGATGTCTCCAGGTTGAGGAATGACGTGTCCAGTCCGCTCAGCTGCCGCATGTAGTCATCAGTTCCGTGGCGTGCCGGCGGGTAGTTGTGACATCCAGCTGTTGACGAGGCGGATGAACAGTTCGGGAACCTCCAGCTGAGGGACGTGCCCGACATCGTGCAGCACTTCGTAGCGCCAGTCGGGTCGAAGATCCGCCACCCGCCGGGCATTGACCTCCGGCACGAGGCGGTCCTCGGCTCCCTGCACGATCAAACCCGGGGCGTCAATCGCGGCGATGTGGGCGTCAAAAGATCGGCGCCTGAGCAGGGTCAGCATGAGCGAGCGTGAGGCATCCAGAAACGACTCGTGGGCCCAGGGCATTGCCATTCGTTCCCGGCGGAGTTCGGTGGCCGCCTCGATCGCTCTGGTGGGCACACGGTCAGCGTCGACACAGCACAGGTCGAGCGTCTCACGGATGATCCCTTCGGGGCCGAGCTGCTCGATGCGGCGCTTGAGATAGCCGGCTCCGAACCCGGGCACGGCGTGGGCGGCGAACTGCTTGGCAACGGTCGGGTCGAATGGAGCCAACAGCGCACGGGGGACGGCCGGCCCGACGAGGACGATTCCCGCCACCGTCTCGGGTTCGGTGCCGGCCTGCAGGATGCTGAGTGTGCCACCCATCGAGTTCCCAATGAGAATCGCCGGCTCTCCCACGACTTCTGCCAGGAAGTCCGACAGGAGCTGCCGGTTGGCCGCCACGGTGGAGCCACGATCAGAAGGTGGCGTACGCCCGAAACCCGACATGTCCGGGGCATACACACGGCCATGCTCCGCCAGGCCAGGTCCGACCGCCATCCAGTTGATGTGAGAGCCCCCCAGGCCGTGCACGCACACCACCGGACGTCCGACGCCAGATCCGCCGAAGTCGGCATAATGGACCGGCCCGTCGAGCGACACCCAGCGAGAAACGAAATCGACTTCCTCCTGCACGAGAACCACTCTAGGTCACCGCAAATAGCCGGTTTCATGACGAGTTTTCAACTACGCTGGCGCGTCGTGATGCGCCGCTCTCCAACCCCGAATCCATCGGCATCGAGAAACCGCGGCCGGCTAGGGCTCCCGGTGAGCCGGAGAACGTGAAACGGCCGCCGCGGTGGCGTGCGCTCGCCGAGCCCGTCCGGGCCGGCGGTGAACTGGCGACCTCGGTCTCGCTGTTGACGATTCTGCCGCTGCTGCCGAAAGGCGACGGTCATCCGGTCCTCGTCCTCCCTGGATTCATGGCCGGCGATCGCTCCACGTGGGTTCTCCGATCGGCTCTTGCCGGTCGGGGGTATGAGGTGTACCCATGGGAACTCGGTCGCAATCTGGGACCGACGCCCCAGATCACCAACGGGATCCCTGCTCGTCTTCAGATGATCTATGAACGCCACGGGGAGCCGGTGAGCATCGTGGGTCAGAGCCTGGGCGGGATCTATGCCCGGGTGCAGGCGCGGAGGTCGCCTCACATGGTTCGGCAACTCGTGACTCTCGGAACGCCTGTACGTCTGGGAACCAGGGCCGTCAGCAACGCCCAGCCCCTCTACAGCTGGCTGAGCGCGCGGCATGTCCCGGAGACGCCCAATCTGGATGACGGTGTTCCGTTGGAGGTGCCGGTGACCGCCATGCACACCGTCTCGGACGGGATCGTCAGCTGGGAGGCGTGCATGGTGCGCCCGGGACCGAACACCGAGAACATTCGCGTAGCCGGCAGCCACACCGGCATGAGCTTCAATCCGGCGGCCGTGTACGTGGTGGCGGACCGGCTGGCCCAACCCCGGGGCTCGTGGTCTCCGTTCGAGGTGCCGAGGCTCGCCAGTGGGCTCTTGTCGGCTCTGGACGTCGCATCCATAGCGAACCTCTGATGAACGGGCGTCAGGCCTCGAGGAATCCGGCTTCGACATAGGAGTTGCGGCGGGCGCGATACTCATGGTCCAGTAGGCCCCAGATGCTGTGGTCGAGCCATCGCCCGGCAACCTCGAGTTCCTCACGAAGGAGCCCCTCGCGCTGAAAGCCGAGCTTCTCGGCCACCCGTTCGGAGCCGATGTTGCCCGCCGCGATGCGCACCGTCACCCGGTGGAACGCCAGTTCGTTGAAGGCGACATCGAGCATGTGGGCGGCGGCCTCCGTAGCGATTCCTTTGCCTGCCTCATCGGAGCGGACCCAGTAGCCGATCTCGCCCACCCGCGACTGGCGGGAGGTGTACCACACGGACACATTTCCCAGGTGCCGCTCCTGTTGCTCCCGATAGCGGATACTGAAGTCGTAGGCGCGGCCCTCGGCCCAGGCGGCGAGTGAGTCGCGTAGAAAAAGGAGGGCATCTCGCCGGCCGTACGTAGGCCGCGCCCACGGCATCCACGTGGACAGCTCGTCGAGAGACGGCAGCACGGCCTCCAGCATCGACTCCAGGTCCCGTCGGCGGAACGGTCGCAGTGTCAATCGCGGCGTATATCGCGTCCGGTTTGAGAGCTGCCGGGCCATGGGACCAGCCTATCGTCACAGGATGCACTCGTCCCTGTCCAATTTGCGCAGCCTGCCGCCTGAGCCGCCCCGACACATTCATGTTCGGGCGGCAGTGCTCATTCCGCTGTATTGGGACGGAGACGACATCCGCCTCGTCCTCATCAAGCGCCCGATGCACATGAAGAGCCACCCGGGTCAGATCGCGTTTCCGGGCGGGAGGGTCGATCCAGAAGACATGACCTCAATCGACACCGCGTTGCGCGAGGCCGAGGAGGAAGTCGGAATCGAGCCGGCCGACGTCGAGGTGCTCGGCGTGTTGGAGACCCTCACGGCACGTCGGGAAGACCAGTGGATCGTGCCGGTGGTCGGTTGGTTGGCGCGCGAGCCCGACTTTCGGCCCAACAGTTGGGAAGTAGAACGGATCCATACACCCAGGCTCAGCTACTTCATCGATGATGGGCGCTGGTACAAGCGAGACTTCGCCGGTTTCGACGTCTGGTACATCGAGATGGACGAGGGCGAAGTGCTGTGGGGGGCGTCGGCCAACATGCTGCGGGACATGCTCGAGCGGCTGTGACGCCCTGATCTCTTGCGACGGACATAAGGGACTTCGGCTCGTCAGGTTGGGTCCAATGGCGTGAGGTGAACATGGCACACTTCCATGGTGGTTTTTGCCTGGTTTGCTGCGGTACTCGTCGGTTTTCCGGTGGCGGTGCTCGCCAGCCGCCGGGTGGTCCGCCACGCCACGGCGCTGGCCGCCGGGAGCCGGATTCCCAAATTCGTCATCGGTGTTTCCCTGCTCGCCATCGGAACCGACCTCCCCGAGATTGCCAACTCGATCATTGCTTCTCTGGCCGATCAGGGGGACATCAACGTCGGGGACTCCCTGGGTTCCACTGCCACCCAGGTAACGCTCGTCCTGGGACTCCTGCCCTTCCTCGGTGGCGCCATCATGATCGAGCGCGGCGGCGGAACCGTCAGGACTGCCTGGCTGACGGTAGGGGCCCTGTTGGTGGGAATCGGGCTGATGTTCGACGGATTCATCAGCCGAACGGATGCGGCGATCATGATCTCCATGTGGCTGGGCGGCTCCGTCTACCTGTGGCGCCGGGTTCCCCACGAACGCCAGCTGGAGTTCGAGTTGGACGGACTGCCCCGGACATACCATGTGATCGGTACGGTGGTGGCGCTTGGGTTGGTGGCCGGAGGGGCAGCGCTGGCGGTGGCAGGCATCATCGGGCTGGCCGAAGAGTTGGGGATCCCGGGCTTTCTCATCAGCTTTTTCGGTGCTTCGATCGGCACGTCTCTTCCCGAGCTGGTCGTCGATTTGGCGGCCATCCGTAGGGGAGAGCCGGAGCTGGCCGTCGGCGATGCGGTCGGATCGTCCTTCGTGGATGCCACGCTGTCGATCGGCAGCGGCCCTTTCATCGCCCCAACTGCCATCACAGCGGGGTTCGCAGTCCAGGGAGCCCTCGTAGCCATGGTGGCGGTGGCGGTGGTCGCCCTCCTGTTCCAGCGGGTCCGCCGCCACGACCGTCGGACGGGGGCGATGTTGCTGGTCGTCTATGCCGCGTTCTACGTGTTGCTGCTGTGAGCGGGTGCCCGGTTTCGGTTGTGTACTAATCTGGCGGGACTCGGCGATAGCCGAGTGCTCCGGTTGGTAGCGAAGTCCGGTGTGAACCCGGCGCTGTCCCGCAACTGTGATGCCGTTGGTCGACATCGACCCACGGATCAGCCAGGTCGCCTTCCTTCCGGGGTGAACGAACCCGCTCACGAGGTAGGAGCGCTTCGTCGGCAGCACTCCTGTCGTCGAGCCCCGTCAGGAGAGAGATGCCGAATATCCCATCAAAGCTCAGATCGGCGAGTTGGTCGATCGCGGTTGTGCTCATCTGCGCCGCCTGCGGTGCTTCGGGCACAGCCGGGACCACCACGGTGGCCCCGACCACAGCCCCTCCGACCACCATCGCCACCACGACCACCGAGGCTCCGACCACGACTGCGGGGTCAGTGCCGGGCTTCCCGGTCACCGTCGAGACGGTCGCCGGGGCGGTCACCGTGCCCGCGTCACCCCAGGCGATCGTATCGCTTTCGCCGACCTCCACCGAGGTACTGTTCGCCATCGGTGCCGGGGGCCAGGTCGTCGCGGTTGACGACCAATCGAACTACCCGGCTGACGCTCCCGTGACGGCGCTCACGGGTTTCTCGTCGAGTGCCGAGGCGGTGGCAGCCTTCGATCCCGACCTGGTGTTCATCAGCTTCGACCCGGGAGATCTGGTGTCCGGGCTGGAAGCTGTCGGCATTCCGACCGTGGTGCACCCGGCGGCGGTATCGCTGGAAGACGCCTACCGCCAGATCGAGCAGGCAGGGGCCCTCACGGGCAACGTCGACGGCGCCTCGGCGATCATCGAGGGGATCGAGGCACAGGTCGACGAGCTCGTGGCGGGCCTGGCCGACCGGGTCGAACCGTTGACGTATTTCCACGAGCTCGACAACACGTTCTATTCCTTGACCTCGTCAACGTTTGTCGGGGAGCTGTATGGGCTGCTCGGTTTGGCCAGCATTGCTGATCCGGCAGACACCGACGGGTTCGGCTACCCACAGTTGTCCGAGGAATACATCCTGGAGCAGGACCCGGATTTCATCTTCTTGGCGGACACGAAATGTTGTGGGCAGAACGCCGGCGCGGTGGCGGCCCGTCCGGGCTGGGATCAGCTGAGTGCCGTTCAGCAGGGGCGGGTGATCGAGCTAGACGACGACATCGCCAGCCGGTGGGGTCCGAGGATCAGCGAGTTCCTGTCCCAGGTCGCGAGCGCGGTGGATTCGGTTCCGGTGGGGTGATGGCCCAGTGATGATGGCCCAGTGATGATGGCCCAGTGATGATGGCCCAGTGACGACTCCCCGGCTGCCGCTCGCGAGGCTGAAGCCATCCTGGCTGGCGGGCGGGTTGTTGGTACTCGGCGTGTCGGTCATCGTCGGAGCCGCCATCGGTCCTGCCGATGTCTCCATGGGGAGCGTCGTGGCGACCGTTTTCGAACGCCTGCTGGGCGCCGATCGCGGTGTTTCGGACCGGCTGGCCGGGATAGTGTGGGAGATCCGCTTGCCCCGGGTTGCGTTGGGGTTGCTGGTGGGCGGCATGCTGTCGGTCGCCGGGGGTGCCTATCAGGGCGTGTTTCGCAACCCTTTGGCCGACCCCTACCTGCTCGGTGCTGCCGCCGGTGCCGGCCTCGGTGCCACCGTCGCGATCGTGCTCTCGGCCAACGGAGGCAATCCGGCTTGGGCGACTCCGGCGGCTTTTGTCGGAGCCCTGGCCGCGGTCGGGCTGGCGACCGCCATCGGATCCGCCATCGACGGAAATCGCTCGACGGCGACGTTGTTGCTGGCGGGTGTGGCGGTGGCAAGCTTTTTGACCGCCATCCAGACCTTCATACTCCAGCGCAGGGTCGACACCGTGCAGCAGGTGTATTCGTGGATCCTCGGCCGGGTGGCGACCACCGGCTGGGATGAGGTCTGGCAGGTGACGCCGTATGCCGTCGTCTGCGTAGGGATGCTGTTTTGGTACCGGCGTGCGCTCGACGTGCTCGCCGTGGGTGACGACGTGGCCGAGACGCTCGGTGTCAACGCCCGTCGCACCCGGCTGGTGATCGTCGTGTTGGCCTCGCTCGCCACCGCTGCCGCCGTGTCCGTGAGCGGGCTCATCGGGTTCGTGGGCCTCGTGGTGCCACACATGATCCGCTTGCTGTCCGGGCCCAGTTACCGGGTGATTCTGCCCCTCGCCTTTCTCGGCGGCGGGGCGTTTCTCGTGCTTGCCGACACCGTGGCGCGGCAAGCCTTTGCTCCGGCCGAGATCCCCATTGGGGTCGTTACCGCCTTCGTCGGAGCGCCGTTCTTCATGTGGATGCTGTTGCGGGGAGGCCGGTCGCTGCCATGATCACCTGCTCCGATGTGTCGGTATCCATCGGCAACACCTCGATCCTGTCAGGGGTCGACGTGATGATTCCCGAAGGCCAGTGGCTGGGGGTGATCGGGCCCAACGGCGCCGGCAAGAGCACACTGTTGCGAGTGCTGGCAGGTCGTCAGGCCCATTCCGGGAACGTGCGGATCAACGGCAACTCGGGGCTGGGCCGCAAGCGTCGGTCCCACCTGATCGCCTACCTCGAGCAGTCGCCGCTGGTACCGGCCGGCATGTTCGTCGCCGACTATGTCATGCTGGGAAGAACGCCGCACCTTTCTCGCTTCGGCAGCGAGCGTGACGTCGACCATGAGGTGGTCATCGATGTCCTGGGGCGGCTCGACTTGCGAGATCTGGCCGGCCGGCGCCTCGACACGCTGTCGGGGGGCGAGCGGCAACGGGTGCTGATCGGGCGAGCCCTGGCGCAAGAGGCTCCGATCGTGCTGTTGGACGAGCCCACCACCTCGCTGGATCTGGGTCACCAGCAGGAGGTGCTCGAGCTACTCGACGAGCTGCGGTCGACGAAGAACCTGACGCTGGTGTCATCGATGCACGATCTGACGTTGGCCGGCCAGTATCCCGACGTGCTGATGTTGATCGACCGGGGCCGGGTCGTGGCGCATGGGCCGGCCGAGGAGGTTTTGACCCCGGAGCTGATCGTCGGCCATTATCGAGCTCGCGTCGAGGTTCGCGACGGCGTCGTGCGGCCCGTACGTCCTTCCTGAGCAAAGACTTGCGTGGCTGACACCATCTGGCGATACTTGTGGCCATGAAGAATTGGATCATTACCTAGCGCATACGGTTCCGCAGGAGCGGATCGTGTGCGACTGCCTCCGCCCCGGGCGGGGGTTTTCTTCTTGAGAGACAGGTTTCTGCCGAAGATGCTGCATACACACCCTTTTCATTCACCGTCGCTCGACTCTGACGCCACGGCGCTTGGGAGCACACCATGACCGTGCCCGTTGAGGTGTACGACACGACGTTGCGAGACGGTGCCCAGCTCGAGGGGCTCAGCCTCACCGTCGAGGACAAGATGAAGATCGCCGAACTGCTCGACGAGCTCGGTGTCGACTACATCGAAGGCGGCTGGCCGGGGGCACTGCCGAAAGACACCGAATTCTTTGCCCGAGCCGCCAAAGAGCTGGATCTCGAGACGTCCGTCCTCGTGGCGTTTGGCTCGACGTGCCGTCCCCACATGGCGGCCGATCAAGATCAGCAGCTGGAGGCGCTACTCGAGGCCGGAACTTCGGTGATCTGCATCGTGGCCAAGTCCTGGGATTACCACGTCACCGAGGCTCTGCGTGTCGACCTCGACGAAGGTTTGCGGATGGTAGAGGATTCCGTCGCATTTCTCACCCGTGAAGGGAGGCGGGTGTTCGTCGATGCAGAGCATTTCTTCGATGGTTATCTGGGCAACCCGGAATTTGCGCTGGCCGTGGTGGAGGGTGCCCTTCGAGCCGGAGCGGAACGGGTGATCCTGTGCGACACCAATGGTGGCATGGTCCCGAGCACTGTTCATCGGGTGGTCGGCGCGGTGGGCGAGGCCCTGCCCTCGGCCCGTCTCGGCATCCACGCTCACAATGACAGTGGTTGCGCCGTCGCCAACACGCTGGCGGCCGTTGAGGCCGGGGCCGTCCAGGTGCAAGGCTGCATCAACGGATACGGCGAGCGCACCGGCAATGCCGATCTGTGCTCTGTGATTCCGGACCTGGTGTTCAAGCAGGGCCTCGCCGCTTTGGACGAGCGTCGGCTGGAGAAGCTCACCCCCATCTCGCATCACATCGCCGAGATCGCCAACCTCACCCTCGACCCGCACAAACCGTATGTGGGAACGTCTGCGTTCGCACACAAGGCCGGTCTCCATACCTCGGCGTTGGCTCGCCGCCCGGATGCCTATGAGCACATCGACCCGAGCAAGGTCGGCAACACGACCCGCATGGTGGTTTCGGAGATGGCGGGGAAATCGACGATCATCGCCAAGGCCCGCGAGCAGGGGATCGACTTCGACGAATCTCTGGCTTCCACCCTTCTGGTCGAGGTCAAGGAGATGGAGAACCGTGGCTACCAGATCGAAGCGGCCGATGGAACCTTCGAGTTGATGGTGCGACGCGCCATGGGCTGGGAACAGGACTTCTTCGACCTCGAGTCCTTTCGGGTGTTCGTCGAACGCCGTCCGGGCGATGAGCTCGAGGTGGTGGCCGAAGCGACCATCAAGATCCACGTGGGGGGCGAGCGCGTCGTTGCCACGCGGGAGGGGAATGGTCCGGTGAACGCCATCGATCAGGCCCTGCGGGCGGCGCTGGCACCCGCCTATCCGGAGGTGGAGCACATCTTCCTGACCGACTACCGGGTGCGGGTGCTCGACCCCGGTGCCGGCACCGGGGCGGTCACGAGGGTCTTGCTCGAACAGTCGAATGGGCTCGATGCATGGGGGACGATCGGGGTTCACGAGAACATCATCGAAGCCAGCTGGGAGGCGGTGGCCGACGGCCTCGTGGTGGGTCTATTGCGAGAACAGCAACGCTGAATGGACGTTGCGTTTTCCGGGATTCAACCCACCGGCGAAATCCACCTCGGTAACTACCTGGGCGCGTTGCGCAACTGGGTGCGGCTCCAGGAATCGTTTGATGCGGTCTACTGCATCGTCGACCTGCACGCCCTCACGACCCCCTACGACCCGGTCACGTTCGCCCGCGAGCGTCTCGAGGCCGCCAAGGCGGTTATCGCCGCCGGCATCGACCCGGACCGCAGCCTCCTCTATTACCAGTCCGACGTGCCGGCCCACGCCGAGCTGGGGTGGTTGCTGGGAACGATCACGTCGCTGGGCTCACTCAACCGGATGACCCAATTCAAGGACAAAGCCGACCAGGCCGGCGAAAATCTCGGCCTCTATGCCTACCCGGTGTTGATGGCGGCCGACATTCTCTTGTATCGGGCGAACGCCGTACCGGTGGGTGAAGACCAGACACAGCACCTCGAGTTGACCAGGGACCTGGCCGATCGCTTCAATCAGCGGTTCGGCGAGGTGTTCCCGCTCCCGGAAGCCATCATTCCCGAACGGGGGGCCCGCGTCATGTCGCTGAAGGATCCGACGTCCAAGATGAGTAAATCAGACCCTTCCGAGACCAGCCGGATCTTGATGCTGGATGACCCGGACACCATCATGAAGAAGATGGGTCGGGCGGTTACCGACTCGGGAACCGAGGTTCGCTACGACTGGGAGGCCAAGCCCGGCATCTCGAATCTGCTCGAGATGCTTTCGTTGTTCACCGAGCGAAATGTCGACGATCTCGAGGCCGAGTATGGCGACATGCAGTATGGCGTGTTCAAGCGGGTTGTGGGGGAGGCAGTCGTGGAAGGACTGACGCCGGTTCGCCGCCGATATGCAGAGCTCGACGACCACGAGGTAGCGGCTCTCTTGGCGCGCAATGCCGAGCGGGGGATCGAGCGGGCGAAGGGCTTCCAGGATGAGGTATTCAACGCAATGGGCCTGCGCCGCCACTAGTTTCGACGTGGAGAGTAACGTTGGAGGCCTGAGGCCAGGGACGATGCGCCAGGGCCGAGGTCTCGTGGGGAGGGCGTATGTCGGAGGTCGATCGCACGGCCCGCTCCGGGTCTGAGTCTGAGTCTGGGTCCGGGTCCGGGGGTGATCCCTGGGCCGATGGCAGCACCGGGGTGGATTGTTATCGGGTCTATGTTGCTCCTTGGTCGGTCGAGCCACGAGCGGCGGATCGCACCCCCCGGCGGCGACGGCGCCGGTTCTCAGGACGGCGGCCGGCGGCGGATCCGGCAATCTCGGAGTCCGGCTCAACCGTGGACGAGGCGGTGACGGCCCGACCGCCCCGCACCCGTTCCGGCCGACCCGAAGATGAGCGCCGTGGTCCTCCGGTCGAGGGCCAAGATCTCGATTCAGATCGCGAAATCCTTCTCTAGTCGATCTCGGGGGCAGCACCCGCCCAGGAGTACGCTTCGGCCCTTGAAACGACCGCCGGGCAAACGGCGGCACACCAGGGCAGGTCGAGGGGTAGGTCGGCGGTACCACGAGGGAAGTGATCCAATGGAAGTAGAAATCGGATATGGCAAAACCGGGCGCCGCGCCTGGGGTTTCGACGATATTGCCATCGTCCCCTCGAGGCGGACGCGGGATCCCGAGGACGTCGACATTTCCTGGCAGCTGGACGCCTACCGTTTCGATCTCCCGGTGTTGGCGTCGGCGATGGATTCGGCCGTGAGCCCGGCGACGGCGATAGAGATGGGCCGGCTCGGGGGTTTGGCCGTGCTCAATCTCGAGGGGCTGTGGACGCGTTACGCGGATCCGGAGCCCGTCTATGCCGAAATCGCTCAGCTGGAGCCGGAAAAAGCCACCCGGCGCATGCAAGAGCTCTACGAGGAGCCGCTCCAGCCCGAGCTGATCGAGCAGCGGATCGGCGAGATGCGAGACGCAGGGGTCACCACTGCGGCCAGCATCACGCCCCAGAATACGGAGAAGCTGGCTCCTTTCACTGTGAAAGCCGGACTTGACATTCTCGTGATCCAGGGAACGGTCGTGTCGGCCGAGCACGTGTCGTCACGATCCGAGCCGTTGAACCTGAAAGACTTCATCTACCACTTCGAACTTCCGGTGATCGTGGGAGGATGCGCTTCGTACGCAACCGCGTTGCACCTGATGCGAACCGGCGCAGTCGGGGTGCTCGTGGGTGTTGGCCCCGGCGCCGCCTGTACGACCAGAGGTGTGTTGGGGGTCGGCGTTCCCCAGGCCACGGCCATCGCGGACGCCCGGGGGGCTCGGATCCGGCACCTCGATGAGACGGGCCGATACGTACACGTCATCGCCGACGGGGGCATGAGGACCGGAGGCGACGTCTCGAAGGCGATCGCGTGCGGCGCGGATGCGGTGATGCTGGGATCTCCGATTGCCTCTGCCGCCGAGGCTCCGGGCCAGGGGTTCCATTGGGGCATGGCGACGTTTCACCCAACACTGCCGCGCGGAGCACGTGTCGAGACCAAGCAGCTGGGGACGCTCGAGGAAATCCTGGTGGGTCCTGCCTACGAAAACGATGGTCGGCGCAACCTGTTCGGTGGTCTGCGGGTCTCGATGGCGACGACCGGGTACGCCAACCTGCGCGAATTCCAGAAAGCAGAGGTCATGGTCGCGCCCGCTCTCCAGACGGAGGGCAAGGATCTTCAGCGATCTCAGAGGGTGGGCATGGGGTGAGCTCCACCGCCTCTGGAAGCGCCTCGGATCACGGCCATTACGACAAGGTACTGGTGGTGGACCTGGGAGCCCAGTATGCCCAGCTGATCGCCCGCCGCGTGCGTGACGCCAACTTCTACAGCGAGATCGTACGCCGCACGATCAGTGCCGATGAGATACGCGATCGGAATGCGTCGGCCATCATCCTCTCGGGCGGGCCGGCCTCGGTGTATGCCGACGACGCCGCCGATATCGATCCCGGCATTCTGCAGCTCGGCGTGCCGATTCTCGGCATCTGCTACGGCCACCAACTGATCGCCCAAATGTTGGGGGGCGTCGTGGAACGCACCAACACCCGTGAATACGGGCGTACCGAACTCGACGTCGAGGAGCCGTCTCTCCTCTTCACCGGCCTGCCGGAATCGCACGATGTGTGGATGAGCCACGGCGATGCTGTGGTCAAACCTCCGCCCGGATTTCGGGTGACGGCCTCGTCGGCGGGCTCGCCGGTAGCGGCCATGGAAGACACCGAACGGCGAATCTACGGCCTCCAATTCCACCCTGAGGTTCACCACAGCCCTCGGGGGCAAGAGGTGATCAAACACTTCCTCCACAATGCGGCCGGACTCATGCCGTCATGGACGCGGGCATCGATCATCGAAGAATCGGTGGAGGCGATCAGGGAGCAGGTGGGCGACGCGAGGGTGATCTGCGGCTTGTCCGGTGGCGTCGATTCTTCGGTGGCCGCAGCCCTGGTCCACAAAGCTGTCGGAGACCAGCTCACCTGTGTGTTCGTCGACCACGGCCTGTTGCGGCAGGGCGAAGCCGAAGAGGTGATCGAGACATTTGGTGATCATTTCCACGTTCGCCTGATCCACGTCGATGCCGCAAACCGGTTTCTGACCGGGCTCGCCGGGATCGAGGATCCCGAATCCAAGCGCAAGGTCATCGGCGAGACGTTCATCAGGGTGTTCGAAGAAGCCGCGTCCGAACTGGAAGACGCCCAGTTTCTGGTGCAGGGAACGCTCTATCCCGACGTGATCGAATCCGGCTCCGGCGAGGCGGCCAAGATCAAGAGCCACCACAATGTGGGCGGATTGCCCGCCGACCTCGGATTCTCGCTCATCGAGCCACTCAGAGATCTGTTCAAGGACGAGGTCCGGGCCGTGGGAACCGAGCTCGGGTTGCCCGATGAGATCGTGTGGCGCCAGCCGTTTCCGGGTCCAGGTTTGGCCGTGCGTATCGTTGGTGAGGTCACCAGGAGCCGCCTCGATATGCTGCGGGCGGCCGATCACATCATCACCGACGAAGTTCGCAAAGCCGGTCTCGAGCGGGAGTTGTGGCAGGTATTCGGCGTTCTGCTGGGTATCCGTTCGGTCGGGGTGCAGGGCGACGGACGCACGTATGCCCACCCGCTGGTGGTGCGAGCGGTGACGAGCGAAGATGCCATGACGGCCGACTGGGCCCGATTGCCTTATGCCCTGCTGGATCGGATCTCGTCGCGCGTGATCAACGAGGTCGAGGGCATCAATCGAGTCGCACTGGACATCTCTTCGAAGCCGCCGGCCACGATCGAGTGGGAGTAGGGCATATTCGCCCTGTCGATTCGATAAAGCGAGGGGACTAGTCCGTCGATATCACCCGTAGAGATATCTACGCAGAGGGTGCGATGGATCTCGCAAGAGACCCTGAGCTCATTGAGCTCTTCAGACGAGAGATGGCCGAGCGCGTCGACGTCCTCATCGAGGGCTCGTCCGCAATGGCGGACGATGCTTTCCCCGCGGCCCGGCTCGATGAGTTGCTGCGCGAGGCTCACACGATCAAAGGCACGTCACTGGTCATGGGGCTGGCGGAGGCAGGTCAGGCCGGCGCCGTGATCGAAGACCTCCTCACCGATATTCAGGCCGGACGCCGGGTTCCGAGCGTCGGTCTCGGTCGGGGGCTCATCGTCGCCTGCCAGGCCCTCCGCCAGTTCATCATCGATCCCGGCTCCGACCATCGGCTCGAAGCCGGCGTCGCGACGCTCACCACGCTGGCGGATGACCCGTTGGCGGCCGACGATCTCCTCGGCCCGGTGGAAGACAACGCGGAACAGGAGATGGAGGAGCCTCCCGAGATACCGGTTGCCGAGCCGGAGGACGCCGGCACTCTCATCGCCGGAGATCTGTCGAGGCAGTTCTACGACATACCCGCAAATGCCCGGGATGACGACCCCCTGCGAATCCCCATCAACATCGATGACGCGGCCGAGATCGTGGACTTCGCCGAAATCGAAGACGCGGTGGCGGCCGACGACCGCTCCCGCACTCTGGGCGGACTGCTGTCGGCGCCCGAAATGTGGATCAACAGCGAGACGACCGGGGTCGCAACAGCCCGGCTGTACGAGATCATCAGCCGGGCAGCGGAGCTGCGGATCGACACCGAGTCGCTGGTAGCGGCTGTTGAACGCCTGGCCGACATGGAGGATGCGGATGAACTCCGGCGAATGGTGGGTGCGCTGCGTTATGGTGTCCGGGCGTTGGCCTTGAGTACCCAGGCCATGCAGCAGCAGACCATCGGTCTCGTGGCAGTGCCCATGAGCAGCGTGCTGGCGACTCTTCCCTCCCTCGTGAGGTTCCTGGCGAAACGCACCGCGAAGGACGTTCGCTTCGAGATCATCGGAGACGAGTCAGCCGAGCTCGATCGCGGCACACTCGATCGGGTGGCGGACATCATCCGCCAACTGCTCGTCAACTCCATCGTCCATGGCATCCAGGATGCTCAGTCGCGTGGGGAGCAGGAAAAAGACCCGACCGGCACGCTCACATTGACAGTGACGCCGGAGGACGACCACATGCGCATCGTGGTCACGGACGACGGAAACGGTATCGATTGGCCTGCAATCCGCGCGAAAGCGGTCGAGCTCGGTCTACTCGAGGCGAACTACAGCCCGTCCACGGCTGAGCTCGAGACGATGTTGTTCAACGAGCCGATCTCGACATCGGCCGGCAACGACGAACTGGGCGGGTCGGGGGAGGGACTGTCCAAGGTCGCCCAGTCCGTCCAGGATCTGCATGGTTCGATCGACGTTCGGTCAGTCAGGGGGATCGGCACCGAGGTCGAGGTCGTGGTGCCGAGGTTCCAGTCGTTGCAATCGATAGTGTTGGTGCTCACTGCCAATGGACGCTGGGGCATCCCAGAGCTGTCGATCCTCGATCGTACCTCGATGGCCGATTCGATCACCTACCGGACTCCCGAGGGACGCAAGGAGGTGTTGTTTCGCGACGGCACCATTCCCCTCGTGTCGCTCAGCAGCCTGGTCGGAGACGACGACGCCGAGACGTCGCGCGACGTGATTGTCGTGTCGACCCACGGCGGTCCCCTGGCCCTGGCCGTGGCCGGCACCCTCGGGGTGATGGAGGTAGCGCCCAAACGGCTCGGTGGGTTGCTCCGTTCCGCCCCGTTTGTCACCGGCGCCACGATGGTCGGCGGGGAGATCGTCATGCTCATCGACACCGACACCCTCATGGAGGTGGCCGACGCAGTGGAGCTCGATCCGCCGACGGAGCGCAGGACCATCCTGATCGTCGACGATTCCGCCGGGGTGCGCCAGGTGTTGACTGCCGCACTGACCGCCGGCGGTTTCGAGGTGGTGGCGGCGGGTTCGGCCGTCGAGGCCCTCGAGCAACTCGCCAACCATATCGTCGATGCCATGGTGGTCGATTACTCGATGCCCGGTGAAGACGGCGTCGACCTGGTGGTTAACGTCCGCAAGACGTACGGGACGATGCCGGTGGTGATGGTCTCCGCCGTCGCCCGCGAAGAGGATCGCGCCCGCGCCGAGGCGGCCGGAATCGATGCATATTTCGAGAAATCGGACTTTAGAGAAGGCGTGTTGGCGTCGATGTTGAAGGAACTGCTTGATAACGAGTCGCCCATTCGAAAGACGGCACAATGAAGGTTTTGGTGGCCGATGACTCGCCCGTGTTGGTGCGAGCATTGACGAAGCTGTTGGAGCAGGCGGGATACGAGGTAGCCGTTGCGGGCGACGGCCTGGAAGCAATCCAGAAGTTCTACGAGGAAGCTCCGGACCTGGCACTAGTTGACATCAACATGCCCAAACTCCACGGCTATGTGGTGTGCCGGCTGCTGAAAGAAGACCCGGCCGCCCAGTCGGTGCCGATTCTCATTCTCACCGCACGCAACTCGAACGAGGATCGCTATTGGGCCAACCGATCCGGGGCGGATGGGTTCATCACCAAGGAGTCGATGGGTGAGGAGCTGCTCGACGCGGTCCAGTCGGCGTTGGCCAGTCGCGCGCTTGCCGACTTGTCGAGAATCGAGGCGCCCACCCAGTCACTGGAAGAGGGCGATGTGCTGGCACGCGTTTGTGAGGTGCTCGACCGCAAACTCTTCGAGGCCAGCATCGTGAACGACATCGTGGCAGTCGGTGTCCGCGCCGACGACCTGCACGGCACCATCAACGAGTCTCTCAGCATCCTGGGTCGCCTGATCGACTGTGACGCGGCGGGTGTCCTGCTCCACATGGAGCACGAGCTCGTCATGCGTACCGACGAGCCGATGTCGATCAGCGATTTCGAGCACTTCCGCGATTTGGCTGCGCTGCGGGGAAGACAGTTCACCACCGTTGACGTGCGCGGCGAGGACCTCAGCCTCGTCCTGCCTCCAGGAATCGACGACTCGAAGGTCTTCGACACCACCGGCGCAGTGGAAGATGGGGGCTGGGCCTCTTTCGAATCCATACCTTTGTGGTCGAAAGGCGAGGTGGTCGCCATTCTGGTACTCGGGTCGCACCGCAAGGACGCCTTCAACGACAGCGTTCGCCGGAACCTGCGCACCATCGAGCCACATCTGGCGACCGTGGTCGAATCGGCAAGGCAATACCAGCGCATCCTCGAACAGGAAGCCCGGTCGAGTTTGTCGAGTCTTCTCGACTGACGCTCGAGCCCCAAGCCTCGAACGGGCCCCCTGGAGCCGTCAGACTTTTGTGAGGGGGGCCCACGCCAACAGCAGCGTCTTCGCTCCTTCGTGGTCGAACACCACCACGGCTTCGGCGCCGTCGCCTTCGCCCCGCACTTCCCGCACCCGCCCCTTGCCCCAGTAGTCGTGATTGACGACGTCTCCGGGTTGGATGTCGGTGGCCGTCACATGGGCCCTTCCGAGTGATTCGGTCGCAGGGTTGCGGGTGCGGCTTCGCTGTTCGGTCAGATCTTCGGGGATCTCCTTCAGCAGCCGGCTCACGGAGTTGAAGTTGGTTCCACCAAATATGGTGCGGCTCGTGGCGTTGACGAGGTAGAGGTGTTCCTGTGCGCGTGTAACGCCTACGTAGAACAGCCTCCGCTCCTCTTCGAGCTCTGCCGGGTCACCCAGCGACCTCATGTGGGGGAAGATGCCGTCTTCGAGCCCCACCATGAAGACGGCGGGATACTCCAGTCCTTTGGCGTTGTGGAGCGTCATCAACGTGACGGCTCCGGCGGGGCCGTCCAGGGCGTCGACATCGGCCACCAGACTCACGGACTCCAGAAAGGCCTCGACCCGCCGGTGGCCCGTCATCTCCGACCAGAGCACACCCTCTTCGTTACTCGTGCCCGTCTGCATCTCCTCGAACTCAACCGCCGAGGCGACCACCTCCTTGATGTTTTCTACCCGGCCGAGCGCCTCGATGGTTCGCTCTGATTCGACCCACTCGAGGTAGCCGGTATCGTCGAGGATCGCCTGTAGCGTGCTCGCCGGGCCGTCGTCTGCCCGGTCGCGGAGGTACTTCATGAGGCCGACGAACTCCTTGATGCGGGCGATGGCCCGGCCGTTGAGGTTCGCGATGTCTGCGGCTTCCTCCAGTGCCTCGAAGAACGTGATGCCGTTTGCCTCGGCGTGACGGTCGACGTGTCCGACGGTCGTGTCGCCGATGCCCCGTTTGGGCGTGTTGATGATCCGCTTGACGGCGACCTGGTCTCCAGGATTCACCGCAGCCCGCAGGTAGGCGAGGATGTCCTTGACCTCCCGGCGGTCGTAGAACTTGGTTCCTCCCACGACCCGGTAGGGGACACCGTACCGGACAAACACCTCTTCTATTACGCGCGATTGGGCATTGGTGCGGTAGAAGACCGAGATGTCATCCGCCGACCGTGCGGCCATGAGTGTCTCGATCTCCTCTGCCACGAACGCCGCTTCGTCCCGCTCGTCCTGGGCCTGGTACCTCACGAGTTTTTCTCCCTCGCCCCGGTCCGACCACAGGTGCTTGTCGTTGCGGCTGCTGTTGTTGGCGATGACGGCGTTGGCGGCATCCAGGATGTTCTGGGTAGAGCGATAGTTCTGGTCCAGCACCACCTTGCGGGCATCCGGGTAGTCCCGCTCGAATTCGAGGATGTTGCGGATGTCGGCTCCCCGGAAGGCATAGATGCTCTGATCGCTGTCACCCACCACGCAGACGTTTCGGTGCTTGGCGGCCAGGAGGTTGACGAGCCGGTATTGGGCGTGGTTCGTGTCCTGGTACTCGTCGACGCAGATGTATCGGAAGCGGTTCTGGTATCGCTCCAGCACGTCCGGGAAGGCGCCGAGGATCTCCACCGTGATCATCAAGAGATCGTCGAAATCCATGGCCGAGGCCTCGAGCAGCCGCTGCTGGTACAGCTGATAGACCTCGGCGATCTTCTCGTGGTAGAAGCCGGAGCCCTGGCGGGCGAAGCTCTCGTAGTCGATCAGTTCGTTTTTGGCATTGGAGATGGCGGCCTGAATACCGCGAGGAGGAAACCGCTTCGCATCGAGGTTGAGGTCACTCAGGCAATACTTGATCAGCCGGCGCGAATCGGCATCGTCGTAGATGCTGAACGATGCGTTGTAGCCGAGCCGGGTGGCCTCCCGCCGAAGGATTCGGACACAGGCGCGGTGGAATGTCGACACCCACATGGCGTCAACGAGGCCCCCGACGAGCTGTCCCACCCGTTCGCGCATCTCGTTGGCCGCCTTGTTCGTGAAGGTGATCGCCAGGATCTCATAGGGCGACACGCCCTCGTCTCTGATCAAATGGGCGATCCGGTGGGTGAGGACCCGCGTTTTACCGGAACCGGCTCCGGCCACCACCAACAGGGGCCCTTCCGTGGTGGTCACGGCCTCGAGCTGGGCAGGGTTGAGCTCGGTCGTGAGGGTGTTTTCGGGCGCCATGGACCACTGAGTATATGCGGCCCTGGTACGAAAATCTCAGGCGTGTAATTCGATCGCCTGCCATGAGAAGGGACGCCGTGGCGAGCGGCGAGCGCGTGGCGCAGGACTCCGGGAATGGCGACGAGGTTTAGCATTGCCGCATGCCAGCTCGCGTGCTGATAGCAAAACCGGGCCTGGACGGACACGATCGGGGAGCAAAGGTGATTGCTCGTGCCCTGCGCGACGGGGGCATCGAAGTCGTCTACTCGGGTCTCCACCAGACGCCCGAACAAATCGTGGAAACGGCCGTCCAGGAGGACGTGAGCGCCATCGGGCTGTCGATCCTCTCCGGCGCCCACATGACGCTGCTGCCGCGCGTGGTCGAACTCCTGCGCGAGCGCGGCATCGACGACATCATGGTGTTCGGCGGCGGCATCATTCCCGACGCCGACATCGCTCCGCTCAAAGAAGCCGGGCTGGCGGAGGTGTTCACACCTGGTGCACCACTCACCGAGATCGTCGAGTGGGTGCAGGCCCACGTGGCGTCCTAGGCTTGCGGCCGGCGCCCGTGGCAGATTGCAGGAGTTGAGGTCTTGAAGATTCACGAGTACCAGGCGAAGGAGTTGATGGCGGCGCGGGGAATCGCCGTGCCGCGGGGCCGGGTGGCCACGACCGTCGACGAGGCGGTGGCAGCCGTCAAACCGCTGATCGAGGCCAGCGGCAACCCGGTCGTGGTGGTGAAGTCGCAGATCCACGCCGGGGGGCGGGGCAAGGGAACGTTCGAGGAATACCCCGATCTCGGCGGAGTCAGCGTCGTGCTGGACGGAATCGATGGGGGGGTGGAGGCGGCCGAGGACAAGGTGCGCCGGCTGGCAACCCAAATGCTCGGATCGACGCTGGTCACCATTCAAACCGGCCCGGAGGGCAAGACTGTCAATCGCCTGTACATCGAACAGGGCATCGATATCGAGCGCGAGCTCTATCTATCCATCGTGCTCGATCGATCGCTGGGCCGCAACGTGGTCATGGCCTCCACCGAGGGCGGAACGGAAATCGAAGAGGTTGCCGCGACCAGGCCTGAGAAGATCATCCGCCAGCCAATTGATCCGGCATACGGTCTGCTCGGGTTCCAGGCCGCCCGTATCGCCACCGGTCTCGAACTGGAAGGCGCCGCCCACCGCAACGCGGTCGTGTTCTTGCGGGCGTTGGCCGAGGCTGCCGTTGAGCTGGATACCGACATGATCGAGATCAACCCGCTCGTGGTGACGACCGACGGTGAAGTCATGGCGCTCGACGGAAAGATCAGCTTCGAGGCCAACGCCCTCTATCGCCATCCGGACATCGTCGCGATGCGCGATGAGAGCGAGGAAGATCCCGCCGAGCGCGAGGCCGCCGAGCACGATCTCAGCTTCATCAAGCTGGATGGCTCCATCGGTTGCATGGTGAACGGCGCCGGCTTGGCCATGGCGACCATGGACATCATCAAATATGTCGGGGCCGAGCCCGCCAACTTCCTCGATGTGGGAGGCGGAGCCACTGCCGACAAGGTGACAGCCGCGTTCAAGATCATCACCGCCGATTCGAATGTAAAAGGGATCTTCGTGAACATCTTCGGTGGGATCATGCGCTGCGACACCATTGCCGAAGGCATCGTCGAGGCGGTGAAAGAGGTGGGGCTGAGCGTCCCGCTCGTGGTACGGCTGGAGGGCACCAACGTAGAGCTCGGCAAACAGATTCTCGACGAGTCCGGGCTCGCCCTCGTGGCGGCGGCCGACATGAAGAGCGGGGCTCAGAAGATCGTGGAGTTGGCCGGGTGAGCGTCTTGGTCGACAAGGACACGAAGGTGCTCGTCCAGGGGTTGGGAAAGACGGGCCGGTTTCACACCGACAAGGCGATCGCGTACGGTACCAACATGGTGGGGGCGGTCCATCCCACGAAGGCGGGAACGTCGGAGGTGTTCGAGGGGGAGACCGACCATTCGGGCGTGCCTGGACGTCCCGACACCTACCAGCAGGAGCTGCCGATCTATGGATCCGTGCGCGAGGCGGTGGCAGCCACCGGAGCCGACACGTCGGTCGTCTACGTGCCTCCGCCGTTCGCGGCGGATGCCATCATGGAGGCCGCCGATGCCGGCATCCGGCTCATCATCACCATCACCGAGGGCGTGCCGGTGACCGACATGGTGTTGGCGAAGCGGTTTCTCGAGGACATGGAATCACGGCTCGTCGGACCCAACTGCCCTGGAGTGATCACTCCCGGCGAGTGCAAGATCGGAATCATGCCCGGCTACATTCACCAGCCGGGCAAGATCGGCGTCGTCAGCCGGTCCGGCACCCTCACGTATGAGGCCGTCTATCAGTTGACGACGATCGGCCTGGGGCAGACGACGGCGATCGGGATCGGGGGCGATCCGGTCAACGGGACCAATTTCGTCGACTGCCTGCGTTTGTTCAATGACGATCCGGCCACCGAAGGCGTGATCATGATCGGCGAGATCGGCGGGACGGCCGAAGAAGAGGCGGCCGCCTGGATCGACGCCAACATGAAAAAGCCGGTGGCGGGCTTCATCGCGGGCACCACCGCTCCGCCCGGCAAGCGGATGGGGCATGCCGGGGCGATCATATCGGGGGGCAAAGGCACGGCCGCCGACAAGATCGCTGCGATGGAGGCGGCGGGTGTGGTGATTGCGCCCACCCCGACAGACATGGGTGCGGCCATGGCCGAGGCGCTCGGTTGATAGACCGATTGGCTGTGCTGGTCTCCGGTAACGGGACCAATCTTCAGGCTCTGGTCGACGCGACAGCCGATCCAGGATTCGGTGCGTCGATCGTTGTTGTCGTGTCAGACCGACCGGACGCGTACGCGCTGACCAGGGCAGAGGCTGCCGGGATTCCGACCGAGGTCGTGCCCTGGTCGCCGGACCGGACCCGGTCGACCAAAGCAGTGATCGATGTCCTCGAGCGGTACGAGGTGAAGGGTGTCGTGCTCGCCGGGTTCATGCGGATCCTCGGGCCGGCGGCCATTAGGCGATATCCGAATCGCATCATCAATGTGCATCCATCGTTGTTGCCCTCATTTGCCGGGAGCAAAGCGATCGAGGCCGCTCTGGCGCACGGGGTAAAGGTGACCGGGGTGACCGTTCACTTCGTCGACGAGGAGGTCGATCACGGCCCGATCATCGCCCAGGAGCCCGTTGTGGTGGAGCCGGGCGACGACGTCGAAAGCCTGGCGGCACGCATCCACATAGTGGAACACGTCTTGTTGCCGGCGGTGGTGGGCGATTTCGTCGCGGGTCGGCTTTCGCAGGCAGGGGTGATGAGCCCATGAAGGTAGAGGTCTCCCGGGCCATGCTGTCGGTGTACGACAAGTCAGGGCTGGAGAACCTGGCGAAGGCGTTGGTGAGCTCTGGCGTCGAGCTGGTCTCGTCGGGTGGGACCGCGCGGTTCCTGGCCGAGCAAGGATTCGAGGTGACCGATGTCGCCGACGTCACGGGGTTTCCCGAGGTGCTCGGTGGGCGCGTCAAGACGCTGCATCCCCGGATCCACGCCGGTGTTCTGGCCGACGTATCCAACGACGAGCATCGCCGCCAACTACAGGAACACGACATCCGGCCCTTCCAGCTCGTCGTCTCGAACCTGTACCCCTTCGCCGATGTCGTTGCCGATCCCGATTCCACCAAATCAGCCATCATCGAGCACATCGACATCGGGGGACCGACCCTCGTCCGGGCAGCCGCCAAGAACCACGCTCACGTCGGCATCGTCACCTCGCCCGACCAATACGACGAGGTGGCGGCAGCGATCGAGGGGGGCGGGTTGGGGGCGGAGCTCAGGTTGCGGTTGGCCCGCGCCGCCTTCGACCACACCGCCGCATACGACGCGGCCATCGCCAGCTGGTTCGGGCGCGACGATCAACTGCCCGCGCATCTGTTCGTGGGGCTCTCGGCGGTGAGCGAGCTGCGGTATGGCGAGAACCCACATCAGCGCGCCACCCTCTATTCGGACGGCAGTCCGTCGTGGTGGGCCCAGGCACAGATCTACGGTGGAAAACCGATGTCCTTCAACAACTATGTCGATGCCGAGGCCGCCTACCGGCTGGTACACGCCCTGCCGGCTCCTGCCGCCGTGGTGGTGAAGCACACCAACCCGGCCGGCGCAGCCGTGGGCCGGAGTGTGGCGGAGGCGTTCACCAAGGCCTGGGAAGGCGACCCGCTGGCCGCCTTTGGAGGGGTCATCGCCATGAACGGGGAGGTCGACGCCGCCACCGCCGGTTCGATCATCGGGAATTTCGTGGAGATCGTGATCGCGCCTTCCGTGGCAGAAGAAGCGCAGTCGGTGTTTGCCGCCAAGCCTGATCTACGGGTGATCGCGGCACCGGCGCCGGCGGCCCATGGCCGGGATTTCCGCTTCATCGACGGTGGAGCGCTGATCCAGGAACGGGACGTGGTGGACCTCGCGGAATGGCTCCGTATGTCCCCGGGGCGGGCCGACGAGGCCGACCTGCGGCTGGCGTGGATCGTGGCGGCCCACACGAAATCCAACGCTGTCGTGCTGGTCAAGAATGGCCAGGTGGTCGGGGTCGGGGCGGGCGATCAGAGCAGGGTTGGTGCCGTCGGCCGGGCATTGACGATTGCCGGTGATCGCGCCGCCGGGGCGGTGGCGGCCAGTGATGCCTTCTTTCCGTTCCGCGACGGTCTGGATGCGTTGGCGGCCGCCGGGGTGATGGCCGTGGTCGAGCCCGGGGGCTCCCGGCGGGACGACGAGGTGATCGACGCGGCCAAGGAGCATGGCGTAGCCTTGTTCTTCACTCAGACGAGACACTTTCTCCATTGAAAGGCAGGGATCTTGACGATCATTGATGGCAAGGCGGTGGCGGCTGAGGTCAGGGCACAGGTCGCCGAGCGGGTCGCGAAGCTGGGTGAGCAGGGCAAGAGAGTTGGGCTCGCCACTCTGTTGGTGGGAGAAGACGAGGCCTCCCAGGTGTACGTCCGCAGCAAGCATCGGGCGGCAGCGGAAGTCGGCATGTACTCCTATGACGTTGAGTTGGCGGCCGACGTCAGCCAGGAGGACGTGGAGGGCCAGATCGAGGCTCTCAACGTCGACCCGAACATCGACGGGATGATTGTCCAGCTTCCGTTGCCAGACGGGTTGAACGGAAACGCCGCGGTGGAAGCCATCGATCCCATGAAAGATGCCGATGGTCTCCATCCTTACAACCTCGGTCTGGTGATGCTCGAGCGACCCGTGGCGATTCCGGCCACGCCATATGGGATCATGCGCCTGCTGGAGCACTACGAGATCGAGACAACCGGCCAGACTGCAGTCGTGGTCGGCCGCTCGTTTCTCGTGGGTAGGCCGCTCGGAATCCTGCTCGGCGCCAAGGGCGTCGATGCGACCGTCGTCCAGGCCCATTCCCGCACCCAGGACCTGGCTTCGGTTTGTTCGACCGGAGACATCTTGGTCGCGGCCGTCGGACGCCCTGAGTTCATCACCAAGGACATGGTCAAGCCCGGTGCAACCGTGATCGATGTCGGGATCAACCGGACGGCGGATGGATTGGTCGGCGATGTTGCCTACGATGAGGTGTCTGAGGTGGCCGGGGCGATAACGCCGGTTCCCGGAGGTGTCGGTCCGATGACGGTGGCGAGCTTGCTCGTGAACACCGTCACACTGGCCGAAAACCGCAGCGTGTAGACGTCGTTTGTGACCGAAAGGCAGGCCCCATATGGGTGACAGTATCGAGTTGGTGGATGGCGAGCCGCACGTGCCCGACAACCCGATCATCCCATATGTCGAAGGGGATGGGATCGGTCCCGATATCTGGGCAGCGGCGGTGAGGGTGTTCGACGCGGCAGTCGAGAAGGCCTACGACGGGCGCCGCCGGATCGAGTGGATGGAGGTCCTGGCCGGCGAAAAGGCGTTCAACGAAGTGGGTGAATGGCTTCCGGACGAAACCCTCGCCGCTTTCGAGAAGCATCTGGTATCGATCAAGGGTCCGCTCACCACACCGGTGGGTGGGGGAATCCGCAGCCTCAACGTCGCCATCCGCCAGATTCTCGATCTCTACACCTGCCTGCGACCGGTCCGCTGGTTCCGCGGCGTTCCGTCTCCGGTCGTCAACCCGGCGGCGGTAGACATGGTGATCTTCCGTGAGAACACCGAAGACGTCTATGCCGGGCTCGAGGTGGAGAAGTCGAGCCCGGAAGCCGCCCAGCTGTTGGCGCTTCTCAAAGAGCATTTCGACTGGCAGATTCGACCGGACAGTGGGATCGGCATCAAACCCATCTCCGAATCCGGGAGCAAGCGGCTGGTGCGTGCCGCCATCGATTATGCGCTGAAGCACAAGCGGCGGAACGTCACGCTCGTCCACAAGGGCAACATCATGAAGTACACCGAAGGCGCTTTCCGTAGCTGGGGCTACGAGGTGGTGCGGGAGGAGTACGCCGATCAGGCTGTGGCCTGGGAAGATTGTGGGGGAGAGCCTGGCGATCGTTTGCTGGTCAAGGACGTCATCGCCGATGCCTTCTTGCAGCAGATTCTCACGCGGCCTGCCGAGTACGACGTGGTGGCCACGATGAACTTGAACGGCGACTACATCTCTGATGCACTCGCTGCCCAGGTGGGCGGTATCGGCATCGCTCCCGGGGGCAACATCAACTATCAGACCGGTATCGCAGTATTCGAGGCGACCCACGGCACTGCCCCCAAATATGCCGGTCAGGACAAAGTCAATCCGGGATCGGTGATTCTGTCGGGCGAGCTGCTGCTCCGGCACATCGGGTGGGGTGAGGCCGCCGACCTCATCGTCGCATCGCTCGAGGGCACCATCGGCGACAAAGTGGTCACCTACGACTTCGCGCGTCTGATGGACGGTGCGACCGAAGTGAAGACATCCGAATTCGCCAGTGCGATGATCGAGCGTATGGAGCCCCGATGACGATGAAGGAGACTCAGTGAAACCACCCGTGCGAGTGGCTGTCACCGGCGCCGCCGGACAGATCGGGTACAGCCTGCTTTTCCGCATTGCGTCTGGGGAGATGCTGGGCCCGGACCAACCGGTGATTCTGCAGATGCTCGAGATTTCGCCTGCTCTCGGTGCGCTGGAGGGCGTTGCGATGGAGCTGGATGACTGTGCATTCCCGCTGCTCGCGGGAAAAGTGATCACCGATGACGCAGAAGTCGGTTTCGGGGATGCGGACTATGCGCTGCTGGTGGGTGCGATGCCCCGCCGGGACGGAATGGAACGCAGTGATCTGCTCGAGGCCAACGGCGGCATCTTCGTCCCTCAGGGCAAGGCGCTCAATGACAGCGCCAACCGGGACGTCAAAGTACTGGTCGTCGGCAACCCGGCCAATACCAATGCACTGATCGCCATGAACGCCGCCCCGGACATCGACCCTCGGAATTTCACGGCCATGACTCGCCTGGACCACAACCGGGCGTTGACACAACTCGCGCAGAAGACCAACACGAGCGTCAACGACATAACGCGGATGACCATCTGGGGCAACCACTCGTCGACCCAATACCCGGATATCTTTCATGCCGAGGTCAGTGGCGCGCCGGCCTCGGAAGTGGTGGACGATCGGGAATGGCTGGAAGACAAATTCATACCCACCGTTCAGAAGCGGGGCGCGGCCATCATCAAAGCGCGGGGTGCCTCTAGCGCTGCTTCGGCCGCCAACGCCGCTATCGACCACATGCGCGATTGGGCTCTCGGCACTCCCGCAGGCGACTGGGTGAGCATGGCGGTTTCATCAGACGGCAGCTACGGCGTGGCGGAGGGTCTCATCTCGTCCTTCCCCTGCACGACCGCCGACGGGACGTATTCGATCGTGCCCGATCTAGACCTGAACGACTTCAGCCGAAGCCGCATCGACGTATCGGTGGCGGAGCTGGTCGACGAGCGCGGCACCGTTTCCGAGCTCGGATTGATCTAGACGCGGGTCGCAGCCCGCCTCGGGCGGCCGGTGAGGTCCCCACCCGGCGGGATCGGCAGGGCCTTCCTCAGGAGGGACTCAATAGGAGGTGTCGAGCTCGCTGAGGGCTGACGCGAAGGCATTGAGGGCACCGACGTTCATCATGATCTTGGCCATGTTGCCCTCGACCTTCACTTTTCCGGTGATGAACGCGGTCTGCACGTTGAGGTCCCCTTTCGAAATGGCAACAGCCGTCTCGTAGTCGTTGGTGATGGTCGCGTCGGGGTCGTCGTGCCGGCCCGGTGCCATGGTGCCGGTGTTTCCATCGAGCACAAGCGTGTACAGCGTTTCGCCCTCCGGAGCACCCGTGACCTTGAACTGAAGAGCCAGTTCGGTGCCGGAGGCGGCGTCCTGGAAATCGTCGTTGGCCGCCAGCGCCACGTTGGCCGCATCAAACCACTCGTCGGATAGAAACTGCACTGTCATGGAGATCCTCTTCTGCCGTCAACCAGGGCGCAAGCGTAGCGGGGATCAGTCCTGAGCCGCGAGTTTCCGGTTGATGAACTGCGCCTTGACATAATCGCGGTTCAGCTCGGCGATGACTTCGAGCGGGATCTCTTTGGGGCAGGCGGTCGTGCACTCGCCCATGTTCGAACACGTGCCAAAGTACGCGTCCATGACGTTCACCATGTCCTCTGTTCGTTGCCAGCGCTCCGCTTGTCCCTGCGGGAGGAGATTCAGGTGCGTGATCTTGGCGCCGGTGAACAGCTGGGCCGCCCCGTTCGGGCAGGCTGCCACACATGCCCCGCAACCGATGCAGGCGGCGGCATCCATGGCGGCATCTGCCACGACCTTGGGCACCAGTGTGAGATTGGCGTCGGGAGCGCTGCCGGTCGGGACGGTGATGAACCCACCGGCTTCCATTATGTGGTCGAAGGCAGATCGATCGACGGCGAGGTCCTGCAAGATCGGAAACGCCGCCGACCGCCATGGCTCGATGATGATCGTGTCCTCATCCGAGAACTTCCTGAGGTGCAACTGGCAGGTGGCTGTCCCTAGCTGCGGGCCATGCGCTTGCCCGTTGATCATCAGGCCGCACGAACCGCAGATTCCTTCCCGACAGTCGTGGTCGAAGGTGATGGGAATCTCGCCGGCCTCGGCCAGGCGTTCGTTGACGATGTCGAGCATCTCCAGGAACGACATGTCCGGCGACATGTCACTTGCCTGATAGTCCACGAACGAGCCCGCCACATCCGGGCCTTCCTGGCGCCAAACCCGCAGGTTGAGGTTCACTTGTAGCTCCTCTGGGTCGGCTGGACGTTCTCGAACTCCAACTGCTCTTTGTGGAGAACCGGGTCTGTCGGCGTGTGCTCCCACGCTGATACGAAAGAGAACTCCTCGTCCTTGCGTAACGCCTCACCCTCGTCGGTCTGGGACTCTTCCCGGAAATGACCGCCGGCGCTCTCGGTTCGGTCGAGTGCATCCAGACACATGAGCTCGCCAAGCTCGAAGAAGTCGGCCACCCGGCCCGCCTTCTCGAGCGATTGGTTGAGCCCGTCGGCGCGTCCCGGGATCCGAAGGTCGTTGTAGAACTCCTCTTTCAGGGCCGGGATGTCACTCAGTGCCTTCTCGAGACCTGACTCGTTGCGCGCCATCCCGCATTGGTCCCACATGATCTTTCCGAGCTCACGGTGGAACCAATCGACCGTTCGCGTGCCCTTGATCGACATCAGCCGATGGATGCGTTCCTGCACGTCTGCCCTGGTGGCCTCAAAGGCCGCGTGATCCGAGGGGAGGGGCGGGTCGCCCAGCATGTCCGCCAGGTAGTCGCCGATGGTGTAGGGGAGGACAAAATACCCGTCGGCGAGACCTTGCATCAAGGCGCTGGCGCCCAGCCGGTTGGCGCCGTGATCGGAAAAGTTGGCCTCCCCCAGGCAGTAGAGGCCCGGAACGGTCGTCATGAGGTTGTAGTCGACCCACAAACCCCCCATGGTGTAGTGAACGGCCGGATAGATGCGCATGGGCATTCGATACGGGTCCTCATCGGTGATCCGATGGTAGATATCGAAGAGATTGCCGTACCGTTCCCTGATCGTCTCTGCTCCCAGCCGGTTGATTGCGTCCGCAAAGTCGAGGTAGACCCCGTTTTGGAGAGGTCCGACTCCCTTGCCCCTGTCGATCTGAGTCTTTGCGTTGCGGGACGCAACGTCGCGCGGAACGAGATTGCCAAATGCCGGGTACTTGCGTTCCAGGTAGTAGTCGCGCTCGGCTTCGGGTATCGCGTCTGGTGGCCGGTCGTCCCCCGCCTTCGCCGGTACCCATATGCGGCCGTCGTTGCGCAGCGACTCTGACATCAGTGTCAGCTTGGACTGAAACTCATCAGACGAAGGGATGCACGTCGGGTGGATCTGGGTGAAGCATGGATTGGCGAAGTATGCGCCGCGACGGTGCGCCCGCCATGCGGCCGTGACGTTGCAGTTCATGGCGTTGGTCGACAGGTAGTAGACGTTTCCGTAGCCACCGGTGGCCAACACGACTGCGTGCGCGCTGTGGGCGCTGATCTCACCGGTCAGGAGGTCGCGAGCGATGATTCCCGCCGCCGCCCCGTCGTGGACCACCACATCCAGCATCTCGGTGCGGGTGTGCAGCTCGACGTTGCCCAACGCGACCTGGCGGGCCAGGGCCTGATAGGCGCCGAGCAAGAGTTGCTGGCCGGTCTGGCCGCGAGCATAAAACGTACGCGAGACCTGGGCGCCGCCAAAGGAGCGGTTGGCGAGAAGTCCGCCGTACTCGCGGGCGAATGGAACTCCCTGGGCGGCGCACTGGTCGATGATCTCGTTGGAGACCTGGGCGAGCCGATACACGTTGGCTTCCCGCGACCGATAATCGCCCCCCTTGATCGTGTCGTAGAAGAGTCGGAATATGGAGTCTCCGTCATTGGGATAGTTCTTGGCCGCATTGATGCCGCCTTGAGCGGAGATGCTGTGGGCCCTCCTCGGCGAGTCGTGGAATGTGAAGGCCTTGACGGTGTACCCGAGCTCGGCGAGCGTGGCGGCTGCGCTGGCCCCGGCCAGCCCGGTGCCCACGACGATGATGTCAAACTTGCGTTTGTTGGCGGGGTTGACGAGTTTGATCGAGAAGCGGTGGTGGTCCCACTTGTCTGCCAGCGGCCCAGGCGGGACCTTGGGATCGAGCATCAACCCACCACCCCGGCCATCACCAGTATCGGAAAGCTCAGATTGCCCAGCACGATCAGGGCGGTGATACCCGTGGCCAAACCGGTTCTGATCGAGGCGAGGCGGGGGCTCTTCGACCCCAGGCTCTGGAACATGCTCCAGATGCCATGGAGCACATGAAGGCCGAGGGCGAGGTTCGCGACGATGTACCAGCCGGCGACGACCGGATGGTCCAGCCCGGTGACCACATTGTGTTGAACCTCGCCGGGAATGAAATCCTCGTGCACGACCCCCCACGTCAGGTGAGCAAGGTGGGAGATGACGAAGAGCAAGACGATGGTTCCGGTGATCACCATGTTGCGGGAGGCGAACGTGGCCGTCACCCAGGTCCGCTCCGCCTCGTAGGCCACCGGGCGAGATTTGCGGCTCTTCCACCACAGGCTGTAGCCGGCGTGGATGTGTACGAGGAAGGCCCCCAGCAACCCGAGCCGAGCCACCCAGAGCAACCCGGTGCGGGGGACGATCGGCTCTCCGATCTCCCGGAGTCCTTCGGCGTATTCGTCGATGCGGGGGACTCCATTGGCGCCAGGTGCCTCGTAGAGGTGCAGGTTGCCCAGCATGTGGAAGAACACGAATCCGACCAGGGCGACTCCTGACAGAGCCATGATCCACTTTCGGCCGACCTGGGATCGATAGAAGCTGCGAACGAACGATTCAGGCCGGGTCGCCGGCGGCCGCTCCATCTCGGTGTCCGTCACGGGTTGTGTCACGCCGATCTCCTCGAGCGAATTCGTGCCGAGCCTACCCTCAGAACGGGAAACAAACTGCGCCGGCCGGTTTGACACGCGCGCACCCTCGAACTTGAATTACAGGAATGTAATTACACGCCTGTCACCCGGGCTGAATCGGCACAGTGAGAAACGACCCGCCTGCCCCGGACTCGGCGTTTGGACCAACACCAGTTATACAGGTACCTAAATCGCGAAATCTGAGCCTAGGAAATGGTGCGCAGGAGCCGCCCCGAAGCAACGGAGAGGGCAGACCCGAACCGGTACTGAGCACACCTGGCACATGAGTTCACCTGGTACCTGAAACCAGCGAAACGAAATCACAGCGAGGGAGACCGAGGGATTCGTGGATACCACCTTGTTCGAAGAAATGTTCACGCAGGATCTGGCGTGGCAGGAGATGGCGAACTGCCGGGGAGCCGATCAGGATCTGTTCTTTCCAGAGCGGGGCGCGTCGACACGGAAGGCCAAGGCCATCTGCGGTGCCTGCGCCGTGAAGGAGGATTGCCTCGAGTTCGCCATCACCAAGGGTGAACGGTTCGGCATCTGGGGTGGCATGAGCGAGCGGGAACGGCGTCGGATCCGCCGTCAACGTGCGATAGCAGCCCGTCAAACTGGTTAGCCTCGGGATACACCGCGGGTGTCCGGTCGAGCGAGGAGGTCCAGACCATGAGCGGAACCGACGTGATTTGGCTGATCGTTCTCATCGCTGCTGTGGCGGCGGTGGTGGTCTATCTCGTTCGGGTGAGACCGGGTCCTCGTCCTGGTTCCGGCGATGGTCTGGCGGGGACGATGGACGAAACCGAATCGGCGCACGGATCTGGCCCTGCTCCGGCGCCGACGACCCGCCGCGCCTCTCCGATGGACGCAGAGGCCGACCCACTGGGAGCCCATTTCGAGGCGCCGGCCGAAGCGCCTCAGCTCGCCGACTCGGTGCCCCGCGATGCGATGTCACCGGCCGGCTCGTTTATCACGATTCCGGACGCCTGGGCATCTCAGCTGCGCGAACAGGGAATTTCGCTCGAGGGGTCATCGGCTGCCGACGTCGTGTTGGGGGTGCTGCGGGCCGCCGGGTACAACACGAATCCGAAGGGTGCCAACGAATACGAGATCACCAAGGGTCGCGCTACCACCTATCTCCTGGTCGATCCATACGACGAAGCCGCCCATCCGGAGATGGATGAATCCGACATCACCCGGTTTGTGATGGCATTCATCAACTCCAAGGCAGACAACGGCCTCTACGTCACAGACAAGTTTGCGCCGTTCTCGGTCTATGACCGCGAGAAGCGTGACAAGCGTATCCGTTTCGTCTCCCGTGAACGCATACAGCAGTTCGTCAACGGAATCACAGGGGCCTAGCGGGGTTGAGCCGGTAGACTCGGTCGGAGACCAAGGAGGTCCGTGAGATGAATTTCCAGGGCTGGGAATGGATCATTCTCCTCGTCGCTCTGCTGCTGCTGTTCGGTGCCAAGAAGCTTCCAGAGCTGGCCCGTTCATTGGGGGCGTCGAGCCGGGAATTCAAGAAAGGCCTCGAAGACGGGGCCAAGGATGTCGACGCCGACAAGGCGACAGGCGTCGACACTTCCGCCGAAGAGAGCTGAATCGCCGACGGTCTCCCGGCTGGTCAGACTCCGCCGTCGCAGGCGACGCCCGCGCTCCCGAAGCCGGGAACCATCTCCCACCTACATTCGTTTCCCTCATGACCGCTGTTGGTCTGGTTTGGCCAACCGCTGCTGTCATGTCGCTTCTCGGTTCACGGTGACCGCCGGGTACCGTCATCGGGGCGGCCTGCAGGGACAAACCCTCGGGCCGTCTCAGATGAATCGGGTCTGCTCAGATCGGGCCCACGGGGGAGCGTCTTGATGGACGAAGAGGCGGCAGACGGCGGAATACCGTCGTGGGAAGACGTAGCCCACCGATATGGACCCAAGATCTATAGCTTCGCATATCGCCTCACCGGCAACCCGGACGACGCAGCTGACCTCAGTCAGGAAGTGCTGTTACGCGTGCGCAAAGGTTTGCCGACCTACAAGCCAGGCACGTTCGAGGGCTGGTTGTGGAGGATCACCCGGAACGCTTTCATCGACGACGTCCGCCGGAAGAAACGGCGGCCGGTGGTGCCGCTGTTCGACTCGACGCCTGCCGGGGCGTCACCACCCCCGGACGTGGTCATCTCGCAGGAGCGAATCGACCCGAGCGTCCAGGGGGCATTGCTGGAGCTCCCGGTCGAGTTCCGCGAGGCAGTGGTTCTGTGCGACGTGGTCGGCCTCTCGTACGACGAGATCGCAGAGGCCACCGGTGTGGCCCTCGGCACCGTGCGCAGCCGCATACATCGCGGGCGCAAGCTGCTGCGCGCCGCCCTGGAGGGGTATCAGCCGTGATTGACGACCCTGAGCTGCTCTCTGCCTACCTCGACGGCGAGGTCACGGATGCGGAGGCGATGCGGATCGAGACCCACCTGTCGGAGTGCCCGGATTGTGCCCAAGAGCTCGAGGGTCTCAACTGGGCCCGCTCGGCAGTACGCAGCCTTCCCCTCCTGGCTCCCCCGACTGACGTCTTCGACGCCATACCGATCCCGTCAGCCCAGGGGCCGGCCCGCGGGCGATTCCTGATGCCGGTGGCGGCAGCTGTGGCTGCGATTGTGGTGATAGGCGGGGTCGTATCAGGCGTCGTGGCGGCTTCGGATGCTCAGGAGATCCCCATTGAGAGCGTCGCCACCCAGCACGCGGTCGGCAGCGCCGGGCAGCCGGGTGTGCTGCTCGTGTCGGTTCCCATGGATGGAATCGGGCAGTGACGGCTTGGCTGACCCTGATCGTGGCGGTGGCCACACTGTTCGCCGGCTCGTCGCCCGAGCTCATCGAGTTGTTCGATGCGGCCAATTCCACCGACATGAACGGTCGCCAGCTCTCGGTCACCTTCACCGAGGAAGGGACTGTGACCGATCTCCGGCGTGTCGCCCAAACCGGTGGCATGGCGATGGTGGAATCTTCAGGCGGTGCGACCATGGTCGGCAACGGGGTGCTCTACAAGGACGATCTGACGGCTGCTGCGATGCCGGCCGCTGCCCCGATGGAGTTCTCCGATCGCTACGACGTCACGATCGAGCCGACGGCCCGTGGCACCGAGGCTTCGATCTGGGAAGCCGGCGCATTGCGGGCTCGTTATGTGTTCGGTGACGACGGTGCCCTCGCCATGAGCGAGGTCTTCGCCGCCGACGGTTCGCTCTTCCGGATGCAGATGCTGATCCCGGACGGAGATGAGGTGCCTGGGTTTGCGATGGATGAGATGCCCGAACCCGACATGATGGTCGAGGCATCATCCGGCCTTCTCCCGGCGATGCCCGCCTATCAGGCCGGACCGGTCTACGAGGCGCCCGCCGGAGGGGTGCAGCGCTTCTACACCGACGGGCTGTTCCGCTTTTCCGTTTTTGCGTTTCCGGTGCGCACGTCCATCGTCGGCATGGAGATTCATGAAACCGAGTACGACGGCCGGGACGGATATCACCGGTCGTATGGGCCGACGACAACGAGTGTCACGTGGCACGGCGCCGACCACACCTACGTGGTTGTGGGGGACCTGCCTCCGGATCATCTGGCTGCCGTCATCGGCGAGTTGCCGAGGCCGGCGAGCCAGAACTGGTTTGCCCGGATGTGGCGGAAGCTCTTCGGCTAGTTCTTGCCGCGATCGCGACCGCCCCGGCGGCCGCGAACCGGCTCATCGGGTCGAGCCGCGGTCGGATGTCCGGTGGGCCCGACCGACCCGTCACCGCTCGCCGGTCCGCCATCTTCGCGTCGAGGTTGACGCGGACGCCGGACCTTGCGGGGTCCTTCTCCGGATGTGGCGCCCGAACCGGATCCCTGGCGGGCTCCGGCACCAACGGGCTCCTTGTCCAACCCCGAGCCGGGTGCTCCGTTCTCGTCTTGCGAAGTGGGCGGCTGAGTGGCGCTCTCGAACCCGAGGCCGAGGATGTCCTTCATCGACCCATCCGAGGCGGTCATCTCGGGGCGGAGCGGTGCCCGCGTGTAGATGTACCCGATCGCAGGAGTCTCGATGAAGTGGAGGCGATCTGCCACCTCTTCGAGCTCGCCGACCCGGCTGTTGTGCGGCACGATGACGGCGACGCCGTCGACGTAGCGCACCAGGGTGCTGGCATAGGCCACCTGCAAAAGCGGCGGCCCGTCGATGATGACCAGGTCGAACTGGTCCCGAACGTCCTGGAAGAACTGCTGGGTCTCCTCACTGCGGAAGAAGGTAGAGGCCTCGACGGGCTGACGCCCGCGCCACAGAACGTACAGCGAGCGGTTGTCGGTGACCACCACTTCCTGGATGGCGTGCTCGAGCGGAACTGCTCCCTGAACTACTTCCGTGATCCCATATTGGGGCTGGATGTCGCCTAGCAGCAGGCGGGTGACCTCCTGGTTGCCGAAGTCGGCATCGATGATCAGCACTTTCAGCCCTTCGCGGGCGGCGGCAATTGCAGTGTTCGCCGCCGTCGTCGTTTTGCCGGATCCCAACGTGGCCGAGACCATCATGAGACTGCGGGCCCCGGCCGCAGCCGCCCGGATATCCACAGCAGCCGCCGCGAACCTGAACGCCTCGGCCGACGCCGACGTCGGCGCCGATGTGACCGGCAGGGGAGACTTGATGCCTTCGAGTGCGAAGTTGGGAACCTCGGCCAGCAGCGGTGCGTTGAGCACCAGCTCCGGCAGCAGGCGGCTGCCGAAGGCCCGGCGGCGTGAGGCGAGGAAGTAGGCGAGAGCAGCCGCAATTCCCAATCCCAGAATGATCGATGCGGCCAGCACCCGGGGCGTGCCGACGGTCGACGGCTCCTTGGGGGGAAGCGCCTGCGAGAAGATCGTGAGGCCGATGCCGTTGCTCTCGGTTGCAATGAAGATCTCGTTGGCCTGTCCGCTCAGGTTGGCGATCTCGTCGATGGCGTCCTGTTGCTCGGCCAGTAGCGCGACGAGCTCCGGGTCGCGTTGCTCGATTCGGCTGATCACTTCCCAGCGGGAGAAGTCTCGGGTCAAATCGTCGAGCCTGTCCCGGAGTTCCGCCTGTCGATCCGAGCCTTCCTCGGCGTTGGCCAGCTCTACCCGAACCCGGTTCAGATCTTCGAGCGCTGTCTGGAACTGATCATCGAGTTCTGTCTGTACGGCGTCCTGGGCCTGAAGCGCCAGTATCTCCTGCTGGATCTCCGCCAACCGGAGCTCGGACGCCTCCTTGAGTTGGTCGATCTGCGAAACGACGTTGTTGGCGACCGACTGCACCTGGGCGGAACGCACCTTTTCGTACGCCTCCACGATCGAATTGGCTCCGGCCGCCGCCGCCTCGGCGCTATCGGCGTCGTACGTCACCGTGATCAGATTGACTTCGCGGCTCGAGGTGACGGTGCGGCTGCTGATGATGTCTTCCGGGTCGATGGGAAACCCGCGAGCCGCCATGAGCTGAGAGGCTTCTTCGGCGACGGCGTTTGTCTCGAGAATCTCGACCTGGTCGGCAACATACCGCTGCGTGTCCGATGTCCGGATGACGGATGCGGCCGTCTCAAACGGACTGTTTGCGCGGGGATCTTCGACGAAGAGCTCTGCTTCGGCGGTGAACCCGGCCGGGATCAGCTCCTGGGCCAGCAGGCCCAGCCCGGCAGTGGCCGCGACGATGACGGCGACCAGCCATCGATAACGCCACATGGCGGCCAGGATGCTTGGCTGCTCCAAGGCCGCGATGTCGTCGAAATCTCTCGGTCGCATTGTGTCCATGTCCACCTCTACCCGTCTTTTTCTCTGTGTCGCAGACCCTCATCAGTGTATGAAGCAACTGCGATCTTTCCTTGAGCTTCACCGGTTTTTACATCGGTTCCGTGCGCCCGACCGACCGTGTTGACTACCCCTGAGCGACTCGTGGATGGCGCCGGATGGCGGGCGCCAGCTTACTTTGCTGCGGCTCAATGCCCCTTGCTGTCACCCATCGCGGCCGGAAGTGTCTTCAGCAGGATCTCGACATCGGTGCCAAACGAGATCGACTCGACGTAGTCGATGTCGATGCTGGTTGCTTCGTGCATGGGGACATCGCCCCGGGCCGAGATCTGCCACAGACCGGTCACACCCGGTTTGATGACGTGACGTTGATGCTGCCACGGCTCATAGCGTTGGACGATCTGCACCATCTCGGGACGCGGACCAACCAGGCTCATGTCGCCCAGCAGCACATTCCACAGCTGGGGCAGCTCATCCAGGCTCCATCTCCGGAGAATGCGTCCCAGGTCGGTCAATCGCGGATCGTTCTCATCTTTGTGTGTGACCCGCCGATCTGTGCCGACGAAATCGGGACCGCCATTTCTCCGGTCAGGCCGCATGGTGCGGAACTTGTATACGTTGAACACCCGTCCTCCCCGGCCAACCCGGGGCTGCTTGAGGATGATCGGCCTGCCGAGATCGTGGTAGACGAGAATGGCGATGATGAGACAGATGGGTGCCGTGACGAGCGTGAGCACGATTCCACCCACGAGATCGATGAGCGGCTTGACGACCTGTACGTAGACGGAGGGTGTGAAGCTGATGCCGGCGAAACGGGTGGGATCGAAGACTTCGGTTGGAGCAGCCCGACCACCTTCCCGGTCGATGGGGGTTGCGTTCTGTGTCATCTGTGCGCCCGCTATTCCCTATACAACTCGGCTGCCAGAGCCGATGCATCCCATGGCATCCCGTCCGGACCAGCTTGGAAATACCGGTCGAGATGTCCTGCCTTGCCCCGTGAACCAGTGCTTTTGGGGGTTTGGCTATCACCACAAAGCGTAGCCAGATCGAATTTTGCCGTGGTCCGAAATGGCCTTGGTTTTCACCGGCCACGCTAAATAGGCAACGCGAGCGTCTGCCATAGGTCTTTGGGATTATTTCGACGGAAGGGGCGCCGACTGAAGGTGCCGGCGTCCTGGGTGGAACAGCCTGGAGTAGAGTCGTGCCACGCTTGGCCCGTTCGGAGGAGGTCTCTTGATAGCCCGGCGATGCGTTCAAGGGCGCCGATCATCGCCCACGAGGCGGGGCGCGGTCATCTCGTGACGAACGGTGACGACCAGCCCAGCGATGTCCTGACTGTCGATGTCCTGGTGTTGTGCACCGGCAATCGATGTCGCTCCCAGATCGCCGAAGGCTGGCTGCGGAGTTTCTTCGGCGAGCGGATGGTGGTTGCCAGCGCAGGGCTGAGCCCATCGACGGTTCATCCGCTGGCGATCCAGGTGATGAACGAGGTCGGCGTCGATATCAGTGCTCAGACCTCCAAACACGTCGACGAGCTGGCCGGTGCCGAGGTCGGCGTGGTCGTCACGGTGTGCGATTCCGCAGCTGAGTCTTGCCCGACGTTTCCGGCATCCACGAGCGTGATTCACCGGAGCTTTCCGGACCCGGACCACCCCGAGCTGGAAGTCGCCGAGCAGCTCGAGATCATGCGTCGCGCTCGTGACGAAATCGGGGCGTGGGCGAAAGCGTTCGTTGCCGAGCTTCTGGCGGGTCAGGAGACGTAGGCGACCTGCGGATCCGGGCTGCCCGATGGGGCGACCTCGAAGCCCGCGACTTCGGCGACGATCCGCTGGAGCTCGTATCGGGCGTGCTCGGGGTCGAGGTTGGGTCCGACCCGGATCGGTGGACGCTCGATGAAGTCGGTGATTGCAGCGGCCATGTCGTCGGCGATCTGGTCGAGCGAACCGGGCTCGATCAGGGCGATGCGGGACGCATCGGGCGCCGACTCTGCGATTGTCTGGGCACCTCCATTGGACAAGACGACGACCGGTGCCCCCCGCAGCATGGTCTCCGCCAGAGCCAGCCCGCCTTCTTCTCTCACGCCGGTGAACAAGACGGCGCCGGCGGTGGCGAAGAGCTCCTGCACATCGTCATATGGGATGAATCCTCGCTGGTCCACCCGATGTTCGATCCCCAGTCGCTTGATGAGACGCTCGACCGCCTTTCGCTCGGGACCGTCGCCCACCAGGATCAGCCGGATGTGATCCGGGGTTCGGGCCACGGCATGCAACGCGATGTGCACACCTTTGCGTGACTCGAAGTTGTTGGCGAACAGGACGAACGGTTCCCGTTTGATCGGCTTGCTTTGGCCGATTTCGGCGAACATCACGTGATTCATGATGACGGCCCGTCGCCGCACGTCGGACGGCAGGCGTCGTAGCGTCGATCGGTTTTGGACGATCGGTACCGTGGCCCGCCGCCAGGTACGGCGGGTCGTCGGAAGCAGCGAGATCACTTTCACTGCGAGTAGCTCGAACACCTCCCAGAAGATGCCCCGGGGTCCCAATGCCGGCCACATACGGGCCGGTGTCGTGACAGCGCCTCCCACGGGTCCCCATACGGAGGGAATGGGGAGGGCGGTGGCCGCCGATGGAATCCAATACGCCGAGTAGGTGGCGTGGTACGCGACGTCGAAGGGGGTCTCTTCATGCAATCGTCTGGCGGCTTTGCGGGCGCGCGGCACCCAGGCCAGATAGGCGATGAAGTATCCCCACAGATGTGCCCGCGCCTTGTTGTTCGGTTCGTGCGGTACCAATCGAACCCATCGCGGTTCGGGCACTTCCACGTAGGTGACCGGATTGTCCGGGTGCTCTTCTTCCCACGCCCGGATCGCCGGGATGTTGTCCGGGCTGACGAGACACGTGACCTCTGCCGATTCACCAAGCGTCTGAACGAGACCCCAGCCGGCGGCGTGCTCAGACCCACGGGCCGGCTCACACGCATAAGCGAATGCGATCACCCGCGGGGTACCTTCCCGCAGGCGTGTCGTGGGGTCGGCGTATACCCCGATCAAATCACTCCGGTATCCACGCCACCGGATCCACTGCAGTGCCATCAGGCTGAGCGGGAATGCGAAGGCACCCGTCCACATGGCGGATGCCCCGCCCACCAACCGGGCAAACGTTGCGCGCCACTCGACCCGGGCGAGGGTCTCCTGGCGCCCGCCGCCGATCAGCTCGGACCGGGGTGATTCGAGCAGGCCCTGGAAGATGTTCGACAGCGATGTGACCGCCACCAGCCCGGCGACCACCCAGGCGCCATCGAGCTGGGAGATGTAGGTGAGCGGGTTGCCGGCCCACGGATGGCCCGCGACTGCAATATAGAGGACGCCGGAACCGACAATCGCGAGGGCGAAGGTCCGTGAGATGCGGCGGGCTGACCCGGTGTTGCCGGCCGAGGCAGATTCCATCGACCGGGGCGCGAGCACCGCTCTGAGGCCTTCTGCGAGCACAGCCAGCGGCCGGGCGGCCTGGCGGGCCGCCTCGGCGTAACCCGTCACGTCGGCTGAGGTGAGCACGGAGATCGTTCCCAGAACGGCGAAATCGCCGACGGCAAACAACAATTCGTGGGTCGACAGGTGCCGGCCGGAGCCGATGAGCTCCCGCGCATCGAGCTTCTCGTTGAACGGCTCAGGATGCAGTCCCCGCGCCATGATGAGGGCCAGGGGCAGTGAGATCGCGTTGGCGACGGCCAGCGAGCCGAACGGTATCCATACCGGCGAGATGGACGTGCTCTGAATCACCAGCACTGCCACGACGATGGCGCCGAGCTGGATGCCCGACACGAGCGCCGCTCGCCACGAGGCATCCGACAGGTGCAGCACCCGCCGCACGTGGTCCTGAATCGGGGACAGGAAGGCGGCCACCACGCCGGCCAGGGCGAAGGCGACCAACAAGCTCGTGTCAGGCTGCTCGTCTGGCCGCCAGAAGAAGTTGATCCACAAGATCGGAAGCAAGACGAGGGGTGCAGCCAAAGCCGAGGGCCCTGCTCCCAGCCTGAGAGACTGGGTCAATACCCCGGCACGTTGGCGGCGGGGGCTGGTCAGCGAGGCCACTTCGCACGGCACGAACATGAGCCATGTCGGGATGACGGTGGCGATCCGGAAGGCGCCGAAGAAGAGGGCCCAGGCGCCGGCTGCGCTCACGAAGTCCTTGCCGAGGCCGAGTGCGTAGAGGCCGATGACGAACGTGGCGAGAGATGCGAATCCCTGATCGATCAGACCAGCCGGGATGACTCTACGAGACTCCTGCGACTTCATCGGGTGGTACCCACGTATCTGAGGGTGGGCCTGCTGGCGGTCGTGGGGGAGGACATTCCCAGATATGCGCCGATCCCGAAGATGCTCCAGAGCCAGATGCCGACCTGCGGGCCTTCGACGGTCGGATCGAAGAAGGCGTTGATGAGAATCGCCAGTGCCGCCAGGGCCAGCCACAGGGCCTGCATCGACTTCTCGTGCTCCTCGGTGTCCCGGAAGGTCGACCACACTTTGTACATGCGACGGAACCAGGTGGACCAGAGCGCAATCCACAGTGCGGCTCCCACCAGACCCATGCGGGCCAGCACACCGAGATGTGAGTTGTGGGGGTTGCGAAGCCTGAGCTCGCGATCGATGGGCCCGCCTTCATAGCGGTACCGATCGGCCAGGTTCAGTCCGAATCCGAAACCGGAGACTGCCCGCTCGGGCTCGAGCAGGTCGTCGAGCACGTTTGTCCAGAGGACCGTCCTCCACGTGGCGGTGTTCGTCACCTCGTCGACCCCCTGTCCTTCCTCGGCAAAGCCGGTGGTGAAGAGGCTGGCGATGTTGCCGGCGAACTGCCGGGCGGACAACTCTCGCCGTTCGAGGTCGAACCTGACGTCGAGGGCAACGGCGACCAGGAAGACGACGAGCAAGCCGGAGGCCCCGACCAGCATGATCCTGCGACTCGACCGTTCCAGCACAAAGGCAATCGCCAGCACCACGGCGGCCGCGATGAGCCCACCCCGCGTCTGGGTGCCGACGGCGATCAAGAGAATGAACGCCGGGACGGAAAAGACCAGGATTCTGCGCCGGGCCGTTGCGGATGCCCGCGGCCACACGATCAGTGCCAGGAACAGGATTGCCATCCCGCCTTGAACGGCGATGTTTCCGACCTTGTGGTAGGTGATTGCCACGTCCGAATCCGGTATTCGAATGGGCCATTCGCGATTCGCCATCGCCAGCCGCACAAAGGCCCAGACCAACCAGACGGGGATGGCCTTCGTGTAGAGAGCGGTCAAGCGCTCCATCAGGTTCGGCCGGGTGAGCATCAGTGTCCCGACGATGAGAGCAAACAGGCCGTAATACCAGAGGGCGGCGTCCCGGACTGCATCGATTCCCCAGCGAGGGAAGCCTTGCAGCGTGAACGCCAGGCCCCAAAGCATGAAGAGCACGAGGATCTGGATGGATCGATTGCGTCGGATGAAGATCGCGAAATTCGGTGACCAGATGGCGGTGAGAAGACCGATCCCGAGCACGGCCTCTCCGACGAAAAGGGGCGTACCGGGCACGTGGAGCCAGGCAAAGGTCCTGTCGAGGAAGAGGTACCCGCCGAGCAGGAGGATGACCGACGTGATGAAGGGGTCGGTGATACGTTCCATCCACTTGGTCGACTCCGAAGGTCGCACGCGGAGACGTCGGAGCCGACCGCGGCTGGCCTCCGGCAGGTGCCAGGTCTGACCGGAAAAGTCCTCTTCGGCGGTGGTGGTCATGGTGTTGCTATCGGCATGATCGGGGCTCCCGCTTAGGAGCTGCTCACGAGTCTTCGCCGGCCCTCGGCCCGTGCGAGCGTTCTGCGCCACCGTTCGCGGTGTCCCTCGAAAGCGAGCGCCGATCCGAGGCCGAAGATGAACCAGAGCCAGATAGCGACCTGAGGACCCTCCAGGGTGGGGTCGAAGAAGGCGTTGATGAGAATGGCGATCACGCTGAGCTGGGCCCAGAGGATGATGCGTGCCTTTTGAGCCTTTTCCGACAGGAGGAGGTTCTGACGCGCCTTGGACAGCGCACGGAACCAGACAATGAACAACAGGACCCACAGCACCGCTCCCGTCACCCCCATGCGCGCCAGCACACTCAAATGCGAGTTGTGCGGGTTGCGTAGCCGGAGCTCCTCGGCGACCCGCGTATCGGCCTTGTCGTAACGCTCCGCCAGGCTTTCACCGAAACCGAATCCCGAGAGGCCCCGCTCGAAGCCGACCACGTCGGACCACACGTCTCCCCACAGCTCCAGCCTCCAGTTGGCGGTTTGGGCGTTCTCGTTGTCACTCGGCGTGACGGCGCCACCGACGTTGCCCTCTTCCCCACCGGCGACGATGGAGAAGATGTTTCCGGCGAATTGCTGTACCGATACCTCCCGCCGGTCGAGATCGAACCGGATATCGAAGCTCACCGCCAGGATGCCGAGAATCAGGGTCACGGCCGTGGCAGCCACCATGGTCGGGCGGGTGGCCTTCGACATTCCCCACAAGAAGATGAACGCAATGGCTCCTGCCAGCAGGCCGCCGCGGGTCTGGGTGCCGGCCACGATGAACATCAGGAGTCCGCTCATGCTGAGCACACCCCAGGCGAGCTTGTGAGATCTCTTCCTCAGGCGGGGCCAGATGAGGAGGCCGACGAAGATCAAGCCCATGGCGGCCTGGACGGCGATATTGCCGGTCTTGTGCGACGTGATCGGCACGAACGAATCGGGTACCAATGGGAATCCTGACTCGATCTTCTGGGCCTCGTCTCCCTGCATCATCAGTCTCACCCAGCCGAAGGTGAAAAAGACCACGAGCAGCCGGGTGTAGAGGACGATCAAGCGCTCTTCCATGTCCGGCCGCGCCAGGAGGATCACGCCGCCGATGACGGCGAAGGCGGCGTAGTAGAACAGAGCGGCGTCGCGAACAGCGTCGAGTTGCGCCGACGGAAGCCCGATCGCCATGAGCAATAGGCCCCACGCCACGAACACCCCCAACGCCTGCATGGGGCGGCTGAGCTGGAACAGGCGCAGCACGTGCCGGCTCATGAGCACGATGGTGAGAACGATCACCATGACGATTTCACCCACGAAGAGCGGGGTGCCCGGCACGTGGATCCAGGCGAACGCCCGGTCCCCCAACAGATAGCCGGCGAGGAGGAACATGATGACGTAGAACGCCATCTCGACGTCGCGTTTGCGGCTTTTTTCGCGTGCCAGGGCCGTGGCCGCCTGGCTCAGCTGATGTCCGCCCGGATCGAGGTCGATCGCTTCGGTGTCAGTCGTCATCGTGTCGCCCGTTCGAGTTTTGCGTAGACCTGGGTTGTCGTGCCCGCCGGCGGAAAGGCGTTCTCAGTGTACCGACGCCGGGTTGACCGGATTCTCGCCATGGCACGCCTAGTTCGCCGAGCTCATTGTGTTTCGGATCGTGGGAGGGTTGCGCAGGATTCGAGCCACGAACCTCGGGTTGTTCTTGAGGTAGCGGCGCCACAGCCGCCGGGGCTCCTTGACCAGTCGGTAGAGCCACTCGAGCCCTCGATCCTGCATCCAACCCGGCGCCTGGGGGAGCTTGCCGGCGTGCATGTCGAAGGCCGCACCCACGCCCAGCAGACCGGCCGCCTCCAGGCGACCGCGATGTTCATCCATCCACCGCTCCTGCTTCGGGGTCGAGAGTCCTACCCAGACGAGGTCGGCGCCGGACCCGTTGATCATGTCGACGATCTTCTGTGACTCGTGCTCTGTCAGCGACCGGAACGGGGGTGAGTATGTGCCGACGATGTTCACACCCGGAAACCGTTCGCGCAGTTGCTCCGCCAACAGTCCGGGCACATCGGGGGCGCCCCCGTAATAGAAGTGCTTCCAACCACGTTCGACTCCCAGCCGATGGATCTCGAGCATGAGGTCCGGACCGTAAACACGGGACATGTGGTCGGCCCCGGCTTTGTGCCCGGCCCACACCATCGGCATGCCGTCCGGGGTGGTCAAACCCGAGCGATTGTGAATCTCCTTGAGGATCGGGTCATCCTGCGATTCCATGACACCGTGCACGCCGGTCACGCAGACGTATTCCCGTTCGCCCTCTTCGATCCAGCGAGCGATTTCGGCTACCGCCATGTCCATGTTGATGGCCGAGACGCCGACCCCCAGGACGTCGATGCGATCGATGGTCACGATCAGCTCTTGGCTGCCTGGACCTGCTTTTCGATCCAGCGATAGGTGCCCTGGAGGCCTTCCTCGAGCGGGATCTTCGGTTCCCAGCCCAGCTTTTCGCGCAGCAGCGAGTTGTCCGAGTTGCGCCCTCGAACCCCCTGGGGACCGTCGACGTGCTTCAGCGTGATGTTCTTCTTGCCGGAGATGTCGATGACGATCTGGGCGAGTTCGTTGATCGTCACCATCCGATCGCGACCCAGGTTGAGGGGCTCCTGAACGTCGGACATCATCAACCGGTAAATCCCTTCGACACAATCGTCCACGTGGCAGAAGGAGCGGGTCTGCTCGCCGTCGCCCCAGATCTCGATTTCACCCCCGTCTTCGACCTCGGCCACCTTACGGCACATCGCCGCCGGCGCCTTTTCGCGGCCGCCGGTCCACGTCCCATATGGTCCGTAGATGTTGTGAAAACGCACGATGCGGATGTCGAGCCCGTGGTCGAGCGCGTAGTACTGGCACGCGATCTCTGAGATGAGCTTCTCCCACCCGTAGGCGTCCTGCGGGTCCGCCGGATAGGCGTCGGATTCCTTCAGCGGCACCACATCGGCGTCCGTCTGGAGGTGCTCGGGATAGATGCAGGCCGAAGACGTATAGAGGTATCTGGCGGCCCCGTTCTTACGCGCCGACTCGGTCATCTGCAGGTTGATCAGGGCATTGTTGTAGAGGATTTGTGAGTGGTTGGCGGAGATGAAACCCATGCCACCCATATCGGCCGCCAGCGAGTAGACGTGGTCGATGCCTTCCGTGGCCTTGTCGGTGTTTTCTTTCCAGCGCAGATCGAGAAGCTGAAACTCGTCGGCGTCGATGTCGGTGAACTCGGGTTCCTTGATGTCGACCCCTCGGACCCAATAGCCCTTTTCCTTCAGATACGTGACGAGGTGATGACCGATGAATCCGCCAGCGCCAGTGACCAGAACCCGTTCCATGACTGCCTTTCGTATTGTCCCGTAACCCGTGAGGGAGTACACGACGTGCAGTCCGCGCTGCACTCGATTAGTTACCCCGCCAACACACCACCACGGTCCCGATATCGAGCGTATGGCGGCCTTACCGAGGAAATTGTAACTTCGGCAGGCGGTTCCGTCAGGGCCTACAGCTAGTTCTTTCGACCCAAAAGCAGAGCCCCTTGAGGGACTCTGGATCTGGCAGCCTCGGACGAACCGCGTCGGGATGACCTTCTGAAACCGGCGGCCACCGAGGTGGCTACACCCGGCGCACGGCCGATCTTCTTCCCGCCCGGCCCTCCAGGCGCAGTCCACGGTAGCCCCAGCGGCCACTGGTCGTCTGGTCACTGTTCTCGGTCGCGGACTGATCGCCGTTCGCAACGATGTGCCATACCCCGTCCACCTTTCGGACCCCGGGGACGGCGTGGTTTGGCGGTTTTCCAGGTTCTGACAAGCTGGGGACACGCGGAGTGGGGACCTTCGCCACGGATTCAAGTTTTTGTTCGATCGGGTCGTAGAGCACCTTCTGTGGTCGTTTCGACTACTGGCCGCAGGCGGAGTGATTGATGATGAAGCGCATGACGATGACAGCAGCCCTGGCGGTGGCGGTGTTGATGGCTGCTCCCGCTATCGCCAACGAGGGACAGGGCGACGAGGTCGGATTCTTCGATCCGACGACAGGAATCTGGTCGATGCCCGGACAGGAGCCGTTCTATTTCGGCGACCCGGGCGACAAGCCGATGAGCTGTGATTGGGATGGGGACGGGCTGGCATCGGTGGGCCAGTACCGCGACACCACCGGGTTCCTGTATCTGAGCAACGACAATGCGACCGGATTCGCCGATACCTCGATCTTCTATGGCGTGCCGGGTGACATGCCGGTCTGCGGTGACTGGAATGGTGACGGCGTCGAGACGATCGGGATCTATCGCAGTTCCGAGAACCTCTTCTACCTCCGGAACTCGAACACCCAGGGGGTGGCCGACGTGGTGTATGCGATCGGGGCCTGGAACGGCGGCATTCCGTTTGCCGGCGACTTCGACGGAGACGGGATCGACACCGTCGGCGTTCTGGATCCGAACACCGGTTACTACCAGCTGGGTCTGCCAGACGGTGGATTCCACACCGAGGGCTACTTCGGCACCGGGGCGGACTACCTCATCTTCGGCGACTGGGATGGCGATGGCGACGATGACTTCGGGGTCTACCGGCCTGAGATCTCGGCGTTCTTGCTGTCAACACACGACGGAACCGCCGAGTTGATCCTCGAGGCTCCTGCTGACGGCCGCCTGCCGATCACCGGCAACTGGATCGGCGAGGCGGGGTTGCGCTCCTTCGGCGGTTCGCTGCCCATCGAGCCCCGGCCTCAGCCGGTCCCCACCCCCAACCCGGCACCTCCGAGCGATTGGGTGCCGGCGAGCCCCGACGAGTCCGCCGACAGTGGGCTGGAGGTTCCCACCGGTGGCATTCAGGCACGGCCGGGTGACGACCTCAATTCGCTGGTGCGAAACGCCGGTGCCGGCGCGACGATCGTGCTGAGTCCGGGGACGTACTACGGACAGACCATCGAGCCCCTTTCGAATCAGACGATCGTGGGGCCGGGTGCGGTGCTGGACGGCCGGGGAGCCGAGTTCGCGGTGCGGGGTCGTGATGGCGCCAGCAACGTGCGTCTGGTCGGTTTCGAGGTCAAGAACTACTCGCCTGGCAAACACCACGGGGCCATCGATTTCCGCTCAACCGAGTACCACGGCGCCGGGTTCGGCCCCCAGACCAATTGGATCCTGGAGGATCTCAACGTTCACCACAACTACGGCGATGGCGTATTCGTGGGCGACGGTGGCCGTCTCTACAACGTGGTCTCGACCGACAACCACTGGCTCGGATTCGGTGCTCATGGCCGCAACATCGGCATCTTCGGCGGAGAGGTCGCCCGCAACTCACAATCCCTCGGCGACCACGATGTCAACGACCATGCCGGCGGCATGAAGTTCGTGAAGGTCGAGGACGTCGTGGTCTCGGGTCTCTACTCCCACGACAACGGCGGACCGGGCATCTGGTTTGACATCACCGCCCGGGACGTGATCATCGAGAACAGCCTTGCCACCGACAACCAGCGCAACGGCATCTTCTACGAGATCAGCTATGACGCCGTGATACGCAACAACACAGTGTTGCGCAACGGATGGGGAGACCCCGATTTTGTGAGCGGCGATCCCTGGTTGTGGGGCTCGGGGATTCTGATCGGGACCAGCCGCAACGTGACGGTCGAGGATAACTACATCGCTGATTCGGCCGGCGGTATCGCCATCCACGACATGCCCCACCGGCAGGGTGAGCGATACGACGTGCAGGCCTGGTACCGGGACGGGCGCGACTACGCCGGAGTCGACAACGTCGTACGCGGCAACACGATCGTGAACTCCGGTAGGACCGGGGCCGCCGCCGGCGGAAACGACGCCTGGTCGGCAGCGGCATTCGATCGCAATACCTTCGAGGACAACGAGTACCTGGGAGGAGAATTCTGGTGGCGCAACAGTGGCGGCCGCTTATACGGCGAGTCGTACAGCTGGAGCCGATGGCAGTCTGCCGGCAACGACCTCGGCGGACAGGTTCTTTCGGTGGCGCCGGGGGTCCCGAGCCGACCCTGACCCAGCCCGATCACATAGGGACCGCCGGCGCAGCAGAACCGGCCGACCTGCCACGTCGGACCCGACAGCGCTGCGGCTGTTGGGTCCGCTCCGCGTCCCGACGGCTCCCATCAGCACCGGGCCGGCGCGGCGACCCGTGCGGTCGATGATGGACAACATTCCGTCCCGGGATACCCTTATGGGGTGGAACGTCAGCGGTGGTTATTCGGGCTTGTGGCCGTTGGCGTCCTTGTTCTCATCGCCGCCGCAATATCGACGAGCGATGACACGCCGATCCCGGCCGCGGCCAGTGGCGCCGTCACGTCGTCGACGGTCGCCCCGGCCTCCTCGGCGGTGACCCCGACCTCGACTGTCGCCGAAGACACGTTCATCAGGATCACGCCGGACTCGGACCCGGCCTCAGTGGTGGCCGACAGCCCCGAGGGCTCCTGGTTCGTGTTTGAACCCGGGGTTTACCGCCATGTGAGCATCCGACCGAAGGAAGGCCAGGTTTTTGAGGCCCGGCCGGGGGTCGTCCTGACGGGGGCCAGGCTGCTGTCGGGGTTTGTCCAGGACGGGCAGCGCTGGTTCGTGGACGGACAAACCCAGCAAGAGTGGCAGCACGGCCAGTGCTTCGACTCCCATCCCCGGTGCGGTCACCCCGAGGACGTTTTCATGGACGGCGTGCTGCAGACCCACGTGGCCGCGCTCGATCTGGTGGGTCCCGGATCCTGGTTTTTCGACTACGACGCAGACCGCATCTACGTCGGCACCGACCCCGGTGGAAGGCTGGTGGAGACGTCGGTGACCCGCCAGGCCTTCAACAGCGATGCCGACGCTGTCGAGATTCGCGGATTCACCATCGAGAAATACGCCAACCAGGCACAACACGGGGTCATTGACAGCCGGCTCGACAACCGGGCCGACAGCGCCCGGGGCGACGCCTGGATCGTCGAATCCAATGTGATACGGCACAACCACGGGACAGGCATCGTCGTGAGCGACCTGGCGGTGGTCCGTGACAACGTGATCACCGCCAACGGCCAGCTCGGGATCACGGCCTACGGACGTGACGTCGTCGTCGAAGACAACGAGATCTCGACCAACAACACGGCCGGGTTCGACTACAGCTGGGAAGGCGGCGGCTCGAAGTTCAAACGTACGCAGGGCCTGCAGCTCCTGGACAACCTGGTGCGTGACAACTTCGGTCCGGGACTGTGGACGGACATCGACAACGTCGACTCGGTCATCGCCGGCAACGTCGTTCTGGACAACGCTTACATCGGCATCTTTCACGAGATCAGCTACGACGCAGTGATCCGGGACAACCTCGTGGAAGGAAACGGCTTTCATTTCACGGTCGACCTGTGGGGAGCCGGGATCACCGTCGCCGCCTCGCCGAATGTCGAGGTCGTCGGTAACACCGTCCGCGCCAACGCCGGGGGCATCGTCGGCATCCAGCAGAACCGATTCGATGCACCGGCCAGTTTCGGTCCCGTCGAGATCGAGAACCTGCACGTCCACAGCAATGTGGTCGAGATGGAACAGGGATTCACCGGGCTCAGGCAGGAGGTCGGTGACGGCTCCTACTACACGTCGCGCAACAACCGATTCGAGTCGAATCAGTATGTGTTGTCCCAGGATGACCCGGCGTGGTTCTACTGGAACGACCGCCCGATCACGCTGGGCGAATGGGAATCCCTCGGGCTCGGCTAGGGCGGGATCGGTGTTGGTGTCAGCCGGACGAGCGGTTGATGCGCTCGACCCGTGTCCGGCGGCGGCCTCCGTTGGGACCAGCCGTGGGCGAGGCCGAACCGCCCGACGAGGCCGGCCGGCCGTCTCCGGAACCGAGGATGTCGGCCAGGGATCCTTCCGTGAGCAATTGATCAGCGCGCAAGGGTGAGCGGTTGTACACGTAGCCCACGGAGCCGGTTCCGATGAAATTCAACCGATCGACCATCTCCTCCAGGTCGCTCACCGGGCCGTTGTGACATACGACGAGCATGGCGGCATCGGCGAAACGGGCGATGCTCGAGGCGTAGGCCACGTGGAGCAATGGCGGTGTGTCGATCAAGATCACGTCGTACTCGTCCCTGATGGACTCGAAGAACACCCTGGTCGCAGCCGACCGGAAGAAGTTGGCGGCCACGACCGGGCGCTGTCCCCGGCTCAAAAGGCCGAGCGTGGTGCCGTCCGCCACCGGTACGTTGGTCACAGCCTGCCGCAAGGGCATGCCGGAGTCGACGGCTTCGGTCAATCCGGCCGGAGGGGGGATCTCGCCCACGAGCGATCTCGTCAGCGACTGGTTCCCGAAGTCGGCGTCCACTACCAGGACCCGGTTCCCTTCGCGGGCGGCAGCCATGGCGGTATTCGCCACTACCGTCGACTTGCCGTCGTCGAGTGCACCCGACACGACGACAATCATGTTGGCATCGGCCGCTGCCAGTTGGATGTCGAGGGCGGCAGCTGCAAAACGGAACGCTTCGGCGGCCCTCGTCGTGGGGGCCTCTTGAACCGGTAGATCGGTGGTGACGTGCTCCATTTCAAAGTCCGGGATCTCCGATATCAACGGGACGCCGGTGATCATCTCGGGTTCGCCTCGGTGTGAGAAGCTGCGCCGGTTGACGGCGAACGCGTACGTGACCGCCAGCGCCGCCAGGACACCGACAACGCCGCCGAGCACGCCCGCCTTGGCCAGCTCACGGCCGTTCCCCTTGGGGACGCTCACCTCCGAGGCCTGGAAGAACGCTTGCCCCTCTGCCAGCGCACTGTCGATCTCGATCTGGTCCTTTGTCGTGGTGAGGGTCGAACGCCGGTCGATCGTCTGATCGAGTTCGCGGACGAGCGGGGTCAGGTCGGGCCGCGAGGAATCGGCCGCCTGTACAGACTGGTAGGTGTCCACCTGCAGCTTGAGGCGGTTCAGCTCGGCGTCGATCTCCGCTGCCTCTTCCGGCGTGAGGTTTCCGGCGAGTTGGTCTTGCAGGGACACGATACGGGCGACGGTTGCCTCGAATTGTTGGTCGAGCTCGGTGCGAGAGGTGGCCGTCTCTCCCTGGATCTCCAACTGCAGTTCGGCGATACGCTGGTCGAGTTGCTCGATCGTGGCGTTCAGTTCGGCGATGGCGGCACTCGAGCGGGTTGCGATTTGTTCCGCCCGCACCTCTCGATACGAGTCCACCATGGCTTGGGTGAGATCGATGGCGAGCTGCTCATCCTTGTAGTTCACGCCGATAGAGATCTGATTGTTCGAACGGTCCGCCTCGACCGTCAGCAGCTCTTCCGCCAGTTCTTCGGCATCGACCTCGAGCGCCGGCTCGACAGATCGGACCTTGTCGAGCGCCCGCTCGCGAACCAGCAGCGACTGCAGCAACTGGACCTGATCGGCGACGTAGCGTTCGGCCGCGTCGGTCGAACCGGCAGTTTCGAACACCGCCGATGCCCCCGGGTCGACGATGATCTCGGCGTTGGCCCGGAATACCGGATTCGAGAGCCAGGCGAAGGCGATTCCCGTCAGTACACCGCCGAAGATGACAGCCGCAGCCAGCCAACGGTAGCGCCAAAGCGCCGACGGAATAGTCGGTTCCAGCGTGTTGTGTTCCATGGATCCCTTTTGACGAGTGGCGGCGAACCACGATCTACCAATTATCGGATCGCATTGCGCCACGATTGAGAAGCTTCCGCGCCGAGCCCTACCCCGGATTCATCAGCATATCGCCTCCGGTCGACCTGTGTTCGGCCAAGCCGGTCAGGTCCCGGGTTCGTTTTCGTCCTCGTCCCCGTCCTCGTCCAATGTGTGGTTTTCGTCCTCACCGAACAGGCCGGGGTGATCCAGGGTGGTCCGGGCCGCCCACCCGACCGGGTCCTCGAGCTCGGCCTCGGACGGCAGGTTCTCTGGCTTGATCCAGGCCGCCGACAAGGCCTCGGTCCCGAGCCGATCCGCCACATCTCGACAGAACTTGGCGGCCTTCCGGTAGTGGCGGCGGTCGATGTCGAGCGCCAGCAGGTTCAGCAGCATCTGCTCGCCCTGGGAGGGGGCGGCCAGGCGCCGATCAAACGCCTCACGGATGACGTCGAGGTCGGTGACAACGCCCTCCATCGCGTCGAGGCGATAGTCCGCATATCCGGCCACGAACGACGCCAGCGCTCGAATGGCTGCAACATCTTCTTCCTGGTGCGGTCCGGTCAGGATCCCGGACAACGAGCCGGGGTTGTTGAAGGTCGCTTCGATATCGGCCGGATCCGGCATGCCGCCGAGGCCCCCCAGGTTCTCGAACCGACCCATCAGCGCGGTGGGATCGATTTCGAGATCGGCGAGGTATTGGCCCAAGAGGGTCGACCAATGATCTGCCAGCCACGGCACTCCGTACTCGGCCGCCGTGATCCGCTCCATGGCCAGCGCCCACAGCCGAACCTGGTCGACATCGAGTTCGTGGTCGGCAGCGAAGCTCTCGACGTTGGCGGCCACGAGCTCCTGGCTGCCGCCGAAGAGCGGGAAGAGCGAGTCGAAATGGCCCATCGTGCGCTGCGCCAACATGCCCATCAAGGATCCCGCCTGCATGCCGACCAGAGCGGGCGCCAGGCCCTCCAAGGGGAGTGGTGTCGGCTCGTCACCGCCCATCGATCGCTTCATCAGGTCGGCCAATGGCTCGAGCAGATAGGCGAGACCCTTCAAGTTCGCGGTCAGGAACTGACTGGAGGTGACCAGCCTCGCCCGGTCCGTCGGTGTGGCGAGCGGGGAAACGTCGTCGAGGTGAAGCTCCACCACCCGGTAAAGGGGCTCGTATCGGTCAGGGCTCGGCACGCCCGGGGGTGTGCCGAGGACGCTCTTGGCCATCTCTTCGGCGAGCCGCCAGTTCACCGGTCCGGGGCTCGACAGCATCTCTGCGAACTGCTCGAAAATATTGTCCATCAGCTTCGGTTCCCCAGCGTGACGTCGAGGGAACTGTCGGTTTCCCCGTTTCGCAAATAGTCGATGGTCACCGTTTGGTCGGCCGAATAGCGGCGTAGCCGCGAGATCAGCTCCTGCATCGTGTCGACGGGGTGGCCGTCGACCGTCGTGATGACATCTCCCGCTTCCAGCCCCGCCGCACCGGCTGCTGAAGGGCTGAGGATTTCGACGACCTCCACGCCGATCGGGCGCTGGCCCTGATCCTGGGTGGCTCGAAACTTCGTCCCGCCATTGATGCCGAGGAATCCGTGGGTGCTGGAGCCCGTTGCGATGATCTCGTCGACCACCCGTTGGACGATTTCGACCGGTGTGGCGAAACCGAGCCCTTCGGCACCGATGTCGCTCACGGCGACCGCCGTCGTGATGCCGATCAGGCGCCCATCCCGGTCTACGAGGGAACCGCCGCTCGATCCTCGCGTGAAGGGAGCATCCGTCTGCAGCATTCCGTACAGGGTCTCGGCCTCGGTCGCTCCCTCCACCCTCCGATCAAGGGCCGAAATGATCCCCTCGGTCACGGTGGGCGTGCCGATCAGGGCCAGCGGATTTCCGATCGCATAGGCGGGATCTCCCACCACCACGGAGTCGGTTTCTCCGATTTCGACCTGGGTCAAACCGCCGGCGTCGATGTCGATGACAGCCAGATCGGTGAGTGTGTCGGTGCCGAGGATTCGACCCTGATACGTTCGTCCGTCTGCCAGTACGACCTCGACCGTCAGAGCTCCGTCGACGACATGTTCGTTGGTGATCACGTACCCCTCGTCCTGGTCGTAGATCACCCCGGAGCCGGATCCTCCCGCCAGGCGCACGGTCACGATGGCCGGGGTCACTTTTCCGGCGATGGCTGCTGCGATCGTGCTTTCGACTTCGGTCGGGGTCGCGATTTCGGTTCGGACCGTTTCGATGACCTGGACGGGTCGATCCAGCGCTCCGGCGAACAACAGGACCGCAAAGGTCGCCACGGCTCCCAACAACCCGCCGAGCACGGCCACCTTGAGCCCCGATGGACCGTTCGTTCGGGGCCGGCTCCCGTGTTCCCATCTCGCCAACTGGCCCGGCACGGGCGTCTCAGCGATCGGCGGCGCTTCAAACCCCCTGGCAACTTGCAGGTGGACCGGTGGCGTGGGGGGAAGCTCGGGGATCGGGGCAGGCGAACGGGCCGGGTCAAATCCGCCGTACAAGTCCTCGAGGCGGCGCGACGTGCTCACGGCTTCGTCGATGTCCTCGTAACGGGAGTCGTCCTCGTATTCATTGCGGTCGTCGTGCTCGATGTACTCGTGGTTCGTCGGCCCGAAGCCACCAATAGTGGCCGGAGGCTCGATCGCCGGCGGTTCGGGGGCGTCGGGAGAGGGCGCGGTAGGCTCAGTCATGCGTAACGAAAAGTCTACGTTGGAGTCGTAATTGAGTTCCGCGGTCCTCGTTCGGGTTTCCGAAGAGCCCATCGATGAGTCCGACATCCGGTCGTTCCTGGCAGACGACGCCGCCGGGGCGATCGTCATGTTCTCCGGCACTGTGCGAAACCATTCGCCCGGCAGGCTAGGAGTGACCCACCTCGATTATGAGACCTACGCGGAGCGCGTCGTGCCCAGCATCGAGAAGATCGTCGACGAGGTCAGAGAGAAATGGCATGTGCTGAAGGCGGCCGTCGTTCATCGATCTGGTCGGGTCGAAGTCGGCGAATCCTCGGTCACGGTCGGGGTGAGCGCTCCCCACCGGGCTGATGCGTTCGAGGCAGCCCGGTACCTGATCGACGAGGTGAAGGGTCGGGCTCCGATCTGGAAACAAGAGCATTGGTCGGGCGGCTCAGAGTGGATCGAGGGCTCCTGAGCAGGTCGGGTCGGTGGGTGTTGATCGCCGCCGGTGTCCTGCTGGCGGCGTGCAGTGCCGATGAACCGGTCGATCCCGTGGTGGATCCGATCGCCTCTCCGACTTCCACCGCTGTTCCCGACTCGTCCAGCACGTCCCAGCCGCCGATCACCAGCTCGACGACCCTGCCCCCGCTCACGCTCGGCAAGGGCTTCTCGCTCGATCCGTGCATCAACGGTCTCCCAACGCTCGGCTGCATCTCACTTGGCACGATCACCGATGAGACCGGCCCCGCCCAGTTCGACGCCCCTGGTTATTTCGCCGGCGCCCAGGCATTTTGGGCCAACCGCAATCGACTCGGCGGTGTGGCAGAGTCGTTCAGCGTCGAGGTACTGCGGGCCCACAAACGTGACGCCGCCGACCAGGCCGAACAGTTCGCCTCGGCATTGGAGTCGATCGAGCCCGAGGTCGCAGCGCTTTCGCACGTCATCGGAGCCCGGGCGGTCACCGCCAATATGGCGTCGCTGGTGAATTCGGCTCTGGTGGCCGCTCCCGTGGATCAGTGGTCCGGCTGGGCGTTTCTCACGACTGATGTGGGGGCGATGCTCGAGAGCGGGGCGAGTTGGTGCGTGCACGGGTTCAATGCTGTCGATCGGGAGCGGCCGGTCGGTCTCATATCCGACCTGTCGCCGGCCGGGCGCGACTTCGCAGCGGGAGCGCGGGCAGCGGCCGCCGCCGGCTCGGGGCTTCGATTCGACATCGAGGTGACACCCATCGCGGAGGGGGGAGACCCGTCTCAGCAGGCGGTGGTAGCCGAGATCTTGTCGTCCGATCCTGACGCGATCGTCATGGCAACCGGTCCGAGCGAGGCCGGTGCCATCATCGGTGGTGCCGTGCTGGCGGGGTATCGCGGCTCCTTCACGATCCTCGAGGACACATTCACTCCGGCCTTGATCGACGCCTCGAGCGGGGTCAGGTCGGTATTCATGTCGGATCAGGTGCGGGTGATTTCCGGCTATCTGCCATGGCAGGACGATTCGACCGGGCACATGGCCATGCGGGAGGCTGCCGGCTCGATCGGAATTCCCGATTCGGCGCGACGTGCGTTCCAGGTGGGGTGGGTGTCTCAATACCCACTGCTGGCGGCGATCGAGGGAGCGATCGAGGCCCAGGATCTCGATCGCCGCGGGATCGTGTCGGCGGCCGCCAGGGTCACGGAGGTCGATTACGAAGGCATGCTTCCCCCGTGGGCAACGGGGGTGCCGCATCTTGCGAGTGTCCTGCTGCAGGTCGACCCTGACGCCCCGGATCTCTTCGCTGCTGTGTCCGATTTCCTCACCGCCGACGCGTTCGCCGAGGGGTACACCGAGCCGTGCTCGACGGTTGGCTGAATCCTGTAGATCGGGCGGTCTATCCGCCCGGCGCCCCTAACGTAAGAACGATGACCGCCACCGACGTCACCGACGCCCCACCGGCCGGCCCCGAACCGCGTCCGGAGCCTTCCAGCGCGTGGTGGATTTTTAGCGGAATCATCATGTTCGTCGGCACCGTGGTGTTGCTGGTGTCCTTCTTCGTCGAGGTTCCTTTCTTCGCCAACCTTCCCGGCCCGGCTCTCCGCACCGACGAGTTCGTGACGATCCCGGACGTCGCCGCCGAAGAGGCGTCCGGCGACTTCTACCTGTTGACAGTGCTGCGCGAGCCGGTGACGCTCGCCGGCTATGTCCAGGCAACCTTGGACGATCGGGTCGACCTGATTCCCCGGGAGGCCATCATCCCGCCCGGCTCCACCTCGGAGGACAAAAAGCGGGCTGACCAGCAGATGATGGAAGATTCTCAACAGGTGGCGATCGCAGTGGCACTCGAACGAGCCGGCTACGACGTGTCCTTCGCGTCTGACGGCGTCGAAGTGGGCGAGGTCGCGGAAGGAAGCGCCGCCGACGGTGTGTTCGAGGAAGGCGACGTCATCATCGCATTCGAGGGCGAACCGGTGTTCTTCTCCGGCGATCTCGTCAGCCGGATCCAGGAGCGATCCGTCGGTGAGGTGGTCGGTTTCACCGTGGTACGCAACGAAGCAGAGATGGATTTGAAGGTGACCCTGGGCGAGCGGGGGGCTGACGACCCGACCCCGATCGTGGGCATCACCATTTTCACCATCGGCGCGCGCTTCGATTTTCCCATCGAGGTGGAGATCGAGTCACAGAACGTCGGTGGTCCCTCGGCCGGGATGATGTTCGCGATCACCATCATCGACGAGCTCAGCGACGTCGACCTCACCGGCGGACACCGGATTGCCGGAACCGGCACGATCGAATCCGATGGCACAGTCGGTCCTGTCGGTGGTATCAAACAGAAGGTGTTCGGTGCCATGAATGTCGGGGCAGAATTGATGCTGGTCCCGGATGCCAATTACGAGACCGCAGCGGCCGCCGCCGGCGATAATCCGAACATCGAGCTCGTTGCGGTCAGCGACATCGACGAAGCGCTGGAGGCGATCTCCGTCTTTGCCGGTTGGTCGGTAGATTCGTTGGGGAATGGGAGTCGCTGACAACACTGCCAAGGTTCAGATCATCGGCCACCAGTGGGCCCGGGACGTGCACCTGCTGAAGGACTTCCTCGGCCGCAATCGAGTGCCGTTTGCCTGGCTCGACCTCGACCGGGGTCGCAAGGGGCAAGCCATCCTCGTCCAGCGGAACCTCGAGTCCGCTCGCCTTCCGGTTGTGCTGCTCTCCGGGGGCGTCGTGCTGGAGGACCCGTCTGTGCCGGACCTCGCCGAGGCGATGGGCATGCACCGCCACGCCGACAATCGGTACTACGACGTCGCCATCATCGGTGCCGGTCCCGCCGGACTCGCAGCCGCCGTCTACGCGGCGTCCGAAGGTCTGTCGACGCTCGTGGTCGAACGCGAGGCGCCCGGCGGCCAGGCCGGTACCAGCAGCAGAATCGAGAACTACCTCGGATTCCCGGACGGGATCAGCGGAGGAGAACTGGCGGCGGCCGCGTTACAGCAAGCCAAGAAGTTTGGTGCTGAGGTGCTCTTTCCCGTCGAGGCCACTGCCGGCGTGCTCGGCCCTCACTTCAAAGAATTGTCGTTGAGCGATGGCAGCGAGATCACTACGCGAGCCATGGTCATCGCCACCGGGGTCTCCTACCGGACCCTCCATGGCCCCGGGATGTCGCAGCTCAACGGCGCAGGCGTGTATTACGGGGCGGCTACGACCGAAGCGGCGTCGGCCCAGAATCGGCACGTGTTCCTGGTCGGGGCCGGAAACTCGGCCGGGCAGGGCGCGCTGTACTTCTCGCGTTTCGCGTCCGGTGTCACCATGTTCATCCGGGGACCGTCACTGGCTGCGACGATGAGCCAGTACCTCATCGACCAACTCGATGCCGAGCCCAAGATCGAGATCATTCCGCATCGTCGGGTGGTGGCGGCCCTCGGGGACGACCACCTCGAAGCCATCCGGGTTGAGAACGTCGAAAGCGGCGTCACCGAGGACCTTCCCGCCGACTTCCTATTCGTGTTCATCGGTGCGGAGCCGGACGTCGCCTGGCTCGGCGATCAGGTCATGGTCGACGAGCGAGGCTTCGTCTTGACCGGCAGCGACATTCCGCTCGACGATGCCGGTTGGCCGCTCGACCGTTCTCCGCACTATTTGGAGGCCAGCATCCCAGGGGTGTTCGCAGCCGGCGACATCCGCCATGGCGCAATCCGGCGGGTGGCCGGCGGGGTGGGCGAGGGTTCGACCACGATCCAGCTGGTGCACCGGTACCTGGCAGAAACCGAATAGCAGGGTCCATCTGGGTCGGCCACTCGACCACAATCTGCAGGCTGTGGTCACAGCGAGAAAGGTCGCGAATTTCTCGCTTATCGGGAACCGTCTGGGTATGTTGATTGCATGCTTGAGGACCTAACGCCCGAGGAGGTGGCGTCTCGCTCGTTCGAGATTGCCAAGCGCGGTTACGACCGTGAGTCGGTAGACGCTTTCCTGTCCGATGTAGCCCGCGAGCTCGACCGCCTCCGATCAGAGCAACGACCCGGCCCCGGCGACGGCACCTACGCCGACGACATCCGGCGCGAGCTGGATACTGTGTCGTCCGATATCGAGTCGATCGTCGCGGCTGCCCGTCAAGCGGCCGAAGGGCTTCGTACCCGCGCGGCCGCCGAAGCCGCCAGGTGGCGCGACGACGCCGATGCCGATGCCCGCAAATGGCGGCGCGAGGCAGAGGAAGAGGCGCGGGCGACGCGCGACGCCGCTGACACCTACAGCGAACGTACCCGCGAAGCCGCCGACGAGCACGCTCGCCGCTTGAAGGAGGACGCGGAAGCGCAGGCGAACCGGACCCGGGCGGAAGCCGACACTTACTCGAAGCAGACCCGGGATGCCGCCGACCTCGCCGCCGCCCAGACCCGGGAAGCGGCAGAAACCGACGCCACCGAGTGGCGCACGGCTGCCCAGCTCGATGCCGGCCGGATTCGGGAGGAGGCCGACACCTATCTCTCGGAGACGCGGATCGATGCCGACACCTTCGCAGAGCATGTGCGCTCTCAAGCAGACGAGTACAGCTCCCGCGTCCGGGTCGAGGCCGACACCTATGCCGCCGAAGTGGGTTCCGAGGCCGATGCATACGACCGCCAGACCCGCTATGAAGCCGACAACTACGACGACGAGACCCGGGCGGCCGCCAACCTCTATGCACAGCAAACGCGTGCCGAGGCCGTTCGGTACGGCAGCGAGACACGGACCGGCGCAGACGCTTACTCCGAACAGACCCGGGCAGAGGCCGACGCATATGGCCAGGAGGTGCAGGCCGGCGCAGACGCTTACTCCGAAAAGACCCGGGGAGAGGCCGACGCATATGGCCAGGAGGTGCGGGCCGGCGCAGACGCTTACTCCGAAAAGACCCGGGGAGAGGCCGACGCATATGGCCAGGAGGTGCGGGCCGACGCAGACTCAGATGCCGTCGAGACGCGAAACGAGGCCGACGAATATGGGTTACGAGTGCGGGCTGAGGCCGGGGCAGCAGCGGCCAAGTCCCGTACCGAGGCGGATGAGTATGCCCTCGCGACCCGGGCCGAGGCCGACGAGGCGGCTGCGGCCACCCGATCGGAGGCTGACGCATATGGAGCGGCGGTGCACCGCGAGGCCGACAAGGCTGCCGAGGACATCCGCCTCCGGGCCGAATCGCATGCCACCGACACCAGGTCAGAGGCTGATCGCTACTCGAACAAGACCCGCACCGATGCCGACGCCTACGATGCCGAGATCAGAGCCGAAGCCGACGCCTACAGCGAACACACCCGCCAGGAGGCAGACGCATATCGGGCCAAGACCAGGGCTGATGCCGACGAGCATGCCCACCAGGTCGTGTCCGAGGTGGAGAGAACGGCCGCCGCCCGACGTGAGGCCTTGAATGCGCAACTCGAGGCCGACGAGCGTGAGGTTGCTGCGGCCGCCGAGGGCATGCGCCGCGGGTTGTGGGAAGAAGGGGTGACGACGCTCTCCGCCATCCGGGCTGAGGGCGAGGCCACCAAGGGCAGGCATCAGGAGGAAGCCCTCGTCATCCTCGCCGACGCCGAGAAAGAAGCCCATCGCCTCGTCTCGCAGGCCAAGCGGACGGCAGAAGAAGAACGGCGGATGGCACGCACCGAGGCAGAGCGGCTCGTATCCGACGCCCAGGCGCGTCACGACGAGATACTGGCAGCCGCCCAACGGGAAGCCGAGCTCGCCCAGGAACGCGCCCGTGCGCTGGAGCGACGGCGGATCGAGCTGATGGGCCAGCTCGAGAACGCCCAGGCCGTGATGGGTCGCCTCGAATCCGAGCTGGTGGTGGAGGATCAGCCGATTGCGCCGCCCGTACCTGCTCCGCCCGCCGATCGCGCAAACAATGGGCAGTCAGGAGTGGTTGACGCGGACGAACTGGCCGCCGAAGTGGCCAGTCTGCGATTGGCCGGTGACGGCGAGGCAACATCGCGAGATTCCGATGATTTGACAACCGAGGGAATGCAAAGCGGCGTGGAGGAGGCAACCAGGGCCGTGCGGGCCGACAAGCCCAACATGAGCGGTCACTCCGGGCCCAAGAGGGGGAAGGCGGCCACGACACCTAGTGGCCCCACCCCGACCGCGCCGAGGGGAAAAGACGGAGATCCGTCATTCTCGGTGATTCGCGGTGGCACATCGGTCCCGGCCGGTACCGGTGGCGGCGAAGAATCGATCACGCTGATCCAGCGGAGGGCGGTCGATGCGGTGCAGGCGAAACTGAAGCAGCTGCAGAACGGTGCGCTTCAGGACGTGCGGGTCGATTCCAAGACCTGGCTGCCCGACCTCGATTCGTGGCGCAAGTCGATCGATGGCCTGCTGGAAAAGGCCGCCAAGGACGCCTACAAGCTGGGCTGCCGTGAAGCCGGCAACCAGCCCTCCGGGGTGCCGGCCATCCTCCAGGTGGAGGAGTTCGCGGAAGACCTTGCCCAGTCGGTGTCGGAAGTGGTGGCCGATGCCCGGATAAACGGAGAAGGCTCCAAACAACAATCCGCTGCAGTTACGCGAGTGTTCCGTCACTGGCGCACCGTCGAGGCCGAGGAGCGTGTGATGACCATCGCCCGGGCGGCGTACGCCGCCGGCAGGGGAGCCACCGAGCGCGTGTGACGGCCGCTCTGGCCGGTAGCTTCCCTTAACCGGGCCGGGTCATAGAATCCGGGTCGTGATCCATCGCGAACCCGAAGATCAGGGACCGCCCGTTCCGATTCGCCCTCCCCGCCGTCGCCTGTGGGCGAGGGTGCTCGTCGTCATCGTCATCGTGCTGGCGATGACCCTGCGGGGGGCTGCCGTGCTGTGGACCGACTTCCTGTGGTTCTCTTCGGTCGACCGTTCCTCCGTGTGGCGCACGATCCTGTTCACCCGCATCGGGCTGGTGGTCGTGGCCGCGGTGCTGGCGGTCGCCTTCATCGCGATCAATCTGTTCCTGGCCGAACGGCTCTCACCCCGGTTGTCGATTGCCTCGGTCGAGGGCGCTCGCGACGAGATGGTGGAACGGTTCCAGATGATGGCCGAGGCCTACGCCACCCGCATCTATGTCGGCGTGGCGTTGTTCTTCGGCCTGTTGATGGGCGTGGGTGCCTCTGGCCTCTGGCAGGACTTTCTCCTGTTCCAGAACAGCCAGGGGTTCACGATCCCCGATCCCGTATTCGGAAACGACATCGGCTTCTACGTCTTCCGCCTCCCGTTCTGGCGCGACCTGTTCCAGTTCGGCTTTCAGCTGGTCATATGGACAACGTTCCTCACCACCGCTCTCCACTACCTCAACGGTGGCATCGTTCTCCAACAGGACGTCCGCCGGGTGAGCAGTGGCGCCAAGGTGCATCTTTCGGTGCTGCTCGCCTTCGTCGCCTTTCTCAAAGCCTGGGGGTACCGCCTCGACCAATACGACCTGCTCTATTCCGACCGGGGGGCGGTGCTGGGTGCGACCTACACCGACGTCAACGCCCAGCTGCCTGCCTTGCGCCTGATGGTGTGGGTGGCGGTGATCGTCGGGGTTCTGCTTCTCCTCAACATCCGTATCAAGGGCTGGTCGCTCCCGGCGGTGGCGGGGGGTCTGTGGCTTGCCGCATCGCTGATTGTGGCCTCTCTCTACCCCTCGTTGATTCAGCGCTTTTCGGTCGAACCCAAAGAACTGTCGCAGGAAAGCGAGTTCATCGCTCGGCACATCAACGCGACCAGAGACGCCTACAACCTGTCCGGGGTGAACGTTCGCGATTTTGCCGCGTCTCCCGATCTCGACGAAGAAGACATCGCCAACAATTCGCTCACTGTCGACAATCTGCGCCTGTGGGACCCGGGCGTCCTCAAAGAGGCATACGTGCAGTTGCAGGAGCTGCGCACCTACTACCAGGTCGACGATGTGGACACCGACCGCTATCTCATCGACGGAGCCTTGACCCAGGTCATGCTCTCGGCCCGTGAACTGGCACCTACTCTCGATCCCGCCAACAGCAATTGGACGAACGATCACCTGATCTTCACCCACGGGTTCGGCGTGGTCGCCTCACCGGCCAACGATGTGAGCGTCGAGGGCCAGCCTCAATTCCTCGTCGGCGATATTCCCCTCAATGTGGCGGCCGAGGAGTTGCGATTGGAACAGGAGCGGATCTACTTCGGCGAGGTGGCGGCCGAGGACTCCTTCGTGATCGTGGGGACGAACGAGCGGGAAGTGGACTCCCTGACGGCCGACGCCAACGAGCTCACCTTCAACTCCTACGACGGCTCCGGCGGGGTGGAGGTGGGTGGCCTGGTGCGCCGGGCGGCGTTTGCGCTCCGATTCGGCGACACCAACACGGTTCTCTCCGGGTTGATCACGCCCGACAGCCGGGTTCTCATGGTTCGCAACATTCAGGACCGGCTCGCCAAGGTGGCGCCGTTCCTCTACCAGGACTCCGATCCGTATCTCGTCATCGTCGACGGCGAGATGCGATGGATCGTGGATATGTACTCGACCAGCACCCGGTACCCGTATTCGGAGCGTGCCAACACCAGCCGGCTGCGGGCCAGCGCCCGCGCCAATGCGCTGCCCAACAACTTCAACTACATCCGCAACTCGGTCAAGGCCGTTATCGATCCCTTCGAAGGTGATCTCGATCTCTACATCGTCGATCGCGACGACCCTGTCATCCGGGCCTATGACCAGATCTTCCCCGATCTCTTCTCCTCCATCGACACGATGCCGGATGCGATCAAAGATCACTTCCGCTATCCAGAGGACCTGTTTCGGGTGCAGAGCGACATGTATGGCCGCTACCACGTGACGGTCCCGAGCGTGTTCTTCTCCGAGAGCGACCAATGGGAGATCGACGAGGACCCGTCCAAAGGCGTCACCCGCCCCAGCCTGCGGGGGGCGGCCTCGCCGCCCCCGATGCTGCCCTATTACCTGTTGATGAGGCTGCCCGAGGATGCCGAATCCACGTTTCTGATCATGCAGCCGTTCACACCCGAGGGGCGCCCCAACATGGTGTCGTTCCTCATTGCGAAGAGCGAGCCGCAGGCCTACGGCGAGATGATCGACTTCCGGTTCCGGGCCGGCGACCCGCCCAGCGGCCCGAACCAGGTCGCAGCCCGGATCAACAGCGACACCGTTGTTTCTGACATCACCACCCAGCTGGACCAGCAGGGATCGGACGTGATCTTCGGCAATCTGCTCGTCATACCCATCGAGGAGTCGATCGTGTATATGCAGCCGCTCTACACGATCGCAGAGAACCAGACGAACGCCATTCCCGAGCTGAAGAAAGTGGTGATGGTGTTCAACGATCGCGTCATCATCCGCGACACCCTGGCTCAGGCCATCGAGGCAACCTTCGGCTTCGTGTCCGAAGATCCCGCCCCCACCCCCCAGCCAGACGAGACTCCGGCGCCGGGTACCGGAACCATAGAGGAGCTGCTGGAGTCGGCCCGGGTGTCGTTCGAGCAGGCGGAGGCAGCGTTGCGGGAAGGCGACCTGTCCCGGTATCAACAGCTGATAGATGAGGCGCAGATCCTCGTGAACCAGGCCATCAGCCTCCTCGCGGCCGGCTAGCCGACCCGGGCTTCTGTTGGCCCTCGACTCCGGTTGCCCTCATCCGACGCCGAGCTTCTCGAATCGCTATCTTCGAGGTATGAGTGACATGTATACCGTTCAGCGTTCGATCAAGATCGATGCTCCCCCGGAGAAGGTCTATCGCCACATCATTGATCTCCGTAAGCAAGAGGCGTGGTCTCCCTGGGAGCGAATGGATCCCACCATGTCCAAGGCCTACTCGGGGGCGGAGGCAGGCGTAGGGTCCCGCTATTCGTGGTCCGGCAACCGCAAGGTTGGCGAGGGCTCGATGGAGATCACCGATGCCAAAGAGAACGAGCGGGTCGACATGGACCTCGAGTTCTTGAAGCCGTTCAAGGCGCAGAACAAGGTCTGGATGGCTCTCGATCCGGTCGATGACGGCACACACGTGACCTGGGGCATGACCGGCGAGAACACGCTCATGACGAGGATCATGGGCATCTTCAGAAGTATGGATTCCATGGTCGGCCGCGACTTCGAGAATGGGCTGGCGAATCTGAAGGAGACCGTCGAGGACTAGCTCTTCCGGCAGGCCTGTGTGCCGGGTGTTTCGTGATACGCCGGCCGCGCTCGGTCACGCCGTGACCTGGACCGACTTTCTGATCATTTCGGTCAATATCCCCATGTCGATGTCGTCGAGCTTCTTGACATACAGGCACGATTTCCCGGTCGAATGCTTGCCGAGCCGGCTGAGTAGCTCGCTGTAGTCGCTGAAGCCGTCCATGACGTACAACACGAGGTTCTGCTTGCGAGGGCTGAAACCCACCTGGAACCACGTGCCCTCGCGACCGCTCTCGTACTCGTAGTCGTACGACCCGAAACCCACGATGCTCTTTCCCCACATCGCCGGCGGTTGCTTGGTGATCTCGCTCATGAGATCCACCAATCTCCAGCAGTCTGACCGCTTGGTTTCGTCCTCGATCGAGTCGATGAACTTGTCCACGCTGTCTTCGTTCTTCTGGGTTTTCAGCGCAGCCATGGACGCCAGGCTACCGATCCACGGTGACACCGGCCGGCGCCGATCGGTAGGTTTGTGCGATGGTTGGCGAGATCGAGATCGGGCTGCAAGGCACGTTCACGGCGACCGTCAGGGAGGCCGACACGGCGGTAGCCCTCGAGTCAGGCGACGTGGAGGTGCTCGCCACCCCCCGGCTGGTGGCATGGCTGGAGGCAGCCGCCGTCGCCGCTCTCGCCTCCGCGCTCTCCGGGCCGCGGACGTCGGTGGGTACCCACCTGTCGATCGACCACCGGGCCCCATCGGCGGTCGGCGCCGAAATCGAATGCCAGGCGGTGGTCACGAGCGTGGAGGGCCGGACCGTTACGTTTGATGTGGTCGCTCACCAGGTCGACCCCCGCTCGAGGGGGCCAATCGCTTCCGGCAGGCATACACGGGTGATGGTCGATCGAGAACGTTTCCTGGCGTCGGTTGCGAGCGATTGAGAGCACCGGGTCCGTGCAGGGTCCGACGACAGCTGCGTGATCAGGGTTCGGAGGTTTTGGCCGTGGATACGGCAGCCAACACCAGAATGACCACACCGCTGACGATCGCCCACTCGAGCCCACCGTTTGCGAGTTGCGCCATCCAGCCGGCCAGCAGCCCGGCCCCCAGGCCGGCTGCGGCATAGCCCCCCATCCCTGCAGGGCCGGCGTCCGACATGGCCGCAATGACGACGGTACCAGCCAGGGCGGCGACACCAACTATCGCGATTGGCGCCCAGTCGGGTAGGTCGAGCCCGCCGTCAGTCGTGGCCATGATGAGGTAGAGAGTGCTGTAGAAACCGGTGGCTCCCGCCGCCAGGCCGGCTGCGAGCCGCTTCAGTGTGTTCGTCATGATGTGCTCCGTGCCTCTTTCGTACCCAGTTCGTCTTTGACCGAAACAACGCCGGATTAGCTGCGGGCGCCTCGTAGCCTTGCGACTGTCATGATCGAGATGCTTCGCAAGAGAATCGCCGGCGCCGGAGCGAGCCCGTTTGGGCATGCGCCGTTTCCGCTCGAGCACACGCTCGAGTACCGCGGAGACCCCGGCCTGTGCGGACCGGGGTCTGTCACCTGGACGTTGCTGGCCGACGTGTCATCGTTCATCGGCGGCATTCGGGCCCTAGCGATCCAGGCCGCCCATCCAGAGGTGGCTGCCGGCGTGAGAGATCACTCCCGCTATCGGGAGGACCCGCTCGGGCGGCTGTCGCGCACGTCCAACTATGTGACCGCCACGTCTTTCGGCGCCATGCCTGAAGTCGATCATGCGATCGCCCTGGTCCGACAAGCCCATCAGCCGGTCAAAGGACAATCGCACCGCGGGGTCGCCTACTCCGCCGGAGGCCCGAGATTCGCCGCATGGGTTCACAACGCCCTGACAGAAAGCTTCCTGGTCGCTTATCAGCATTACGGGCCCCGTTCACTGACGCCGGCGGAGGCCGACCGGTTTGTGGAGGAACAAACCAGAATCGGCGGCCTGCTCGACGCCGACCCCATGCCCCGGACGGCCAGGGAACTGCACGAGTGGATCGCAGGCCATCCGGATCTGTCCGATTCGCCCGGGCGCAAAGAGGCCATGCAGTTTCTGCGCCGGCCTCCGCTGCCCATGTTGACACGCATTGCGTACTGGATCATGTTTGCGGCCGCGGCCGCCACCATTCCCAAGCGCTTGCGCCGGATCCTCCACATCCACCGGGTCCCGGGCGCGATCATCGCCGGGAAGGCGTTCATTGCTTTCCTGCGCTGGGCCATGGGGATGTCACCCGCGTGGCGCCTCGCCCTGATCCGGGTGGGCGAACCGATTCCCGAAGGCGTCTTCAAGCAAGAACCGCGGGTACCGATCGACTACGACCGATAAGCTCGCGCTCATGGAAGTATCAAACGCGGAGCGGGTGATCTTCCCTGAGGTGGGTATCACCAAGGGGGAAGTGGTTGCCTATTACGAGCGGGTAGCCGACCTCATGGCTGAATTCGTGCTCGGGCGGCCCCTCACCTTGCAGCGATTCCCCAAAGGGCTGGCCGAAGAGGGCTTCATGCAGAAGAACGCCGCCGACCACTACCCGGATTCGATCGAGCGCTACGAAGTCCCCAAGAACGAGGGAGGGGTCACCCGCTACCCCGTGCTACGTGATCCGCGCGACATCCCCTATCTGGCCAACCAGGGCACGATCACGTTCCACGTCTGGCTCAGCACGGTAGAGGCGCCGTTTCAGCCTGATTATCTGATCCTCGACCTGGACCCGCCGGAGGCCGAGGCGGAGCTCGTCCGTGAAGTGGCCCGCCAGGCGCATTCGGTGCTGTACTCGTTCGCCATCGAATCGATGCCGGTCGCCACCGGGTCCAAGGGTTTTCACATTTGGATCCCACTCGACGGGTCGGTGGACTACGAGGCGTCCGGCAAGACCGCCCGGGCCCTAGCCGGCATGATTGCGGCCAGGGTGCCAGAGCTCGCCACCCTCGAGTTTCTCAAGAAAGAACGCAAAGGGCGGGTGTTTGTCGACTGGCTGCGCAACCACCCGGGATCCACCGTGGCCGCCCCGTTCTCACTCCGGCCCCGCCCACACGCATCGGTGGCCATGCCGATCAGCTGGGACGAGCTCGAGTCGGCCGACCCCGACGGCTGGACGATGAAGAACGTCAACAAGCGGCTCACCAAACTGCCCGAATGGCCCGAACCGATCGCTCTGCCGGTTGACCAGGTCCTGGAAACCGCCACCTACATGGGCATCGATTTCGAGTCACAATTCGACCGCTTCGGTCGCGAACTCTGACGACTCGGAAACCCCGGAACGTTGTTTGCGCGTCAGATTCGACATGAAGAGTGTGCGCAACATGATCGTTCTGCTGTTGTTATTCGTGGCGGCCGCGGCCTGTGGGGGAGGATCGGGCTTCGAGGCCTCAACATCGCCCGACCCGACCACGGGAGCCGGGTTCGAGGACGGCCAAACCCAGCCCACCGTTCCCGTGCCGGAGCCGGCTGCCCCAATAGAGACGTCCTTTCCGATGTGTTCCGATATCGAATACCGGCGCGCGCCTGACGCGGCCTACCGCGATTCACCGATCTATGTGGCCAACGAGCAACCGGTGGAGGAAGTGATGGCGTGGGCCCAACAGCAGCCCGGCTATGTGACGATTTGGGTCGATCGGGAACGGAACGGTTGGATCACCGTGGCGTTCACGCAGGACGTCGGTCTTCGCACCGAAGAGCTCGCTGCCGAGTTCCCGGGCGTGGGGGTGGTGGCGGTCGAGGTCGACTGGACCGAGGCGGAGTTGGCCGACCTCCAGGACCGGGTGACCGATGTACTGCGATCTGAAGGATGGTCGTTCGGATCAGGCCGGGGCGTGGCCCGGGGGTACGTATCAGCTGAGATCGGGGTGCTCAGCCCTGAGCGTCTCGCGGTTCTCGAGGAGCACTTTGCGGGCGAGCGGCTGTGTGTGTCGGGCATTGATCCCAGCGAAGCCATCCCCGATGGTCCCCAGCCGGAGGCGGGGGAAGGCTGGCGGCTCCTGGGGGCGGAACGTGACGCCGGCCGGCCCTATCGGACCGCCATCGCCTGGGATGAGGATTCCTATGCCGCCCTGTGGGGCGCCACCGGCATCGAGGGCGAGGCCCCCGATGTCGACTTCGAGAGCGAGGTGGTGGTCTGGTTCGGAGCGGTGTACGGGTCGAGCTGTCCCGGCCTGCGCCTGGATGATGTGATCTTCGATCTGGAACGTTCGGTCGTCCACGGCGAAATCGTGCTGCCGAGCTCCGTCGGCCCCGCCTGCACGAGCGACGCTCTTCCGCATGCGTTCGTGGTTGCGCTCGAACGCAGCCGGCTGCCCCAAGCTCCCTTCTCGATCCAGCTGTCGGCAGAAGGCCCACCTGCCGGGGCCCCGGAGGAGCGGACGATCGTGGATGCCGACCTGCGGGCTCCGGGGTCGGTGGCTGCACCGGGGTCGATCAGCCAGGGCGTATATGACCCCGAGGCCCACATTCGCTTCGTCCAGCCGGGCGAAGTGATCGAACCCGGGTTTCCGATCAGGTTGATGCTCGACACCCACTGTGGGATCGACTGGATCGGCCTCAACGGGGTCACCTGGCATGCCCCCGACCACCCGGCGATTCCCGCCGAGTGGGAACCGGTGCTCGACGGCGAGGCGATTGTGGTGGAGCTGTTGTTGACAGAAGGCGACCCCCCGACCTTGACGGCCACCGCCAACGGCTACACGGTTGACTACGAGGCCACCTCCCAGGAACGCCCGGGCTGCGACTAGCTTCGACGAACCGTACTCGTTGGGGTCGGTGGACAGCTAGGCAGCGTTGCCGGCGAAGTACTGCCGGGCGAGTTCCCATGCGGCGATCCCGCATTCGGCCCCCATGATGCGGCCGGCGAAATCATCAGCCGGCACGTGGATGCCTCCATAGAGACGCGACTGCCCCGCCTGGTCGGCGGCGTCCCGGTACGTTGCCCACTGCAGCACGATGTCGGCAGCCGGTCCCGCCTCGAACTCGAGGGATCCGGCCGGGATGGTCCAGGTTCCGAGGCCACCCGGGAAGTACGGGCTGCCCGTCATGCCGGTCAGCACCTCGGCGCCGGCCCGGCTGAATGCGCTGTGACCGGAAACGTAACCGGCAAACGCAGGGGTGACGAATGTGCTCAGCTGGTAGGGCACCCATTCCACTGCCCGGATCCAATTGACTCCCCCCACCCCCGTCTCCGGATCCTCCGGGTTGCCGGCCCACGCCCATATGGCGATCTCGCCTACATGATCGGCGAGGTGGTGATGCCGTTCTCCCGGCTCTACCGACTCCTCGGTGATCAGCTCGATCAGATCTTCTTCCAGTGGCAGGCCGTCCTTGTGATACGAATCGAGGCCCGGGTCGCTTGATTGGCCCAACCCTCCCATGTAGCGAATGACGGTGATCGGCCGCACATAGTCGTAGTGGCCCTTGGCGCCCCAGGCGGCGACGGCCGCGTCGTGCAGCGCTCCGTTGAGGGCGAAATACATCTTGATGTCCCACTCGAGCGCATCGACTTCGTCACCGGCACCTTCAATGCGCCGCTCGAACTGTGTATGTTCGGTGAGCGCGTTGGCCAGCGTGTTCCAGTGCCCAGGAGGGGTTTCCGAATCAGGGCCGTCCGCCCAAAACTCGGCCAGTACCCTCCCCGCGTCGCCGAGTGGAACGAGGTTGGGCTGGTACGCATCACCGGTCACCGGATTCGTCTCGTATCCCTCGCCGTCATTCGTGCCGAGCGGGCTGTTCCCCGTCGACGCCGGTCCGAGATCGATGGTCCGGCCCGAGGACGGGTCGAGGAGGCTGCTATAGCGGATGACCTCTACGGCGGCTTGGCGGTAGGCCCTACCGGTGTCAGGATCACCCAGGTACGGGGGAGGACCGGGGTCGAGAGGCAGTCCGCCCGGCGCGGGATCGATGGCAAACGGGGTCACGTAACCCCAATGAGGTCCGACGAACGTCTGGATCTCCTCGGGGATCGGGATTCCGTTTTGGCTGATCGCGTATTCGAGCGCCAGCGGCTGCCACCGATTGGGGTCTGTGACCTGGCCGGCCCCGGGCACATTGACGACCAGCGGGTCGTTGATGGGCAGGTAGTCGTAGTCGAAATAGTCGTCTGCCTCCTTGGCGCCGTCCTCGGCGGTGGCGGCGACGACGGCCGCCGCGATGCGATTGCCCAGCGCCGCCGGCGAGTCGCCCAGTGTTTCGACGACGCCGCTGTCGTAGCACAGCTCCGACATGAGCCGGTCGAAGTCGGCCTGCGATTCGGCCGATCCGACCGCCCGGTCGTACCTCGCCGAGAGGACCCGATAGGCGGCGTAACTCATGGCCTCCTCCTGATCGCGACGGTCGCCGCTCAGGTCCACGTCCACGAAGTATCCGACCCCGGTCATGTCATATGCCGCCCATGCGTCCCACATGGCAGCAGAGGAGTGGAAGAGGTTGCGTGCATGTACCGTGGGTGCCGGAAAGTCACGCCGGATGGCGCCCAGCGTGGCCTCATTCCACAGTCGGGCTACCGAAGCTTCCCGGTCGGCGGTACGACAGGCTGCGTCGTCCGTCCAACTGCATGCCGACGCCGCGAGCCCTAACGCTATGACGAACGCCACGATGCGACGCCGGCGGGGCAGCTGTGGGTAACCCGCTTTCACCGGAGCGATGCTATCGCACATCCGTGGTTGGATGCGCGACAGGAGCCGACGCGAGCCAACTCGCTGCCGACAACGCCGCTTGATGGGAGGAGCCCAACATGTCGGCAGGCGCTAGTCGGCTTCGAGAGCGGCTCGTCGTTCTGCGAGGGCCTGCTCAACCAGGTGACGTAGCTCCGGTTCCTGCGCTTGTTCTGGTCGCCGGACCTTCACATGTCGCATCTTGGCGCCGGTCCCCTCCAGGAGGCCGGCGGGGTCGTCGAGGTCGACGCCCCGGTAGAACCCCAGGTTCACCCAGTTGTCGTACGGGAGGATGTACGTGTAGCCCTCGCTCATCTTCTTCGGCCCGACCCCGTAGGTGGCAGCCCGGTCACCGAGGCGGACCACTTCCACCGCCCCGGGGTCGACCGACAGGACCACCCTCCGAAGGGCGGCGGCTACCGGACGCATCTCGTTGTTTGTGATGTCGAGCAAGTCGTCGAATGTGCCGAACTCGGGCATGTGTCAGATCGTAGAGGTCTGGCCTGTCGGGTGAGAGCAGGCCCTTTCGCCGTCCGTCGGTTCGACTGCACCACCGCCCGTCAACCGGCACTCAAGGCGCCGGCTGACGGGCCGGGCGTGTGCGCTATGGACAGGGGGTGGCCAGGACGTGTTCGCCGAACGGGTCGAAGGTGAATGCGCACCCGAAGTTGGGATTCGCCACCGCCGCCGGGTTGGTCACGTCGTCGCCGGCCGGCTTCACTCCCGTCTCCACCCATCCGACCAGGTCGGCGAAGGCGGTCACGAGCTCGAAAGCGGTGAAGTCGCAGTGGCCCACGCCCCGGATAGCCCGCTGCACGACGAGGTCGCTCTTGCCGTTGGCCGCCGCTTCCTGGCCGTACACCACCTCGTTGTGGAACGGTACGAACAGGTCGCCCAGGTTGTGCAGGCTCATGACTGGCACGCTCGGGTCACCGGCGATCGGCGCAACCTGCGACAGTCCGTTGGGGCTGCGTCCCTGCGGATCCTGCGCCACCCGCACGATGCTGTCGTTGAGTTCCGCTTCCTCGGCGGTGAGCGCAGGGTTGTCGTCGAATTGGTATACGACGTCAGTGTTGTCAACCACGTTGCCGGGGGAGCGGGGAAGGGTGCCATCGCCGACGCCCAACTCGAACAGGAAGTTCCCCGCGGCCAACGGTGAATTCCAGAAGAACCAGGCTTCATCGAAGTTAGGGCGCTCACCACCAGAACGGAGTTCGGTCAGGTTCTTGAGGTTCACCCCGTCGGCGTTCAGCAGCACCGGCCATCCTCCGGGCACCGCTTCCAGATTGGCCTGGATGTTCGGGACGTCCTCGGTCAGGTACTGAACTGGGTCGACCGGGAACGTCGACGAGCCCGTCCCGAGCTGCTGGGCAGCGACGTTGAAGTCGAGGAAGTAGTCGAACAGCTCGAAGTCACCCAGCACGCCACAAATGGGCATCGCTCCGTCATAGAAGTTGCGGTACTGCTCGATCGACACGGCCGTGATGTGGCCGCCCATCGACGCACCGGTGATGTAGACCCTGTCGGGTTTCCCGACGATGCCGTTGAACCGAGTGGCGAGTGCGTGGGTGTCTTGGACGCCGACCGCGATGTCATAGTCGTTGCGGCTGTAGCTGGACGCCGCCCACGCGTATCCATTGGGAATGAGCCACTCCCGCAGCGGATGGTTGTCCACGGTCAGTTCCAGCCCCGTACCCCGGAAACCGTGCGCCCACATGACCAGCTCGCCATTCCAGTCGTCGGGTACTTCGATGCGATATCCGGCACCGCCGTGCACGCCCCAGTAGGCGGTGGCTCCGGGGAGCACATCGAATGCCAGCTCGGCCTCGTCGACGAAATACTTGGGCTTCGGTCCTGCCGCCGCCGAAGTGGGAATCAAAGCCGCCACCATGAGTAGGGCGAGCAGCACGGACAATCGCTTCTTCATGAACATCCTCCCTGGATCCAGCGCGGCACCACCTTACCCTTGCGGCCACCAACCGTGCAGGATTGAGCCACTCCCTGCGTTCTAGTCCGATTCGATTACGTGCCGACGGCGTTGGCCAGAATCTCCGAGAGTGTTGCCAGCATGGCGATGCCGATCTGTGGGCGGTCCTCGATGAGGCGCTCGAGTACCCGGCAGTCGATGGCCATCCCATGCATCCCTGCCGGGCCGGCGGTGGCGGTGAGCGACCGGGGCTGGTGGCGCAGCATGGCGAGCTCGCCGATGTGCTCTCCCGGGCCCCGGGGCGGAATCGGGACGTCACCGGTGAGCTGCACCTGACCGCCGACGATGAGGATCATGTCGTCCTCCCAATCGCCCGTCCGAAAGATGGTCTCCCCTGGCTCGTAGCGCTGCTCGACCAGCGATTCGGCGATCTGTTCCAGGTCGGTCACGTCGAGCCCGGCGAACATCGGCACTCGCTGCAGCGCCAGGATGCGGTCGGGCAGGTCGAGCGAAGAGACGACGTCCATACCGCCA
>JBFIPU010000006.1:0-68024 GCA_041609995.1 Acidimicrobiia bacterium
GGCGGGAGCGCCCGCGATCCACACCGAGTTCGTCGGGCTGCTGGCTCGCGCCACTCCCCCCGAACTGTTGCGCTAGGGGCGAGTCAGGCCCCGGGGGGCAGCGCCACGAGCTTCGAACCGGATTGGAATCCCGCCGCCGCTGCCAGGAACACATCTTCGAGGTCTGCGGAGCCGGGCTCACAGAAGAAGTGGTCCCCATCGTCGTTTTCGGTGCCGGCCGAGCAGTTGTCATCGGTCGGGCCGGTCGCCATGGCGGCCAGCAGGGTGGATACCGGTTGTCCATTCCATGCACCGGCGTCGTTGTTGCACCGGGCACTGCCGATCCCGAATCCGATCGTGAAGATCTCGACGTCGCGATCCTTGGCGAATTGCGCCTGCGTCTCGGCGTAACCGCACGGGTTGGAACCCGGGCCGTTGGCCGATCCGTCGCTGAGGAGGATGATGCCCTTCTTGACGCCGGGCCGCCCGTTGGTCTCGAGCTCGGTAATGGCATCCGGCTTGCCGTAGGCCGCGTCCCGGATGGGGCTGCCCAGGTCGGTGCCGGTCTGTTTCTCGAGGCATTGAATCGTCGACACGAGATCGCTCGAAGTATCGAGGTCGGGCAAACCGTCGCCATCCTGATCGAAATTGGGCACCCGTTTGTAATCGTCGCTCAAACCGACCAGGAGCCAGTCGCCGCTGCCATTGGACCTACCGTCGCAGATGTTGTTGGGGTCCCCCGATCCGAGGGCGGCCAGGCCGACATGCTGGAGGTCGGGGTCGAAATAGTCCAGCACCGCCAGCGACGCGTTCTTGGCGTTCGCCAGGTCCTGGTCGGTCATGCTCGTCGTCCGGTCGATGACGAGGATCAGGTCGACCGGGCCGCTGAGCGGCCCCCCGCACGTGCCGCGGCACGCCGCCGATCTCACGCGGTTCGTGCCCTGGTCGACGCCGATGACCGGCGCGAAGTGAAAGTCCGTCACCTTCTCGGCGTCGATCACGATCGTATTGCATTTGTCGACGACCGGATTACAGGGCGAGGCACAGAGGCCGTCGTCGCAGACGAAAGGGGCCGGGCTTCCGAGACTCGGACGCGGGTCGCAGGTGATGGGGATGTCCGAGGCATCGGGAGCGCCATCGTTGTTGCGGTCGCCGACGAGGCACCGGAACGAAATCGTCATGTTGCCTGCCAGCGCCGGGTCGTTGTCGAGGGCATAATCGACGGCGAGAGCCTCTGCCAGGATGCCGCTGTCAGGCAGTTGGCTGGCTCCGGCGAGGGCCGCGGCGTCGGTCGAGTTCCACAGGTGTTGGCGATCGTTGGCCTTCAGCGAGATGTCTATCGCCAGAGCAGCGACGGCCACGATGAGAACGATCGTGATCGCTGCCATGATCATGATGGCGCCGTCGTCGTCCGTCCTCCGCCGGGCCGGTAGTCGGCCCTTCATTCGACCCTCATTTCGGTCATCGATTCCAGCGCCACGAGTCCGTCCTGGTTGATGAAGGTCGGCAGAGGGGTGATGAAGCTGTAGGGGTATCGAACGGTGATTCGGGCGGTGTCGCCGGGTTGGGCGTTCTCCAGGCTGCCGGCGGCGGCCCCCACGGCCGGGTTCAAGCACGGCAAACCGGCCGGCTCCTCACACTCGATCACGACCGTCATCAGTGCCTGGTCGAGCGCGGCATCAGACGCGTCGCGCACCCGCGCCTCGATGACGGCGGGGTCGCGTACCAGCGTCGCCAGGCGGGCTCCTTCCCGACCGGCGTTCGAGATCTGGGTATCGGCGCTGATGGCGAGCCCGAAGTCGATGATCCCGAACACCACGACGAGGAAGATCACGAACACGAACGCGAATTCGACCATGGCCGCCCCTTCGTCGGGGGCGTCGGACCTCACCTGCAGGCGCCGTTCGATCGTGCCCCTCATGACATCGTTGTCCCTGTGGTACCCATACCGTCACGATGAACAAGTCGCGACATATCCGGGTGTCAGCAGGTGGTCAAATCACCGAAACGCAAAAGGACTAGTCACAACACGAAGGGAATCAGGCGGGCTCGCACGCGCCTGGCGTAGGCCTCGTACTCGGGATAGGTCCGCCGGAGCGATGCTTCTTCCCGGCTGCTCTTGTACCAGAAGAACACTGCCAGGACGCCGACTGTTCCTACGGCCACCCAGCTTCCGCTCCGCAGCGAGAATCCGGCGAACGTGAGGATGACACCGCTGTACATCGGATGGCGTACCACCCGGTAGGGGCCCCGTTCCACGAAGCGGGCGCCGGGGCGGGGCTCGGGATAGGGGGACAGGCTTTCTGAGAGAGAGGCAAAGGCCAGCACGAGCACGGCAACGCCGGCCGCGAGTACCACCGTGCCGACGGCGGGCAGGGGAGTGAAAGAAGCCAGCCCGAGCCATCCGCTGCCCAGGATGACGGCGAACAGGATCAGTTGAAACAGCACCCACGGGCCGCCCTTGGCTCGGAACCCACTCGGAGACCGGCCCGTCTCAGCCAAGAGCCTGGTCGAGGTCCGCCAGCAGATCGTCGATGTGCTCGATGCCGACCGAAAGCCGCACGAGTTCCGGAGGCACCTCGAGGGCGGTGCCCTCTACCGACATGTGGGTCATGGCCGCCGGAACCTCGATGAGCGATTCCACGCCGCCGAGGCTCTCGGCGAGGATGAAGAGCCGCGTGTCGACCGATACACGGTGGGCTGCCTCCGTGCCCCCGGCCGGCAGGAACGACACCATTCCACCGAACCGGCTCATCTGGCGGGCCGCCACGTCGTGGTTCTGGTGGTCTCCCAGCCCGGGGTAGAAGACCCGGGCCACCCGGTCGTCCTGATCGAGAAACTCGGCTACGGCGGCGGCGTTGGAGCAGTGGCGATCCATCCGTACCCCCAGCGTCTTGAGGCCGCGCAGCGCCAGGAAGGTGTCGAAAGGGCCCGGGATCGGGCCGGCCGCGTTGCGGAGGAAGGCGAGCCGCTCGTGCAGCTCCTGGTCATCGGACACCAGCACACCGCCGATCAGGTCAGAATGGCCCCCGATGTACTTCGTGCTCGAATGCAGCACGACGTCGGCCCCGAGGTCGAGCGGGCGCTGTAGGTAGGTGGTGGCGAACGTGTTGTCGACCACGACCAGGGCATCGCCGGAAGCCTCGACCACCTCTGCGATGTCGACGATCCGCAACAGCGGATTGGTCGGCGTCTCCACCCACACCACTTTGGTGCTCGGCCGGATCGCATCGGCCACGTTCGACGGATCGGTCTGGTCTACCACCGTCCATTCGATCCCCTGTTCGCCCACGACCTGCGCCCAGAACCGGAAGGTTCCGCCATAGGCGTCATTCGGAAGCACCACATGGTCGCCGGGCTTCAGAAGGTAAGCGATCAGCGCGGTGGCCGCCATACCCGAGGCGGTGGACAGGGCGCCTCCGCCGCCTTCCTCTACGCCTTCGAGGGCTGCCATCGCTGCCTCGAAAGCGGTGCGAGTCGGGTTCTCGGTGCGGGAGTAGTCGTAGAGGTCATATTTGCCGGGCGCGGGCTGCGCATAGGTCGATGTGGCATAGATCGGCACGATCACCGACCCGGTCGTCGGCTCCGGTTCCTGGCCGGCGTGGATGGCATCGGTCTCGAACCTCATGTGATCTCCATGCCGTGCTCTTGCATCCACTCGTCGTTGAAGACCTTCGACACGTAGCTGCGGCCGCTGTCGGGGAGGATCACGACCACCAGCTCATCGGGCCGGGCGGTTGCCACCCGCACCGCTGCCTCCACCGCCATGCCGCAGGAGCCTCCCACCAGCAAGCCTTCTTCTCGTGCCAGCCGCCGGGTCATGGTGAAGGCCTGCTGGTCATCCACGATCTCATACTCGTCGACCAGCGAAGGGTCGAACGTTTCCGGCCAAAAATCCTCCCCGACGCCCTCGGTCAGGTAGGTGTGCACGTCGTTCTCGGAGGCGGCGGTGTAGATCGACCCGACCGGGTCGACCCCCACCACGACCACCCCGGGATTCTGCTCCTTCAGGAAGCGGGCGGTTCCCCCGACCGTGCCTCCTGTGCCGAGGCCCACCACGAGGACATCGATCTCTCCCTCGGTTTGCGCCCAAATCTCTGGTCCGGTGGTTTCGTAGTGCGCCTGCGGGTTGGCCGGGTTGGCATATTGGTTGGGCACGAACCCGCCTTCACGTTCGGAGGCGATCTTCTGGGCCACCGAGTAGTAGGAGCGGGGGTCCTTGGGCTCCACCGCCGTCGGGCACACCACCACCTCGGCTCCATATGCCCGCAGCACGTCGATCTTCTCCTGGCTCATCTTGTCGGGCATGGTGCACACGAGCTTGTAACCCTTGAGGGCGGCGGCCATGGCCAGCCCGACTCCGGTGTTGCCGCTGGTCGGTTCGACGATGGTGGCGCCCGGCTGGAGGAGCCCGTCTCGCTCGGCAGCTTCGATCATGGCGATGCCGATCCGGTCTTTGATGGAGCCACCGGGGTTGAGGTATTCCACCTTGGCGACCAGGTTGCCGGCCGGATGAATGCGGGAGAGACGAATCAGTGGCGTGTTGCCGATCGCCTCGACGACGTTCTCTCGTATGTCCATTGGTCGCCTACCGCCCTACTTCGGAATCAGCTGGGCTTCGATCTCGATCTTGACGTCGTTGCCGAGCATGAGCCCTCCGGTTTCGAGCGGCATGTTCCATGTGAGCCCATAGACAGCGCGGTCGATGATGCCGCGGGCGCTGAACAACGACTTGGCCTGGGCATACGGGTCCACGACGACCCCATGGAACACCGCATCGAGGGTGACCGGCGCCGAGATGTCCCGGATCGTCAGCTCTCCGGTGATCTGCCAGCCGCCTTCCACCGACTCGATCGAGGTTGATTCGAAGGTGATCTCGGGATACCGGTCGACGTCGAGGAATTGGGCAGAGCGCAGGTGGCGGTCCCGATCGTGCGTCCCTGTGTCGATGCTGGCGGCATCGATGCTGACCGTGACCTCCGATTCGAGCGGATCCTCTGCCACCTCGATGACGCCGCTGAACTCCTTGAAACGGCCGCGCACTTTGGCCACCACCAGATGGCGAGCGACGAACTCGATGTAGGTGTGGCTGTGCTCGATGAGCCAGGTACCGGCCTCGGGCACCCGCTTGCCGGCAGTGAGCCTCGATCCTGTTGCCATGGCCGCAACTGTACTGGCCGCCCCGATTTGCATTCTCGATTGGAACACGGTTCGGCTGCGAGGCCGATCGGGCGTCAGCTTGCCAAGTAGGTGATGTGGAGGAGGGGGGCGGCGTCGGATTCTCCGTCGTAGGACTCGGCGGTTCGTTGTCCGCTGCCGGTGATGATGAGGCTGAGTGCGTTGCCAGGTGCCCATTGGGGCCGGTTGACGATTTCTTGAATCAGGGCGGCCAGATCAGGGGTTCGTTGGTCTGGTCCGGCTTCTCCGACGGTGCTCCACGGCGGTGGATTCCAGCTGACCGTGGCGGTGGTGGTGTCCCGGCCGGTGATGTTGCCGGACGTGTTGGCGAAGGGGTTGGAGTTGTCGGCGGCGTCGGCGGCGATGAGGAGGGTGGTGGACACATCGTCGGTTTCGTCGGCTTGGAATTGCACCCAGGCGTTGGTGATGGTGGCTCCCTGGGGGACCGGGATACCGGTCCAGCGCAGCCCGATGGTCTGCGTGTTGGATTTGTCTTGCACCATTTCCAGGTCACTGCTGGTCAGCCGGACTCGTCCCGACGGGCGTTCTTCGGCGTCATCGGAACCCGAGGCGATGCGGGTCTCGAAGGTGAACTGGTTGCCCGTGACGGTTATGGTGACCGGGGCGGTGTCACACGACGGTTGGGGGTCACAGATCTGATAGGTGAACGAGTCGTCGCCCACAAACCCCGCCTCCGGGTCGTAGGTGATGGTGCCATCCGGGTTCACGGTTGCCTCGCCGCCGTCCGGACTGGTGGCTACGGTCAACTCCAGCGGGTCTCCGTCGATGTCGTTGTCGTTGGCCAGCACCGCAACGACCACCGGTGTGTCTGCCAGGGTGACGCCGGTGTCGGCCATCGCCACCGGGGCGTCGTTGACCGGGTTCACGGTGATCGTGAACCCTTGCGGGTCAGAGGTGTCGACGCCACCGGCCGCAACGCCCCCGTTGTCCTGCACGGTCACGGTGAAGTCGGATGTTCCGAACCCGTCGGCGGCCGGTGTGTAGGTCAAGGTGCCGGTGGGATCCACCGCCGGTTGGGCGGAGAACAAGGATGGGTTGGTCACTCCGCTCACGGTGTAGGCCAGCACCGACTGGGTGTTCTCATTGGCCGCCCCGGGCTCGAACACGGCCCAACCCGGCACCGTATGGGCTCCGGAGTCTTCTGCCACCCCGGGTGGGTGGGCGGCCACGAACCCGGGTTGATCATTGACCGCCGATACGGTGATGGTCACCGTGGCCTGATCAACAGCGCCCAAGCTGTTGGTGGCGGCATACACAAACCCGTCGCTCCCGTAGAAGTCGGCCGCCGGCGAATAGGTGAACGAACCATCCGCCACCAGGTTCAAGGCGCCATCCGAAACGCCGGTCACCACACTCGCCGACAAACCATCAGCCGGGGTGTCATTGCCCAGCACCCCCGGAACCGCCACCACCAGCATCTGGTCCTCGTCAACCATGAAACTGTCAGCAACCGCCACCGGATCCGGAGGAGCCACCACCGTCACCGTCACCGTGGCCACATCAGAAGCCACCACACCATCAAACGCCGCATACGTGAACGTGTCGACACCCGAAAACCCCGGATCCGGGGTGTAGGTGACGCTCTCATCAGCGTTGACCACGACCGAACCGAACCCGGGTTGGCTCAGATTGGTGACCGACAAGAGATCGAGGTCGACATCGGAATCGTTGTCCAACACCCCAATCACCGTCGGTGTCTCGGTAAAACCGGTCACCGAATCGTCCGAGGCCACCGGCGCATCATTCACCCCCGTGATTGTCAATGTCACCAATGCCGGATCGGTACCGCCGTTCGAGTCATCGGCCTCATACGTGAAAGCATCGGTCCCGAAGAAATCCGGATCCGGCGTGTAGTCGAACGAACCGTCCGGAAACAACTGCAACACGCCATGATCGACATCCGTCAGCAGGCGCGCAATCAGGGCATCATCATCCTGGTCATTGCCCAGAACACCGGGTGCCCCCACCGACAAACTCCCATCCTCATCCACCGGGTAGGCGTCGTCGGCGGCGTCGGGAGTATTCGAGAGGTCGCCCAGGGGTGTGTGGAGGCGTGTGCACGACTGGTCGATCGTGGTGCACCCGTGGCGCTGCTTCCACTCGGCGGCCGCCTCGTCCCAAACCGTACGGTCGGTGGTCAGCGTCATACCCGGCAGCAGGCTCATCGGAAAGGGACCCTCGCCCGTCCAGACGACCACGACGTTGCTGGCCGTGGTACCCGGCGGCCAGTCGTCGCATCCTGAGTAGCAATCGTCTTCGAGGAAGAACACCGAGTCGGTGATGATGGGTTGATGCCGTCCACCATCGTCGAATTTCTTGAAGAACGAACCGTGGCCCAGGATTGAGGGGTCGGTGGTGCCATGCGGGCCCGGCATGGGTTGCAGTCGCACCAGAACCCGATCAAATATCAGGCTCTCGCCGGCGACCGAGCCCATGTCTTGCTCGCTGAAGAACGTGTAGCAGCCGTCAAAGAGACTGTCGCTGACGATGCCGGCGCGTCGCTCGTCGTTTTCGATGCAGTCATCGCGGACATATTCGGTCCACATGTTGCGCACCTCGAACCCCTCGCCACCGCGCGGGTCAAAGGCATCTTCGACGTTCTCGGCCCGGAGTCCATCCACTACGTAGTTCGATCCATACACCCTCAGTGCGGACCCGCCGATGACGTCGTGCATCTGTCGCCAGGTGAGCGTCCGCGACTGCTGACCGAACGTGGCCCATCCGATGAAGCACGCGCCATCTGCCATTCCCGAAGATCCGACCTCGAGCGCTCGTCCGCCAGATGTCAACGAGATCGCAGTCCGGGCGTCGATCGTGTGGTCAGCGGGAGGGGACGAGATCGAGACAGAGGTTGTGTAAGTGTCGTCGAGCATCGTGATCGACGGGCGGTTCAAACACTCCTGCGCCACCGGCGGCGGAGGAAATGCGTTGGCATCCGTGATGCTGACCGCCACCGTGTCGCCTACAGTGAGCTCACCATCATCCGCCACCAATTGCAGTTCGTAGAGACCAGGTTCAGAAACGGTCGCCGTCGTATCGGCCGCAGCCGCGTCAGCGAACGATACGTCGCCGGGCCCGCTGACCTTGCTCCACACGACGCTCGTCATCCCTGGAGGGTCAGGAAGCAGATCGTCGGTCACCGTGCCGTCCAGTGTGGCCGCTGACGGGAATACGGCCGATTCGGCATCAGCCGTGACGGTCGGCGGCTGATTGACCGGCACGCCCCCGTCCACCTCGATGTGCAGAAGCGGAGCGGCAACCGGATCACCGTCAAACGCCTCGGCAACCCTTTTGCCAGACCCTGAGATGATGATCACCAAGCTGTTGCCGGCTGTCCACCCCGGCTGGCCGGTGATCTCCTCGACGATCGAGGTCAGATCCGGGGTGCGTTGGTCGGGCCCGGCCTCGCCGGTAAGAGGCCATGGTGGGGGCGACCACGCCACCGAGGTTGCGGTGCGTGCTCGTGATGAGATGTCGAAGTCGGTCGAGCTGAATGGTTGGGCGCTCGCGCTCAGCTCTCCTTCGATCACCAGCGAGGTCGCATCGGAAGTAGCCTCGTCGACCTGGAATTGGATATAGGCCGCAGTGATCGTCGCACCGTTGGGCACCTGGATGCCCGGGAAGCGGATCCCGATTGTCTGGTCCCGCCTCCCATCCTTCACGAGTTCCAGATCGCTGCTGGTGAGCTTCACCGATCCCGTTGATCTCTCCTCGGCGTCGTCCGCGCTCGCTTGCGGTTGAGCGTCGACCGTCAGCGGTGCAGATGTCGACGCCACGGACGAAACAGCACTGTGTCCCGCCGGTGGCAATACCAGCGCCAATACCAGCGCCATGACCAGCACGGGCACCAGCATCCTCACCGGCACTTTCATCAGCACCGGCACGCGCATCTCCATTGGCACGTGCCCACTGTCACGTGCGACAGCACGCGCACTGCTCCCCTCAACCCCCACCAACCCTTGTCCCCTGGCATAGTTCCTTTCGGAAGGGCGGTGGAACCGCCGAACGTGGTCGTACGCACTGCGGTCTGTACTCAGAGCATACGTCACGCTGGGTGTCATTGTGAATCGCTGACCGCGGCGGAGTTTCGCAGGGCTGCCGGATCGATCCCGCAGTGATACCTGGGCCATGCCACTGTCGGCGCCGTCGGAGGACGACAGTTGCAGCGCCACGCGATGCTCGTTGTGAGCGGTCGGCAGATAATCTCTCGCTGCCGCCGGCCTCGACCTCCTCGACCCAATATCGAGCCGACCGCTCTTCGGGGAGGCCATAGGATGGCGCGGTGTCCGTATCGAACCAGCAGATCATGGCCATGCTCACGGAGCTGGTGGCGCTGACCACGCTCGAAGAGGAAAGTGCCCAGGCCTTTCGGGTGCGGGCCCTCGAAAACGCCATCGTGGGAGTTGAATCCGAGACGCGCCACGTGGCTGAGCTCGAGGAGAAAGAGATGACGCAGATCAAGGGGGTCGGTAAGTCGACGGCCGCCAAGATCCGGGAGTTTGTCAACACGGGCTCAGTGGCGAAGCTCGAAAGCCTGCGCCAGAAGTACCCACCGGAGTTTGCCGCCCTGGCCCGCATTCCCGGGGTCGGTCCCAAAACCCTCAAGCTCCTGCGGGCCGAGCTCGCCATAGAGAACCTCGACGATTTGCAGGCCGCCATCGAAGCAGAGAAGCTGCGGGACCTGCCCGGCCTGGGTGCCAAGAGTGAAACCAAGATCGCCCAGTCGATCGAGCGGCTGGGGCTTCATGGCAAGGATCAGCGGACTCCGATCGCAGAGGCTTTGCCGGTTGCCCGTGAGTTCGTCGTCGAGCTGGAGAGCCTCGAATTCGTCAAAGCCGCCCAGTACTGCGGAAGCCTGCGCCGCTTCTCAGAAACGATCGGGGACGTGGACATCGTGGTCGCCTCGACCAAGGCCGAGGCGGTAATGGAACACTTTGTGACGCTGCCGACGGTGTCAGATGTGATCGCCCACGGCGACACGAAGAGCTCGGTGTTGACCAGCAAGGGGTTGCAGATCGATGTACGCGTGGTCTCCTCCGATGAATACGGAGCCGCCACGCTGTACTTCACCGGGTCCAAGGCTCACAACATCAAACTTCGGCAATTGGCGCTCAAGCGCGGGCTCATCCTCAACGAGTACGGACTGTCGGACAACGAGACAGGAGAAGTGGTCGCATCGAAGACGGAGAAGTCGGTGTACCGGGCCCTCCAGCTCTCCTACATTCCCCCGACCCTGCGCGAGGATTCGGGTGAGATCGAGGCCGCCGCCGGCTCTTCGCTTCCGAAGGTGGTGGAGCTCGAGCACATCAGAGCAGATCTCCACTACCACTCGGACTGGTCGGGTGACGGCCGGTCCTCGCTCGAGGACATGATCGATGCCGCCCGCGACCGCCGATACGAGTACCTGGCGTTCACAGACCACGCCGTCGACCTGGCCATCAACGGCTTGACGGCCGACGAGATGCTAGAGCAGCGGAAGATCCTCAGGCGCAAGCGCCCCCGGGGGATGACGTTGCTGCACGGAACCGAGCTCAACATCGGGCGGGATGGATCGTTGGACTACGACCTCGACTTTCGGCTCGGGTTCGATTGGACTGTCGCCTCGGTCCACAGCCACTTCGATCTCGACCGGCAAGTACAGACCGCTCGCCTGATCAAAGCGATTTCCGACCCCGGTGTGAGCGCCATCGGTCATCTGTCTGGTCGCAAGATCGGCCGCCGACCTGGGATCGAGTTCGAGATGGAACCGGTATTGGAAGCCGCGGCCCTGACCGGCACCGCCATCGAGATCAATGGCGCTCTCCCGCGCCTCGACGCCACCGTGGACGTGATCCGGCGCGGTCGCGAGATGGGAGTGACGTTTGTGATCAGCACCGATGCTCATCACGTCCGGGAGCTGCGGCGTATGGAGTACGGGGTCCAGCAGGCCCAGAAGGGCTGGCTGGAGCCGAAGCATGTCCTCAACACCAGGCCGCTCGAATCCTTCCGTGAGTTCGTTCAGGCCAAGCGCGACTTGCTCGGTTGATCACGTCTCCTGATCGGCGCCGGCGTGCGCTTCCTTCTCGGCCGCCGCCTGTGCCCGCAGCTCGGCCACCCGCCGGTTGTTGATCTGTCGAGAGATGGCGATTGCCGCCACGACATAGACTACGGCCGCCAGTACAAAGGGTGCCCGGATGCCCGCCACTGCGGCGAGGATCCCCCCCACGCCGGCTCCGATCGGGATGGCGCCGAAGGCAACCACCCGGGCATCGGCCGCCACACGTCCCCGCAGCTCGTCTGGCGTCAGGGACTGGCGGAGCGAGACCACCACCACGTTCCAGATCGCAATCGAGAACCCATCGGCGACGAAGGCGAGGCCGGCCACGATCGGATTCGATGTCAGCGACAGGGTGAGCGCGACTGCCGCCATGCCGAAGACGGATGTGACGAGCACTGTTCCCGGTCCCAACCGCGCCTCGATCCGGTGCGCCGACAGCGCCCCGATGATGCCCCCGATGCCGGTCCCGGCCAGAATCACGCCGAATCCGAAATCGCCGAGCAGCAAGACATCCTGGGCAAACAGCACGAAAACCGAAAGGATGCCGGTGCTCACCAGATTCGCAGCGCCGGCCGTGGCCGAGAGGATGCGTAGCACCTTGTGATTCCACAGCCACCGCAAACCTTCGCCGATCTCTCGGCGCATGGCCCCTTTCCCATGGGCCACCTCCCGCTCTGGCCGGTAGGAACCGGGGATCCAGGACAGGAGCGCCGCGGCGGCCAGGAAGACGATGGCGTTGACCACGAATGGCATCCCCGCCGCCAACAGGAACAGAAAGCCCCCCAGTGGAGGGCCCAGGAGCTCGTTGGCCGTCCACTCCGATGCCTGGCTGCGCCCGTTGGCTGTTTCTAGGTTTTCCGGAGTCACCAGGGCAGGCACCAGCGCCTCCCACGACGTGTCCACCAGCGTCTCGGCGATACCGAGCAGAAAAGCGATCGCGTACACGAGCGGGAGCGAGATCTGGTCGCCCAGGATCAGCACTCCAAGGAGCCCTACGACCACGGCCCGGGCCACATCGCCCCACAGCATCAGCCGCCGCCGGTCGAGCCGGTCCACGAGCTCACCGGCGAACAGCTCGAACACGAACCACGGCAGACGGTAGGCGAGCGTGGCGGCCGCCACCAGCAGCGGATCGCGGGTCAGGGTCGCAACGAGCAATGGAAAGGCCGCCGCCATGATCCCGTCGGCGACATTGGCGAGCGACCCGGCCGCCCAGAGTTTGACGAAGCGGGAGCCGAGGTTGGTCGTCATGAACTCAATCTAGAGATCGGCCCACCGCTGCGGTCAGACGATCGGTGGGCACCGGTTCGGTACAGTTGCGGACGAGCCGACGATCAGGGAGAACCCAGTGACCGAGCCGTCTGCCGATCTTGGGCTGATCGGTCTGGCCGTGATGGGCCGCAACCTCGTCATGAACATGAATGACCATGGGTTCACCGTGGCCGCCTACAACCGGACGACGAAGCGGGTCGACGAGTTCCTGGCGGGCGAAGCGGCGGGCTCGGCTGTGATCGGTGTCCACAGCCTCGAGGAGCTGGTGTCCCACCTCAAGCCGCCGCGCCGGGTGATGATGCTGATCCGAGCCGGCGGCGCGGTGGACGCCATGATCGACACCCTCGTCCCTCTTCTCGACCAGGGCGACATCATCATCGACGGCGGCAATTCGCTCTTCTCCGACACCATCGACCGAACCTCTCGGGTCGAGGCCGCCGGATTGCGCTACATAGGTACGGGCGTTTCCGGCGGAGAAGAAGGAGCCCGCCGCGGGCCGTCCATCATGCCGGGTGGCAGTGAGGCCGCCTGGCCGCACGTCAAGGAGATCTTCCAGTCGATCGCCGCTCACGTCGACGGTGTGCCTTGCTGCGATTGGGTTGGGAGCGACGGGGCCGGCCATTACGTGAAGATGGTTCACAACGGCATCGAATACGGCGACATGCAGGTGATCGCCGAGGCCTATGACATCATGTATCGCGGCTGCGGATTGACTCACGAAGAGATGCAGCGGGTCTTCGCCGAGTGGGACCGCGGGAAGCTGGATTCCTACCTCATCGAGATCACGGCGGCCATCATGGGAACCGGAGACGACGACGGCGCCCCGCTGCTCGAGCGGATTCTCGACGCCGCCGGACAGAAGGGCACGGGCAAGTGGACCGTCATTTCGTCCATGGAATTGGGTCAACCCATGGGGCTGGTCGCCGAGGCCGTTTACGCCCGGATCGTATCCTCGCTCAAGGACCAGCGGGTCTCAGCCGCCGCCACCCTCTCCGGCCCACCGGGCAACATCACCGATGACCAGGCGGTCGTCCTCTCCGACCTCCACGACGCTTTGTACGGTTCGAAGATCGTCAGCTATGCCCAGGGCTTCATGCTGATGGACGCTGCCGCCGACGAGTACGACTGGGATCTCGACTTTGCATCGATTGCGTCCATGTGGCGGGGCGGCTGCATCATCCGGTCCCGGTTCCTCAGCGAGATCATGGAGGCGTATCGGCAACAACCCGAGCTCCGCCAGCTGCTGCTCAACGACTTCTTCTCATCAGAGATCGAATTGGTGCAGGAGGGGTGGCGGCGAACCGTCGCACGGGCGATTTCGGCCGGGATCCCGACCCCCGCCTACTCATCGGCGCTCGCCTTCTATGACGCATATCGAACCGAGCGGCTTCCGGCCAATCTCATCCAAGCACAGCGCGACTTCTTCGGGGCCCACACCTATGAGCGGGTCGACGCCCCGCGGGGCACGTTCTTCCACACCAATTGGACGGGCACCGGCGGCGATGTGTCGTCGACCAGCTACGAGGTGTAGAACGTGGGCGGCCTTGTCGCCCACCCGGTCGGTGGCCAACGAGCCGGGTCAACGGATCGGTGGCCAACCCGTTGAGGCGAGCCCGGCCGCCGCCACTCCGGCGCGGCCACTCCGGCAGCGACCAATCCGTGAACGACCACCCACGGTAAAGGGGTCTGCCGACCCATTGTCGAATCAGCCGAGGGGATCTTGACTGCGTGATGCGCTGGGTGGATCGATCCCGCTGCTCTCAAAGAGTGATTCCGAGAGAGCAAGGGTTGGGAGCCTGGGTTCGCTCCAGACAGACGATCTTTCTGTTGTCGCCCCGACGATAGAAACGAAAGCGGGTTCCGCACGGTTGCGCCCACTAGCCGTGCCGAACCCGCTTTCACTTTGCTGGTTCACCGTCCCCCGTCATGCGGGGTTTCACGCAAGTGGCGCACCTGGGTTGAGAGTGGTGGCGTCGTGCACTTCGGCGATTTCGGCAGCTTCTTCGTCTTCTGGCGCTGTGCCGTACGTCCCGACCAGCTCACAGGTGGCGAAGCGCGTTGCCGCCGATTCGTATTGCTGCTCCCAGCGGCGAAACTCGGGCTCTGCGTCACCGTAGGGGTAGCGCGCCGGTGGGCGCGCCATCCCCATCCGCCACGGTTTGGGTGACAGGCGCGCCCGGTAGGAGTCCTGTGTGCGGCACAGGGACACATACATGGTGTCAGATCCGAACTGGTCGAGCAAGGCTGTGGATTTGGCGGCCGAGGGCTGAACGCGCCGGGATGTCAACAACACCCGGTAACCCCCGGCGGTCCGGTAGAGCCTCAGCCGCAGCCCGGGGTCTCGCTCCAGTGATTGCGAGATGCGCTCGACCAGGCCGGACTCGAAGTTGTCCCGTCTTCGGCGTCGGACAAACAGGCCCCGCCGCGACGGGAGATCCACATCGGCGAACAAGACATCGACGGTGTTGAGGATCCGTGCTCCATAGGAGTTCCGGCTGACGATGGCCTTGTCCGTGACCTCCTCGAGTACCTCCTCCCGGAGGGGCCGATCTGTCCCGTAATAGCGGTCGGCGGGGCGGCGGCCGCTCGCTATCAAGGCGGCCAATGTCTCGGCCCGTTTTCGTGCGACCTCCAAGGCGTCCTCCGCGCTGACGTCGGAGAATCCCCAGCCCGTGACCGTTCGGCGATCGGACACCGGGACGTCGGCCCGCATCCAGTATCGGTAGAAGCGCACCTCGCCAGCGTAGATCTCTCCATTCCCGCCGGGGCGTTTCCCGGCCGGGGCCGGTTAGATTCTGCGTGTGGACATCCCGGTGATCGGGCTCGCCGGCCTGGCGGTCGTCAATCGAGAACAGATGATGGAGGTCGATCGCGTGATGATCGACGAGCTCGGGATCACGCTGCTCCAGATGATGGAAAACGCCGGGCGCAACCTGGCCGATTTGTCGATCCGACGCTTCCAACCCGAGCGGGTTGTTGTCGTGGCGGGCTCCGGGGGCAATGGAGGAGGCGGCATGGCGGCTGCCCGCCACCTCGCCAATCGCAGCCGGTCGGTAGAGGTCGTGTGCATCAGCGAGCCACGCGGTGAGGGACCAAGCCGCCAACGCGACATCCTGCATCGGATGGGGATTGCCGTTCACCGGGAGCTCCCGGCGATGGAGTCGGCCGATCTGATCGTCGACGCCATGATCGGCTACTCGCTGGTGGGAGCTCCCCGCGGGTCGGCCGCCGCCGCCATCGATCACCTCGACCGCCTGGCAATCCCGGTGCTGTCGTTGGACACCCCGAGCGGGGTCGACGTATCGACCGGTGCCACTGCCGGATCGCACGTGTCGGCGGTGGCGACGATGACGCTGGCGGCACCCAAGATCGGCCTGATGGGCCACCCGGCGGTGGGTGAGCACTACCTGGCCGACATATCCGTGCCGGCGGCTACGTATCGGGCCTTTGGCATGCAGATGGGCGATGTATTTCGACACGCCACGCTCGTCCGCATCGCCGATTAGAGCGGGTCGAACTCGCGACCGGTGGGCCGGCTCAGCAACGCCTCGAGAGCTTTGGTAGGAGTCACGCCCTCGTAGAGCACGCGGCCGACCTGCGCGGCGATCGGCACATCGAGCCCGTGCTCAGCCGCGATCTCCAGCACCGAGGCGGCCGTTTTGACGCCCTCGGCCACCATGTTCATCTCGCTCGTGATCTCCTCGAGCGAGCGCCCTTGTCCCAATGCCACTCCGACCTGGCGGTTGCGGCTCAGTGGGCTGGAACACGTGGCGATGAGGTCTCCCATGCCGGCCAGCCCGGCGAAGGTCTCCGGGTTACCGCCCATGGCCCGCCCGATCCGGCTCAGTTCGTTGAGAGAGCGGGTGATGAGCGCGGCCCGGGTGTTGTCCCCGAATCCCAGGCCCTGCGCCATGCCGGTCCCGATCGCCATGACGTTCTTGAGTGCTCCTGCTGCCTCGCAGCCGACGACGTCGGTGCTGGTATAGATGCGGAGGGTGGGGGTCGGGATGTAGGACTGAATGATCTCCGCCGACTGGATGTGCGGAAAGGCCACGACGCTCGCTGTGGGTTGTCCGGCCAGCACCTCGCGGGCGAGGTTGGGACCCGTGAGGATTCCCAGTCGCTCCGGGTCGTGATCCAGCACCTCCTGGGCCACCTCGGTCATGCGCAGGAGTGTGGATTGCTCGAATCCCTTGGCCAGGCTCACGAGGAGAGCATCGGGAGAGATGAACTCACGGCCGGATTGGAGGACTGCGCGCGTCCCATGTGAGGGCACGGCCATCACGATCACCTCCGCCCCACTCAGTGCCTGCTCGAGATCGCTCGTCGCCTGCAACCGGTCGTCGAGCACCATCGCCCCCAGATAATCCGGGTTGTGATGCTCTCTGGTCACCACTTCGGCAACACCGTCCCGGCGGGCCCAGAGCGTCGTGTCGGCTGCCTCGGCCATCAGTGAGGCGACCGTGGTGCCCCAAGAGCCGGCCCCCACGACTGCCACTCTCAAGAGGCCAGCACCTTCTTCCTTCTGCGCTTGGCAGCCGTGTGCAGCTTCTTGAAGGAGCTTTCGATCGCTTTGACGAACTCGGGGGCGTCGGGAACCGAGTCGGCGTCAGAAACGATGCCCCACGCGAGCGTGCCTTCGTAGCTGAAAAGGGCGACCCCGATGCCGTGGGTCGACCACAACGGAACCATGGGGTAGTGGACCTCCAGTTTGGCGTCGAGGAGGTAGATGGGGATCTGGGGACCCGGCACGTTCGTCACCGTCATGTTGAAGGGGCGAATATTGGTGGCCGCCAGGCGGGCCGCGAGCGCCAACAGGGTCGTGGGCGTCCAGGATCCTGCCTGAACGAGCAGGGAGGCACCGAGCGCCTGGTCCGTCTCTTTGAGGGAGGCGGTGCGTTCGCCGACGGCGATGAACTGATCAATCGGCTTCCCGAGGTCGACCGGGAGATCCAGCAGCCACATGGCGACGTTGTTGCCGGTCATGGATTGGTCCTCATCGCTGCGCACGCTGACCGGTGCCATGATTCGGAACTCGAGGTCGTCGGTCTCGACGTCTCGCTGCTGAAGAAACGTTCTCACCGCGCCGGCCACCGTTGCCAATACCACGTCGTTGACGGTTCCCCCCAGCCGGTTCTTGACGTCCTTGACGTCCTCCAGCGGCAGCGTGGTCCAGTGGAACCGGCGGTTGGGACCGATGTGGGGGTTGATGGGGGTTTCATCGGCGTTGTGCAGCCAGCCGGATCCGAGAGCCTTGGACATCGCCTTGGCGCGATGAGTCAGCTCTTCGCCGGCCTCGCCCCCGAGCAACATCCCGGCCGCCCCCTTCATGAGCTCGACAGGCTGTTTGATGCGACGGCCGATCTCGTCGCTCAACAAGGCAGCACGAGTCGGAGCCGGCCTCGGTTCGAACTCCGGCGCCGGCTCGATGTCCGTCGACGGCCAGAAGTTCAAGAGGACCTTGAGCAGATCGACGCCGGCCATCCCGTCGATCATGCAGTGGTGCACCTTGGCGATGATGGCGAATTTGCCGTCTTCCAGCCCCTCGACGACCCATACCTCCCACAGGGGTCGGAAGCGGTCCAGTTTTTGCGAGAATATGCGGGCAGCCACGGTCTGGAGCTGGTCCTCGGTCCCCGGGTGGGGGAGCGAAGTGTGGCGAACGTGGTAGTTGATGTCGAAATGCGAGTCGTCGACCCAGACGGGATGGCCGTCGAAAGGCACCGTCATGATGACTTGTTGATACCGGGGTATCAGGTGGAGCTTCGACTGAATGAAGTCGCGGATGGCAGCAACGTTGACGCTCTTGCCGTCCACGAGGCCACCCCCGTCGAAGATCATCACGCCGGCGACGTGGAAGTGAGCGTTGCGATCTTCCATCGCCAGATACGTCGAGTCGAGAAAGGAAAGTCGTTCAAAATGGGGTTCGGTCATGGGGCAACGGTAGCCGCAGACGGCGCAGTGCTACAAGGGCCGGAAACATTCCTCAAGCGGGTCTCGCGGCCTACCGATATCGGTACCTGAACGTATCGGAGGACCTTTATGAGGCTGCGAGCAATCGCCGGTTTGTTGACGCTCTCCCTGGCCGCGGGTGCCTGTGCCGGGGCCGGAGGTGATGGAGAACCGGTCGACGCGCCTGGAGCCGCCCAGCAGCTTCCAGCGACAGACGTCAGCGAGGAGATCCCCGACGAGGACCTCACCGATTCGACAATGATCCCGACCACCACGCTGGCGAACTATCCCAGCTCGGAAGATGTCGACGTGCTCAACGTCGGCGCCGCATCCGCCTCCCCGGCCGCCTACCTGGACCGGTCGACCCAGATCGACGTCATCCAAGAGCTCGTCACCGCCCAGGTGCGCCATGAGTGGGACACCGTGTATGCGATGGCAACGCCCGCCAACCAGTCGATCTGCCCCCGCGACAAGTTCAACGAGCTGACCGGCGGCATGACACCGCGGGACGTCGAGGTCGCCTTCGGAGAGATGAAGATCTCGCAAGGCGCCGATGCGGTATACGCGGACTTCGACCTGATCGCCTCGATAGATGAGCTGCCGATCGGGTTCAGGGTCGCATCGGCTCCCGAGTTGATGACCAACCGGGTTGTGCCCGAAACCGACATCGAGAAGGTTCTCGGGGACCTGACCGCCGAAGGCGTACCGCACGAGATGCTGGTGGTCGAAGCCTATGGGATCGAGGGTGTGGCAGCGCACGTGGGAGGACAGATCCTCGCCATCGAAGGCGACCGGCTGATGATGGCCGAGAATCCGTGCCTCGTGGCCGAGTTGGCCTCCAAGACCACTGGTGGCCTCTCGATGTGGGTCTACCCGGCGATCGAGGAAGACACCACCGGCGAAGCGGCCGCCACGGAAGGCGACAGCGCTCCTCAGTAGGAGATCGTTTATCCTCACGTCCGTGAGTGACAACGAAGAATCCCTGGTCCGATCGACAGTCGAACAGCTGCTCGACGACCATCCGCCTGATTCGACGCCCGAACCCGAATTCTGGGGCGCCCAGTTCGATGCCGGCCTTGCCTGGGTCGATTTTCCCCAGGGGAGTGGAGGTCTGGGAGTCAGCCCTGCGCATCAGGCGCTCATCACCGGCATGCTCGATGAGGCGGGAGCTTCTCAACGCAATCGCTTCATCAACATTCTCGGCATCGGTATGGGGGCGCCGGTCATCAACACCTTCGGAACCGACGAGCAGAAGCAGATGTTGCGCCCCATGTTTGTCGTCGACGAGATCTGGTGCCAGATGTTCAGCGAACCCGGTGCTGGTTCCGACGTCGCCGCTCTCTCGACCCGGGCGGTCAAGGACGGTGACGAGTGGATCGTGAACGGTCAAAAGGTGTGGACCACCCTGGGTCACCTGGCCAAGTGGGGGATGCTGGTGGCGAGGACCGACCCGGATGTTCCCAAGCACAAGGGGCTGACGTACTTCCTGGTGGACATGCAGGCACCCGGCGTCGAGGTCCGCCCTCTCCGTCAGATCACGGGCGAAGCGGAGTTCAACGAGGTGTATTTCACCGATGTGCGCATCCCCGACTCGATGCGGGTGGGAGATGTCGGTGACGGTTGGCGGGTGGCTATCGCCACGCTGATGAACGAGCGGGTCGCGATCGGGGGCAGTGTCACGCCGCGTGATTCCGGCTCGATCGGCGACCTCCTAGATGTGTGGAAAGAACGGCGGCCCGACGACCCGGCCAAGAAGGACGAGTTGATGAAGCTGTGGATCGAGGCGGAAGCGATGCGCCTCACAGCGATCCGCGCCGGCCAAGCCCGCCAGGCCGGCACGCCGGGCCCGGAAGGGTCCACCGGGAAGTTGCATTGGGCCGAGGCCAACAAGCGAATCTACGAGTTCGGCATGGACCTGCTGGGGGCCGACGCCATGCTCTACACCGACTACACCTTCCGCGTTCCGAGCGCTGAGCAGCGGCGGGACGACAAGGACATCAGGGAGAAGTTTCTGCGGTCCCGGGCCAATTCGATCGAGGGCGGCACGACCGAGATCATGAAGAACATCCTGGGTGAGCGTGTCCTGGGCCTGCCTGGGGAGCCGCGAGTCGACAAGGACCTTCCCTGGAACGAGGTGCCCCGGAGCTGACCGCGGGTTGGCGGCCGGACAGTGCCGTCAGCGCGGTGGGAGGATCTGCGGGACCAGTTGTCCGGCCGGGCCGATCAACTCGAGACCGGTGCCGAGACCGAGCGGTTCCTGATTCACGACGATGATGCGGGCTCCGGCAGAGCGAGCCACCTCGATCAAACCAGCGGCCGGGTAGACAATGGCGCTCGTGCCCACCACGAGCATCGCGTCGGCGGCGGCTGCCGCCTCCTCGGCCGCCTCCCACACCGCCGATGGGAGCAGCTCACCAAACCACACGACGTCGGGACGCATCGCCCCGCCGCAAACAGGACAATGATGCAGGCCGTCGCCGACCGGGTGCTGGGTATGGCCGCACCCGGCGTGACACCGATCCCTGTCGATTCTCCCGTGCAGATGCAAGACGGTCCGGGCGCCGGCCGCTTCCAGCAGCCGGTCGACGTTCTGGGTGATGTGCACCATCCCCGGCGCCGCGGCCAGCGCCCGGTGGGCGTCATTGGGCCGGGCCGTCCGTCCGGCCTCTCGGCGGGCGTTGTACCAGGCAATCACGGTTCTGGGATCAGCCTCGAAGCCTTCCGGGCTCGCCATGCGGGCGGGATCGACCCGGGCCCACTCACCATCGGGATCCCGAAACGTGGCGATCCCCGATTCTGCCGAGAGCCCTGCTCCCGAAAAGGAAACGGGCCGGCGAGCGCCCGCCAGCCATTCGCGTGCCTCGTCGACGTCGGTCATGGGTGGCAGGATACGACCCCCGATCGGCCCGGCCGGCGGTGGCGGTATCGTGGCCGCGTGCGCAAGGCGGTCCTGTTTCGATCGGTGTTGCGGTTCCTGGATCAAGGAGCCGAGGTGGTGGAGGCGGTATACATGTGGAAGCGACATCGGCTCATGGTTCCCTTTACGGTCGCGACCTTTCTCGGGATGGTGTTCGTCGCAGGATGGGCAGGATGGGAGGACTGGGCCACCCGCATCGTGATCGGACTGGCCGCCGGCGCGATCGCCGTAATGGCCTCCACGGACTACAAGGTGTTGGCACGGACTTCGCAGGGAACCTTTCTCTACGACGCCAGCCGCTTTCGGCAGGTGGCAATCGGCAGCCCGGATCGCTTGCCGGCCGACGTCACGATCGAGCCCTTCGGTGGAACCGTCCTGGCCACCGACTGGGCGGTGGGTGATTCGATCTACACCGTGCCGAAGTCGTCGGAGTCGGCCATGGGTCGCATCGCCGGTCAGGAAACCTGACTCGGCTCGATCGCCAGCATCGAGGTTTCAGGGTCGCAGCTGATTGCGCCGGAACCATCGGCATGCAGCGACAGGAAGTCTTGAATCTCGACGCTGGATGTCGCCCACGTCGATTGGCCATCCTCGCCCGTGGCGAAGACGATCCCGATCAGCTGATCCTCCTCTGTGTATACACCGGCTCCGGAATCGCCGGTGGCGGTGGATGCCTCGAGTTCGTACCCCAGCCGTTGGTGCCTGGCCGTTCCAAGCACTTCTTCGATGGAGAGGTACACGACGGTCTCGACGCGGTAGTGCACGGTTCCCGATGCCACCCCGCCCACAATGAGCCCCTCGGCCCCCATCTCCGCATTCGCCAGAGCGACGGGCGGGACATCGGGCCACGGAACCCGCAGCAAGGCGAGGTCGCGGCGCAGGTCGACCTCCACGACCTGCGCCGGCAGGTCATCCCCGCCGGCTAACGACACGTCGATTGCGTCGGCGCGGGCCACGAGGTGGGCAACCGTGAGCACCAGCCCGTCGCCTATGGCGATCCCGGACCCGGAGCGGCCGGCGGCATGGCCGCACCCTTCCGTCACGAGTCGAACGGCCCGTAGCGCGGGATCGAGGGCGGGCGACCTTCCTTGGCGGGTACTGACCAATTCGGCCATCCCGCACCCCGTGACCGCGATTGAAAGCAGCAACAACAGCATGGTCAGACGGGTCGTTGTTGGCGGACATCGGTCGGTGCTGGCGGGAGTCATATGTTGTAACGTGAGGACGCTACCAGCGAGGCGACAGAGGAAGTCGATTGAGCGACAACGAGCCCGAGCCCGACGTCACCACAGCCGCCGAGGAACTGCTCGAAGACCTCACTGCGGCGCATGAGGCCCAGCCACTGGAGGTCCCCGGTGGGTTGCCAGGATTGCTCTACCACACGCGAAGGCTGATCGAGGGAATCACCGAGATCACCGGCAAGGCGTCCTGGGTGCTGGCGTGGGTCGTGTTCATTCTCGGATTCTTCAACGTCGTCACCCGCTACGTCGCCCGGTTCATCGAGCGCGACATCATCGTCGGCGAGGTGTTCGATCTCCAGTGGATGCTGTTCGGGGCGCTGTTTCTGCTGGGCCTCAACTACGGCGTGCGGGAAGGAGTCAATCCCCGAATCGATTTCTGGTGGGCGAACTTCTCGAACAAGAAGAAGGCAGTGATCGACCTTCTGGTCCACACCTTCCTGTTCTTGCCGTTTCTGGTGATGGCGTTGAAGACCCTGTGGAGCTGGTCCCTGTCCGGCATGGGCCGCTCGATCGACGGCACGTGGTCCACGTGGAGGGTGTGGGAGATCTGGGAGCAGTCGACTGACGCCGGCGGGCTCCCCCGCGGGCCCATCAAGTTGTTGATCCTCATCGGCTTCATCCTGATGGCCAGCCAGATCGTCGCCGAAATCATCAAGCAGATACTGGTGCTGATGGATCGGGAGGACCTGGCCGGGGTAGCGGCTCACGAAGCTCCGTTGCGCGTGGAATAGCCGATGGATCTCGGCGTCGCGCTGTCCCTGGCGATGTTCGCCATCTTCCTCGCGCTCATTCTGATCGGCTACAACGTTGCTTTCTCGTTCGCCGCCACTGCCTTGTTGTTCTCGTTCATCGGCGACCTGGCGGGCGTATTCGATCCGACCTCGCTCAATGTGCTCCCGGGCCGGTGGTTCGGGGCGGTTTCGGATCCGACGCTTCTGGCGGTCCCGTTCTTTGTCTTGATGGGCGCCATCCTCGAACGATCGGGGCTGGCGGAACGATTGCTCACGGCGATCGGCATGGTGCTCGGGCCTCTCAAAGGCGGGGTCGCCGCGGCCGTCATCCTGGTCGGAACGTTGTTGGCGGCGGCCACCGGGGTGGTGGCGGCGACCGTCATCGTCATGGGCCTGCTGTCGCTCCCGGCGATGGTGCGGCTTGGATACGACCACAAGCTGGCCACCGGTGTCATCATCGCCTCGGGCACCCTGGCCCAGCTACTGCCACCCAGCCTCGTGCTCATCTTGCTCGCCCAGCAAATGGGGGTCGGGATCCTGGGGTTGTTCGCCGGTGCCTTGCTACCCGGGCTGCTGCTCAGCGGCCTGTATGTCTTGTACGCGGTTGGCATCTCGTATCTACGCCCCGGGGTCGGTCCGGCGATGCCTGCCGAAGAGCGGTCGTTGACGGGCAAGGTGCTGGCGCTCGAGGTCCTTTTTTCGGTCGTTCCCATCATCTTGCTCATCGTCGGAGTGCTGTTCTCGATCTTCCAGGGAATCGCCACCCCGTCAGAGTCGGGGGCAGTGGGGGTCTTTGGAGCTCTGCTCCTGGCGGTGCTGGCTTACCAGTTCGACAAGGTGCTCGTCCGGGCGGGCGCCACCCACGTCGTGCCGACGTGGAGGCTGACTCCCAAAGCGCTGAAGGAGGCGGCGAGATCGACTGCCAATGTCAGCATCCTCGTCATGACACTGCTGTTCGCATCGTCGTTCTTCTCGTTGATGTTCTTGCGGCTCGGAGGCTCCGACGCGACCGCCAGCTTCCTCGCCAGTATCGGCGGGGGAAAACTCGGCTTCGTGGTCGTGGCGATGATCGCCGTCTTCCTCCTCGGAATCAATCTGGAGTTCCTGGAGATCACCTTCATCGTGGTGCCCATTTTCCTGCCGGCGATGGATGCGCTCGGCTTCACGATCCAGGAAAAGATCTGGTTCACCGTCTTGATGGCCGTCAACCTCAACATGGCGTTCATCTCACCACCCGTCGGCTTTTCCCTGTTTTACCTACAGAGCGTTGCGCCGCCCGAAGTGAGGACCGGAGATATCCACAAGGGCGCGATTCCTTTCATGGTTCTGCAGGGGGTGGCTCTCTTGTTGCTCGGGTTCTTCCCGGGAATCGTACAGGCGTCGTTCGACCTGTTCGTCCCGGGTGGGTGATGGGAGTGCCCGTGATATTCATGCCGCCGATCCGCTAGAAAGAAGTGCAACAAGCAGGAGGAATCCAAATGAACGAGAGTCCAGCGAGTTCAACAGCCGCCGCCGAAGAGGAACACCCCGACGCCGGGGTGAGCAGACGAAAATTCATCCAGACCGGCGTGGGTGTGGCCGGGTTCGCCGCGGCGGGCTCGTTTCTGGCCGCGTGCACGACGGAGGAGACCGGGGGCAACGGTGGAACGGACACCACGGCCACCACCCTGGCCGACGACATCACTGAGACAACGGAAGTCATCCTGTCCCAGTCCGACCTTCCCGAGGTCAGTTGGGAAATGGCCACCAGCTGGCCTGGCTCGCTGATCGGCACGATCGGAGCGGGTGCCCAGATTTTCGCCGACGAGTTGGCCAAGATGACGGGTGGGAAATTCACGATCACCCCGCGTGTGGCCGGTGAGATCGTGGGTGGTCTCGAAGTCCTGCCGACCGTACGCGACGGCGGTGTGCAAGCCGGGCACACGGCTTCGTATTACTACGTCGGTCTGAGCCCGGTCACCCAGTTCGGCACCGCGGTTCCATTCGGGCTCACGTCCCGCCAGCAGAACGCCTGGCTGTACGAGGGCGGGGGCCTGGAGGTGCTCCGCGAGTTTTACGCGGATGAGTTCGGGCTCATCCAGTTTCCGGCGGGCAACACCGGTGTCCAGATGGGTGGCTGGTTCACCAAGGAGATCAACTCGGTGGCCGATCTGCAGGGCCTGAAAATGCGAATCCCCGGGTTGGCCGGTCGCACCTTCAACAACCTCGGTGCCGAGCAGGTAACAGTTGCGGGGGGCGACATCGTCGCATCGATCGAGACGGGGGCGATCGACGCCGCCGAATGGGTCGGACCCTATGACGATGTGATCCTGGGTATGACCCAGCTCGGCAGCCAGCTGTTCTATTACCACCCCGGGTGGTGGGAACCGGGTTCGAGCCTGGAGGTCCAACTGCCGTTGACGCTGTGGAACGAGTTGCCCGAGGAGTACAAGGCAGCAGTGGAGAACGCGGCCAAGGCCGCCAACATCGGGACGATGGCCAAATACGACGTTCTCAACTCTCAATCCTTGCCGGACATCAAGCAGGTAGCCGAGATCCGGGAGTTCCCCGAAGACGTCCTCACTGCCTTCAAGACGGACTTCGAAACCGTGCTCGATGATGTGGCGGCGACCGACGCCAGGTTTGGCGACATCCTGACCCCTTGGCGTCAGTTCCGTGATGCCATCCAGGAGTGGCACTCTCTCGCCGAGTCGTCGATGTTGCGAGCCGCCCTCCTCTGATCGCAACTACCGGAAGCGGGTGGGTGTGTGCCCACCCGCTTGCCTGGCAATGCGCTTCACCAAGGAGTACTGGCCCGGCATAGCCGAAGGATCGATCAGCGTCGCCTATCGACGCTGGAAGCGGCCCACGGTGGTGGCGGGTCGCGTGTATCGCACCGGAGGGGGGCGCGTCGAAGTCACGAGCGTTTCCATCGTCGACCCGGAATCGATCACCGATCGTGACGTCCATGCCACCGGCCACCCCTCGGCGGAGCACATTCGAGCGCAGTTTCGCGGTGACCCGTCGTGGCCGGTCTACCGGGTCGAGTTCACCAGGCTCAGTGAGCCCGACCCCCGTCAGGTTCTGGCCGATACGGATGATCTGAGCTCATCAGACAGAAACGAGATCACAGAGAAGCTGGCACGGCTCGATCGGGCGAGCAGGCACGGGCCATGGACTCGCTCGACGCTCGAGCTGATCGCCGCCCATCCCGAGGTCAGGGCTCCCGACCTCGCCCGGATGGTGGGCAGAGAGACGCAGCCCTTCAAACGCGACGTACGCAAGCTGAAGAACCTCGGTTTGACGCTGAGCTTCAACCCCGGCTACCGGCTCTCGCCCCGGGGAGCGGCGTTTCTCGGCGTCCCGTTCGGATCGTCCGGCGGTGGGGCTCAGGGATAAGAGGCCCGGTCGGACGAGGACGGGTCCGCTCTGAGGCCGAGGTGGGCGTGGATCATTGGCGTGGCTCGTCGTCGGTATGGTCTGTGGCATAGAGGGCCCAGGCCAGACCATCGTGCTCCGCCGCCACCCCGAGCTGCCAACCCGAGGCCTGTCGCGGGTGTCCCCAAAGCAGCCAACGCCCCGTGTTCGTGAAGGACGACAACTCGTGCGGGCCGACATCGAGCAAGGTGGCCGCCGCGAACCAGGCATGGGATCTGCCCACCGGACTACCTCTCCGCGTTCCGTAAGCGCCGCCGCTGGCGGCGGCCCAAGCCATATGCGACACGGCGGTCGCCAGCGCCACCTCGGCCCCGATGGCGGTGTCTGTTCCCAAGGCATGGATGGCGGCCTCTGCCGTGCCCTTGATGGCGGTCACGCCGGCGGCTCCATTCGACTGGTCGACCCAGGGGCGGACGAGCTCGTAGAGAGCATCCTCAGACTCGACGTCGTCCAGCCCTTCGCGGTCGCCGGCCAGCTCGAGCGGTTCCATGGGCACGGGGGGCGGGGTCGGAAAGTCGGCGCCGTCGGGCCGATACACCGCCGGTGGATAGGAGGCCTCCCAACTCTCGGGAGCCAGGGGAGTCACCAGAGGCGACCCGTCTGATTCACGCGGGTCGACTTCATCGTCGCGCAGCGCCCGTTCGTGAGCAACCATCATGCGGACCCGACCAGGCTCGAGCCACGGCTCCAGCTCGGACCAGTTGTGGGTCGAGGCCATCACCTCCCACAATGGTCCCAGCGTGTTGCGGCCCGCCCCCTCCTCGACGACCGATGCGGCGAGCGGGGCCGGGGCTTCCAACGCCATGCGATACTCGACATACTGGGTCACGCCGCCGAGCTGCTTCCCGCGTTCGATCGCATCCCGGCACCGGATGCCGGCCTCGAGGACCTCGGCCCATTCGCGATCTTTGACGCGCAGGTCCACGTAGCGAAGCAATCCGGCGATGTCGCTGGCCTCGACCAGCTCTGAGAGGTCCATCACCTGCGTCGTCGGCGCTGCGCTCCCCAGGTCGGCTTGTCAGATGTAACGACCGCCGGGGGTGGCTCCCAGTTGGCGAGGTCGAGGAGGCGGGGGTCAGAGGAGAGCATCTTCTCGACGCCCACGTCGATCTCGGCGAGTCGGGCGAGCCGGCGGACTTCGATCTTTTCGTTCCAGAGCAGCAGCGTGACAACCAGCCCTTCCTCTCCTGCCCGGGCGGTGCGCCCCGACCGGTGCACAAAGGTCTTGTAGTCGCTCGGAGGGTCGTAGTGGATGACCACGCCGACGTTGTCGATGTGGAGGCCGCGGGCTGCCACGTTGGTGGCGACCAGGATGCGGAGCTTGCCTTCTCGGAACTGGCTGAGGGCCCGTTCCCGCACACGTTGGGGGAGGTCGCCGTGGACGAGTCCGACGCTAACTCCCTGGTTGCGCAGGTCGGCATAGAGGCGGTCGGCCCCGCGCTTGGTCTGGGTGAACATGATGGCCCGGTCGAAAGCGCCGGCGATGGTGGCGGCTACGAGCGACTTGTCCCGGTCGTGCACCTCGATGAATCGGTGCTCCATCGTCTCCACCGTCTCGGTCTCTTCGTCGACGGAATGAAAAACCGGGTCGGTCATGAACTGGTTGACCAGCGTCCCGATTGCTCCGTCCAGCGTCGCCGAGAACAACATCATCTGTTCGTGGGCCGGGATGCGGCGGAGCACATGGCGGACCTGGGGAAGAAATCCCATGTCGGCCATTTGGTCGGCTTCGTCGAGGACCACCACCGAGATATCGCTCAGCGAGACGATCCCTCGCTCCTCCAGATCGATCAACCGCCCCGGGGTGGCGACGATCATGTCCACGCCGAGGTTGAGCGCTTCCTCCTGCTTCTTCATGGATGCGCCGCCATACGCGTAACCCAGCCATCGGCCGAGCGATTGGGCGATGGGCGCCAGCTCGTTGGCGACCTGGATGCAGAGCTCGCGGGTAGGAACCATGACCAATGCCAGGGGGTGACGAGGCCTGCCGGTGCCGATGCGCTGTAGAGCCGGGATGCCGAAGGCCAGCGTCTTGCCCGAACCGGTCTGTGCCTTGCCGGCCACGTCGCGTCCGGCCAGAGCGTCGGGAATGGCCTGGACCTGGATGGGGAATGGATCTGTGATGTCTTTGCTCTCCAGCGTCTTGACGACAGCCGGATCTACTCCGAGTTCTTCAAACGTTGTGATGTTCTCTCCAGCATGATTTGGCACCGCCGGGCACGTGTTCGTTCCTATTTCGCTGGCGGTCTGTTCCGTTGACGGCAATCAACGGCGCAAGGGCGATCCGACCAGATCCGGCGGGCTTGAGTCTCGAGGTACGACGAATCGGGCCACACTGCCCGGGGTTATGGTACTGGCCAATCGGGAGATTGAAGGCCCGGCCTGCCCAATCAGGCAGGCCGACCTGAAGAGGAGAGGCAGAATGAGCCCGACGACTCGCATGACGCGTCGCGAGGGCCTATCAGAAAAGGAGACGTATGTCAGTCGCAAAGGTGATCGAGATCACTTCCCGCTCCGATTCATCCTTCGATGAAGCGATCCGGTCGGGAATCAAGAAGGCCTCCGAGTCGCTCAACAACATGCAGTCGGCCTGGGTGCAGGATCAGCAGGTCCAGATCAAGGATGGGGACGTCGAGAGCTATCAGGTCACACTGCGGGTCACGTTCATCGTGGGATGACGGGCGGTGGCGGCGGCAAGGCCGAGTTCACCGCTGAGGTGGTGCGGGTCTTGCGGTCCCTGGAGCCGGGTGACGTCGTTTCGTACGGAGAGGTGGCCGAGGAAGCCGGCTTTCCTGGTGCGGCCCGGGCAGTAGGGCGGGTGTTGAAGGAGGTCGACGGCGTGCCCTGGTGGCGGGTGGTGACGGCCGCCGGCCGCCTCGTGCCGGGCCATGAACTACGCCAGCGCGAACTGCTCGGTCGCGAAGGGGTCGAGGTGATCGGAAATCGGGTGACGAGGGTCAGTCGCTAGCCACCGGCTCGAGGTCCACCATCAGATCGTGCGCCACCTTTTCGATCGCGTCGTGGAGGTCTTCGGGAGCCAGGTCGGGGGGGAGGTGCAGCATCGCCGATGCTTGGAAGAGATGGCCTCCCATCGGAGCGTCCACGATTTCGGTCTCTAGCTCCTCGATGCTCACCCCGTTCGTGGCGAGCACGTGGGATACCTCGTGGACGATACCCGGGTGGTCCTGGCCGACCAGGCGCAGCGCCACGTGGGTGCCGGGCCCGTCCGGTTGGGTGGCGGCTGCCCGTTCGGCCATGACGTGTAGTACGCCGCTGGTCTCCAGTCGCTCCAGATCCTGGATGAGGTCATCAGCCTTGGAGCCGGGGACCTCGACGAGGACGATCCCGGCGAACTTGCCGGCGAGCTCTGCCATGTGGCTCTTTTCCCAGTTGCCACCGTGGTGGGCAACGACGCCCGACACGGCGTCAACCAGTCCGGCCCGGTCGTCGCCGATCACCGTGATCACCAATCTCGCCATGGCGGGAGCGTACCGGGAAACAGACAACCGCCACAAACCACGGGGTCTGTCACATGATGCGTGAAAAATGTGTCAAGAGCCGGCCCAACCGTGTCGATTCGACTCGGGTGAAGACACAGCAATGCCAAGTCGAAGCCTGCTGGGCCGCTCGTTTGCGTGGCTATGCCCATTGCATCGAGCACCAGTTGACGGTCGATCCGTATGCCTTACTCGACGATGACGCCGATGAGCTTTTTCCTCTCGAGCCGGCGTGGATCTGCATTCACGGAGCAGAGATCGGCAGCTGCTTTCTCAACTGGGTAGCCGAGTTTCCCGGTTTGGGCGAGACTCCCTACCACTACCGGGACCAGGTCTACGCGGTTTCTCTCAACTAGCCGACAAGGTATTTCGGTTCGACGGCGAAGAGCGCATCACCCGGTGCGGTGATCGAATCGACCAACCCGACGGCCGACGGCAGCAGCTGATCGAGATAGAACTCGGCCGTGGCGATCTTGGCATCGAGGAAATCCGGATCATCGTTCCCGGTCTCTTGGAGGGCCTCGGCGGCCAGCAGCGATTGGCCCAAAAAGTGGCCCCCGAGAACCGTGCCGAACATCCGGAGGTAGGGGGTGGCGCCGGACAGGGCCTGATTGGGATCCTCCGGCATCGCCGCCAACAGGTGCGAGGTGGCTGTGCTCAGGGCGTCAACTGCAGCGGCGAGTTTGCCGGCGATCGCCGGGCGGTGCGAGAGAGAAGACGCAGTCGCCCGCATCTCTTCGATCAATGAGGTGACCACCGCCCCACCGTCCATGGGGAGCTTGCGCATGACGAGATCGATGGCCTGGATCCCGTTGGTCCCTTCGTAGATGGGGGCAATGCGGGCATCCCGGTAGTGCTGGGCCATGCCCGTTTCCTCGATGTAACCCATGCCGCCATGTACCTGGAGCGCCAGCGACGTCACCTCGCACCCGATGTCGGTGCACCATGCTTTGCTGATCGGTGTCAGCAGGGCGGCGCGGTTGGCAGCTGCGATCCGTTCTTCCTCGGTGGCCGCTCCGTTGCTGATATCGATCGCTGCAGCGTCGGCGTAGATGATGCAACGCATCGCCTCGATGTAGGCCTTCATCGTCATCAGCATGCGGCGGACGTCAGGGTGGTCGATGATGGGCGACGACTCGGAGGCGCCGACGGCCCGGCCCTGGCGACGCTCCTGGGCATAGTCCACCGCCTGCTGGTAGGCCCGGTCGGCGATGCCGAGGCCTTCGTTGCCGACCGCCAGGCGGGCGCCATTCATCATCGTGAACATCGCACGCATGCCGTTGTGCTCGCCTCCGATCATGTAACCGATGGCCCCGTCTGAGTTCTCACCGTAATTGAGCACAGCAGTCGGGCTCCCGTGAATGCCCAGCTTGTGCTCGATCGAGGCGCAAAAGATGTCGTTTTCTTTGCCCAGGGATCCGTCTTCGTTGACCAGGTATTTGGGCACGATGAAGAGCGAGATCCCCTTGGTCCCGGGGGGTGAGCCCGGGGTACGGGCGAGCACGAGGTGGATGATGTTGTCGGCCATGTCATGCTCGCCGTAGGTGATGAAGATCTTGTTGCCTTTGATGAGCCACGATCCGTCCTCGCGGGGCTCAGCCCGCGTGCGGAGCGCTCCGACATCCGAACCGGCGTGCGGCTCGGTGAGGTTCATGGTGCCCGCCCATTCACCGGTGAGCAGTTTGGGCAGATAGGTGGCCTGTTGCTCGGGGGTGCCGTGGTGGATCAGGGCATCGATGGCGCTCTGAGTCAGCAGCGGACACAGGGTCCAGGCCATGTTGGCGGCGTTCAACATCTCCATCACGGCGGTCCCCACGAGGACCGGGAAGCCATGTCCGCCGTGCTCCTCGGGAACCGGCACCGCGCTCCAGCCGGCTGACACGAACTGGCGGTACGCCTCCTTGAACCCGGGCGGAGTGGTGACCGATCCATCGGAGTTGCGGACCGATCCGATTTCGTCGCCGACGGTGTTGAGTGGCGCGATCTGGTCCTGGACGAAGCGGGCCGCCTCGTCGAGGGCGCCGTACACCGTCTCGACGTCGGCCGACTGGAAGGGAGCCATCTCGACGATGTCATCGAGGCCCACGACCGAGGTGAGCACGAACTTCATGTCCCGGAGGGGGGCGGTGTAGGTCATGTCCTCAGATTAGAGGCCTGTCCGCGCTTGGTCCGGGTCCCGGAAGGCGAGGGAGAGCGTGTGCAGATTGGTCGCCGTCAGCCACTCCGATACTGTTGGCGCGATGGACATCGGATTACAGCTACCCGAGATCGAGCGGGTGGTCGGCTGGCCGGAATACCGGGCGATGGCGGTGCTCGCTGAAGAAGTCGGGTTCGACTCGATCTGGCTGGGCGACCATCTGCTGTACGACAAGCCGGATGGACCGAAGGGCCCGTGGGAGTGCTGGACCCAGTTGGCGGCGGTCGCGGCCGTGACCGAGCGCGTGCTCTTGGGCCCGCTGGTTTCGCCGACAGGCTTTCGCAACCCGGCACTGCTCGTGAAGATGGCGGCGACCGTCGATGAGATATCGAACGGCCGGCTGGTGTTGGGGCTCGGCTCGGGCTGGAATGAGCGGGAGTATGAAGCCTACGGGTTCCCGTTCGATCAGCGGGTGAGTCGCTTCGCCGAGGCGTTCGAGATCATTCATGCACTCGTTCGTGACGGTTACTGCGACTTCGAAGGCGAATACCACCGGGCGCGACGACTCCACATGGTTCCCCGAGCCCGGCCAGATCTACCCATCATGATCGGCTCGACCGGCCCCAGGATGCTGTCCCTCACCGCCCCCCACATCGACTGGTGGAACGAATGGTGGAGCCGTTTCGACAACGACGCCCGTGGACTCGATCCCCTGCTCTCGCGCCTAGACGCGGCGCTGGTGGCCTCCGGGCGGAGTCCGGATGAGGTGGTTCGTTCTGTGGCGATCCTGGTGGCGCTGCCGGACGGCGCAGGACGGCTGATGGGAGCCGAGGTCGACGTGCCGGCCATCACCGGATCACCGGGGGAAATCGCTGACCGGATTCGGGCGTTTGCACCCAAGGTCGACCACGTGCAGATCGTGCTGGATCCGATCGATCGCGGCTCGATCGAGGCCATGGGAGCGATCCTTCCGTTGATCCGGACCGGCGCCTGAGATGGCATGGCGGCGGGTAACGTGCAGGCGACATCGGGGACTAGGAGGTCCATGAAGTACGACAATGCACCGGAGCTGACGATCGATCTGGACAAGAGCTACGGGGCAACGCTCCACACGAACCACGGCGACATCGAGCTGCAGCTCGACGCCCCCCGGTCCCCGCAAACCGTGAACAACTTCGTCTTCCTGGCACGTGAGGGGTTCTACGACGGTGTGATATTCCACCGCGTCGTTCCCGGATTCGTCATCCAAGGGGGAGACCCGACCGGAACCGGCAGCGGCGGGCCCGGATACAAGTTCCGGGATGAGCTCGAAGGGGAGGGTTCGTACACCCGGGGAACCTTGGCGATGGCCAACGCCGGCCCCAACACCAATGGCTCCCAATTCTTCATCTGTCTCGCCGATGTCGGCCTGCCACACGCCTACACCATTTTCGGCAGTGTCTCCTCCGGCATGGAGGCGGTGGATGCGATCGCAGCCGAGCCCCGAGCCGGCGAGAGGCCGATCAACGACTGCGTCATCCAGCGGGTGACCGTCACCGAGTCTTGACCGACCCGGCCATCACCGTCTATTGGCGACCCGGGTGCGGGTTTTGCCGGCGCCTGTTCGACCAGCTCGACGCGCACGGTCTGTCGGTGGAACGGCGCAACATCTGGGAAGACCTGGAGGCGGCCACCTTCGTGCGCTCGGTCGCCGACGGCAACGAGACCGTGCCGACAGTTCAGATCGGATCCAGGGCTCTGGTCAATCCGACCTTTCGTCAAATCCAGGAGGCGCTCGCACCACAAGGCCGCGGTCAGAACGCCTGATTATCAGGCCGGCTGACGACGCGCCGTGCTCAGCAAGCCCTGACATGGGCCCGGCTCCGAGTTCAGCGCTGCAGATCAGGGCGAGGTCGTCACCGGTGCCTGTGGGACCTGCGTCGTCGATGGCGCCTGGGGCGAGCGGGGTGCCGTTGTGGTCGAGGTCGTGCTCACTTCCCCGGGCGTCGTCGTGGTCGGGGTCTCTGTCACGATCGAGGTGGTCGTCGTCGAGTCCAGTGCGATCGGGTCCGACTCGGGGGGCAGGCCGTCGGTGGTGGGGGCCGAGCCCGGAAGCTGGGTGGATGACGAACTGGACTCCGGCGGCGATGTGGTCGACGTGCTCGACGCGATCGGACCGAGCGGTTGCTCGGGTTCCTGGGTGGTAGACGGCAACGAGCCGGCCCCTGTCCCGGTGCCGGGCTCGGTCGCCACGGTTTCGACGCTTCCGGATTGGATCTCCACAGCGAGAACCTCCGGTTCGACGGCCGGCGGGGGGAAGGCCACCTGCATGGCCATCCCCAATCCGAAGAGCACCATCAAGGTCCCGATGCCCCCGATGATCTTGGCCGCCAGTGGCCTGGGCGGCTCATCGCCGGGCCCCCCTTCGAGATGGCGCCGATGACGCTGCGTGGCGGCCCGGACGAGGGCCTGGCGGCGGCGAGCGTCCATGGTCGTCGAACGGGGCATGGGACGCGCGGAACCGGTCGGCTTGGCGGCGGTCGCGTTCGAGCTGTCAACCGAACGGTGGCCAGAACTGTCGCCCCCCACAAGCCTCGGGCCGACAGGACGTCGCCTGAGTTCCTCGCCCACTGGGTCCTTCCCCTTGAAAAGAGCCCCCTCCCTTACCGCGCCCATGTTACTCGCGCGCATCGTGGGCTGAACCAGGTGGACGGGAGGTCGCCGCCGGGTGTGACATGTGCCGTCGCTTTGGGCGGCTAGGCCCCCGCTCTGGCAGACAGCACGGCCTCGATCCCTTCACCGAGTTCGTTCACATCGAACGGTTTGCGGAGCACGGCTGCGGCTCCCACGGCGAAGGCTGCATTGATCGACGCCTCGTCCACGCGCCCGGTGGCAACGATCGCTGGAATGTCGACGATATCGCCCACTGCTTGTAGAAAGTCGGTGCCGTCCATGTCTGGCAGCCCGAGGTCTGAGATGACGAGATCGAATGGGCGTGCCTCCAAGGCCTCGAGACCATCGGTCGCTGTTCCCACCCCATAGACCGCGAAATCGAGTTGTTCGAGCATGTGGATTGTGACCTGGCGGTTGACTTCGTCATCTTCGACCAGCAGCACGGATCGCTTCGGCTGCTGCTCCCGCAACCAGTGACGGGTGATGAGTTGTTCGACACCTTGCCGGGCCGCTTCGATTGCCGTCGCCAGCTCGTCGGCATCGATGGGCCGCGTGAGGTACCCCGCCACCCCGATTTCCTGGCTTTTGGCAGCATCACCGCGTTGGCCAGATGTGGTGATGATCAACATCGGGTTCTCCGGATGGTCGGCACGGATCGTCATGATGCGCCCGAACCCGAAGTGGTCGAGATCGATGATGATCACGTCATCTGCCGTCTCGGGTGATCCAATCGGGGTGAGGCCGATCTCGTCCACCAGTTCCCTCAGAGACTCGAGCTGGGCCTCGGCCGACAGGACGACAGCTTGGGTAGCCGGGGTCACGTCGTGGATGGTGGCCTCATCGCTTGGGCGGGTGGCAAAGCCGATGACGAGGCTGAAGGTGGAACCCCGGCCCACTGTCGACGTGACGGTCAGCCGCCCATCCATGAGGTCTGCCAGTTGCCGACAGATCGCCAGCCCCAGGCCGGTGCCGCCGTGGGTTCTGGTTGTTGAATCGGCTGCCTGTTCATAGGGGTCGAAGATGGCCTCGAGCCGATCCCCGGGAATACCGGTTCCCGTGTCGGCGACGTCGATGCGAATCGTGGCGTGGTGCGCACCACTGGAAACGATCCGAATGCCCACGACCACCGAGCCCTCGTCGGTGAATTTGATGGCATTGCCCACGAGGTTGACGAGGATTTGGCGGAGCCGGCCGGGGTCTCCGATCACGCGCTGGGGGAGCCCGATCGGGATGTCGGAGGCGAGGAAGATGTTCTTCTCTGTGGCCAGCGGGCGGAGCGTGGACAGGACGCGGCCGACGACATCGACGAGGTCGAACGGCATCTCCTCGAGCCGCATGCCGTTGGCGTCGAGTTTCGAGAGGTCGAGGATGTCGTTGATCAGCGTCAGTAGCTCGTCGCTGGCCTGCTTGGAGACGAGCAGCATTTCGCGCTGCTGGTCGGTGGGCGCGGTATCGAGGAGGAGATCGATCATCCCGAGCACGGCCGACATCGGGGTCCGCAACTCGTGAGAGAGATGTGCGAGAAGCTTGACGCGTTGCTCTGCGTCGCGCTCCTGAGCCTCCAGCTGTTGCTCGAGCTCCTCGACCCGGCTCGACATCGCCTCGAGCGTCGTCACGATAGGAGTATTCGGTTCATCACGCGCGGCAAGACTCATGCACTGTGTTATCGACCCCTTTGGGCGGCGAGTGGAGGGGAAATCGCCAACGGGGATGGCGGCCGAAGTGGGGGTCGGCGCTACAGTCATCGCCGTCCGCCCGCCACCGAAAGGAACCTTATGGGACTGATTGACTTCGTGAAAGCCGCTGGACGCAAGATCGGTATCGGCGACGACCAGGAGGATCGCAAAGAAGAGGCGGCGGCTCGGCGGTCGGAGGCCCAGGCTCAGGCTCGGGCCAGAGCGGCCGCCGCCGATCGCGCCCAGGCGCAGGCCGACGCGGCGAAATCGGCAGATCGCGTCGAACAACTCGACCGCCAGGAAGAGATCATGGATTTCGTCAAGAAGTTCGACTTCGATGTCAAAAACTTCGGCCTCCACCTCGAGGACGACATCGCGATCGTGACCGGCGAGGCGGCCACACAGATCGATCGCGAGAAGGCCGTGCTGGTGGTGGGAAACCACGAGGGAATCGCCGCAGTCGACGACCGAATGACGGTTTCTGAACCGGCTCCGGAATCGCAGTTTCACACAGTGGTGAGAGGCGACACGTTGTCGAAGATCGCCAAGGCCTATTACGGCGATGCCATGAAGTACCCGCAAATCTTCGATGCCAACCGGCCGATGCTGACGGACCCGGATCTGATCTATCCCGGGCAGGTGCTTCGTATCCCTCCACTCGACTGATCTGGGGAAGACGTCAACGGCACCGGGGCCGACAAGTCTGGTCGGGCCATGACGACGAACCGATGAAACAAAGGGCCGGCCCAACGGGCCGGCCGCTTTGTTCCCCCCTGGCCTGTCCCGTGCTCAGCCGACCTGGTCCCGTAGATACGTCAACATCTGCTGCTCGCCCGACGAGCCGAGTGAGCCGAGAGCGCCGGCGCTTCCCGTGTTGGATCCTCCGTTCAAGTGCTCGCCCCACTGCCAGCGTTCGTTGTGGCCGAACACAATGGCGGAGACACCGGCCGAGTATGCCGCCTGGACGTCCTCCAACACGCTGCTGGAGGGAACGGGCGCCCCGCCCGGGGGGCTGCACCAGGTCGGGCTGATGTTCTCATACCGGAGCTCGCCCGCAAATACCGGCTTGGAGGTGGCCGCAACGGCCTGCGCCAGTTGCTGGTATGTGGCGTCGCCTCCTTGGCAGTGGCCGGTCTGGGGAGCAATGAAGTCGACCCACCATTCGTTGACGAATCGCAGGTGGCCGCCCCATCCGGGGATGGCCGGAGGGTGGTAACCCACGGGCTGGGTGGCTCCCGCCTGGCGGAGGCCTGAGACCATGTTTGCCCAGATGGCGCTGTCCTCGTGGCTTCCGAAGTTGTCGCCGCCTGCGACCCAATGGGCGATGGCGGGATGGTCGCCGAAGAGCTCCCCGAGCTGCCTCCCGAGGTCATACGAATTGTTGCGATGGACCGCACCGTTGTTCACATATCGTTGGGCCCAGATCATGACGAGGCCGACCTTTTGGTTGTGACGCTCGGCCGCATCGAGGATGCCGCGCACGTGGGCGGCGTAACCATGATCCAGGTAGAAGGGTTGATTCCATCCCCCCGTGGCCACCCAGTCTCCGTTCACGTTGTAGCCGTCGATGCCGGTGTTGATGTGGTTGAAATAGGAGATCCATGCCCCGGCGAAGCCATTCTCTGACAAATGACGGAAGTACGCGTCGGCTTCGGCCAGGGTGGCGAAGGAAGGCATTTCCCACGCGGTGTCGTATATCGGAATGGCGGTCTGCACGGCTGACACAGCCGGGGTACGGAACGTGCGCATCACGAGATCTGATCGAATGCCGCGATCTCCCACCGCCCACATGTGGAGGCTGTAGTCCGTTTCGGGCATCAGCTTCCAGAGATTCCAGGGTCCCTCTTGATCGGATGCGGGGGTGACCCGATCGATGAGGCTGGTGCCCTGGCGGACCTCGATGATGAAGCCACCGGGGGCGTCCGTTTGGGGGTCCCATTTGACAGCGACGTGGTCGGTGAATGTCTCGATCCAGGAGATGTCGGGGGCACGTGGTGCGGTGGCGGGATTCGGGTTGTGGCTGGCGCCGGACGGTTCGACGATCCCCGAGACGGCGGCGCCGCTCAGGCTGGTGGGCCTCACCTCCGTGCTGTTGGGGTATTCGAGGTGCAGGGTGCTGTTGTACGGTCGATAGACTCCGAGGTCGTCGATGCCGTTGGCATCCCAGTCACCAACAATCAACTGATCTCCGGGAGCCCCGAAGGTGCGGCTCACGGAGGGAGGCCCGGAGTCGGTACCTCTCGCCAGAGCGACGGTTGCGGTTCCGGGATTCCAGAGACCGACGGTGTCTCTTCCGTCGCCATCAAAATCGCCCGCGACCGGCACGCCGTAGGCGCCGTTGAGGGTGAAGGAGAGATCGGCAAATCCCTGTGTGTTGGAATTGCGGAGAAAAAACTTGCCTTGCGACGGGCGATAGACCCCGATCGTGTCGATTCCGTCACCGTTCCAATCGCCGCACACGGGAGCGTCTTCGGGAACTCCGAAAAAGATTTCGACGTCGGCGACGCCCTGGGTGTTGGATTGCCGGAGGTAGAGGAACCCGGAGTGGCGACGGTACAAACCGACCGTGTCGATCCCGTCGCCGTTCCAGTCGCACAGGACCGGAGCGTCGCCGGGGTTGCCGAAGTAGAAGTCCTTGCCGTCCATGAACCGCCAGCGGCCCGTGCCCGCGTCGAAGAACCCGAAGCCGCGACTCTCGTCGGCGACGGCTTCGACCGTCGGCAATAGGCCGAGAAGGACAGTGAGAACGCCCGCCATTGCAGAGCGCCAAAGGAGTTTCCGCATAGTGTCCAGTTGGTGCCAGCGGCGAAAGTGTAGAGAAAACTTCGCCTGCTCGCCACTCAAAGTGTTGAATCGACCACTTTGAACGTTCAACCGTGGGGAATCGCCGGGCTCCCCCCGGGTTGGGGCGCTCTAGCCTGGGTCCGACATGGAGGCGTCCGAGCGCCTGGTGGGCTCCTCGGTCTTCAAAACCGATGAAGGGTTCTCAGAATCCTTGGCGGGTTCGATTCCCGTCCGCCTCCGCGACATGGAGGAATCTCTCACGCCGCTGGAAATCGCCCAGGCCGAGGTCCTGGCTTCGCTCCCGCGTCTCGAAACTGAAACTGTCGACTCGAGCGAGTCGCTGGGACGAGTGTCGGCCGAACACGTGGTAGCTCCGGAGCCGATTCCGGCCTTTGCCAACTCGGCGATGGACGGCTACGCGGTCGTCAACGAAGACCTGTCCCGCGTACCGGTGTCGCTGCAGGTCGTGGAAGGAGTCGCGGCTGGCCGCGAACCGACTCAGCCCGTCCGGCCCGGCACGGCAGTGAAAATCATGACCGGCGCCCCGATACCGCAAGGTACCGATGCGGTGGTGCCGGTCGAACTCACGAGTGTCGACGGCGACCGGGTTCGGATCAACGACTCCGTGGCAGCCGGCAACGCCATCCGGCCGGCCGGGAGCGTCATTCCATCCGGTGCCACAGTCCTCGCGACGGGCGTACGGTTGAACGCGTTCCACGTCGGTCTGCTGGCGTCGATCGGACACCAGGCGTTGGAGGTTTCCCGCCGGCCCACGGTGGCAATCATGTCGACCGGGAACGAGGTCATGTCGCCACAGATGCGGGATCTCCGGCCAGGGCAGATCCGTGACAGCAATCGTCCCGTCATGCGCGGCTTGCTGGCAGACCTCGATGTCCCGGTGATCGACTTCGGAATCGTGCCCGATGATCGAGATGTCGTGCGGCGGACACTGATGCGGGCAGCCGAGGAAGCCGATGTGGTTGTGACCTCCGGGGGCGTTTCGATGGGCGAATACGATCACGTGAAGTCGGTGATGTCCGAGCTGGGGACCGCCACCTCGTGGAAAGTGGCGATGCAGCCCGCCAAGCCGTTCACGTTCGGAACGGTGACCGGAGCACCCATGTTCGGCCTGCCGGGCAACCCGGTTTCGGTCGCCGTATCTTTCGAGCAGTTCCTCCGCCCGGGCTTGCTGACCATGATGGGCGCAACCCACATCTTTCGTCCGCGGGTTCGAGCCGTGGCGGCCTCGGACTTGCGGACCTCTGTCGCCAAGACCGTATTCCTGCGGGTCCGGCTCGAGCAGGTGGGCGAACAACTGGTCGCCTCTCTCGCCGGTGGCCAGGGTTCTCACCAGCTCGGGGGAATGGCCGACGCCGATGGGCTGGCGGTTGTCGAGCGCGGGGTGGCGGTCCTCGAGTCGGGTTCTCCGGTGTGGGTGGAGTTGCATGGGGCCCGCGAGCAGGTATCGGCGACGCAGCGGCCGGCACACCCGGCTGGCTAGCCTGGCGCCATGAATTTCGGGGAGATGATCGGTGCCGGGCGCCGGGAGCAGGGCTTTTCCCAGGAGGAGTTGGCCGAAATCCTCGATCGAGACGCAGCCGTTATTTCCCAATGGGAGGCGGGTCTCGAGGTCCCCTCCAGCCCCACGGCGGTCATGGAGCTGGCCGCTGCGTTGCAGCTCGAACCCGATGTGCTTTTGGCCGCGGCCGAGAAGGCGGATGTGCCCGACACCGCCGCTCCGGATGACGAGTCGGTAGAGGAACCGGACGACAGCGAACCCGATGAAGCGGGTGCAGCCGATACGGCCGACGAAGCCGATGAACAGGAGGAGCCAGATGATCCAGCCGCCACATTGGGGAGCAAGGTGGTGACGCGCAGTTCCGGCGGCTCAGCGCCTTCTCTCGCCCAGGTGGCCGTGGCCCGGGCCCAGATGCCGGCTCCCCCACCGAGCTACATGGATGACGCCAAGTTGATGCGGTTGTATCGCATGCGGCTGATCGCCACCACCGTGGTCGGCATCATTTTGCTGTGGCTGTTCTTTTGGGCTCTCGGCAACACCCTCGAGGCGGTCGGGGTGCTCTGGGACTCTCTGCGACCGGGTGGAGGCGGTTCCTGAGGGCCGCAGTCACGCCCCGAGAGCAGCCCGCAGAATCAGAGATACCGCCGCCAATGACGACAGCCCAAGCACGGGTCCGCGCAAGCCGACCCGGTCGACCCGGGACCGTACGGGGCCGGCTGCAACGAAACCCATGAACATCGGCGGCAGCATGGTCAGGCCGACCATCAGGTCGGATAGATCGAAAACACCCCCCAGTAGCCGCAGGCCGATGCTGGTCAGCGAGCCGATCGTGAAGACGAACCCGAGCTGGGCGCGAGTGATCGGCCCGGACGCATCGCGGTAGAGAAGGATGAGCGGCGGTCCGCCGATGGAGGAGACGATGCTGGTGAAGCCGGAGGCAAAACCTGCTCCCGTTTCCGTCAGGCGGTTCCGGGTGAGGCGCACGTTGGTGGCGAGAATTCCTACGGCCGCCAGGACGATGAGGCCGATGGCGATGTCCAGCCAGAATCCGGCCGCGACGCTGATGACCGCCAACCCGGCCAGGCCGCCAAACGGCCGGCTGGCCAGCAGGTAGCCGACGTCGCCGAGCCGTAGGTGGCTGCGGTCGCGCACCACTGTGGCGGATGACAACGCAACCGTGATCACGAGCTGTGGATTGGGCGCCAGTTCGGGGTGAATCAGGCTCATGATCGGGACCGCCAGGATGTTGAATCCGAATCCGAGGGTCGCTTGGACCAGAGCCGAGACGGCCACCACCAACCAGGCCCCCGCCAGAGCCCACGGTGGGATATCGCCGATCATGCCAGGGCCGAACGACGCGACCCGGCAGGTCGCTGGGCACCCGGAATGACGCCCTCGGAACCGGCAACTGACGTAATTTCATACGGGATTCGGGCACTAGGTAGCATCGTGAGAGAGCGGGTCCAGACGATTTCGCCACCGGTGGGTCATCGGCGGAAGCGTAGGACGAGACAAGACGAGACAAAGGGAAACCGGCGGTTTGAAAGAAGGCGTTCAAAAGCATGCGCAAACGCATGCGTCGACGGTGGCGCCATCGCGCCCACCGGGAGGAGACAGAAGGGAACGCAGAAGAGGACGTGCGCGTCCCGGCCGGCGCCCTTCGTTCGTGCTGCTTCTCGGCACCCTGGTGATGGTGCTGTCGGCGTGCGCTGACAATCTGCCCCGCAGCACCCTCAACCCGGTCGGGGAGAACGCACAAACGATCGACGACCTGTTCCGCCTGACGCTGTGGATTGCGGCGGTGTTCTTCGTCGGTGTCAATTTCGCCGTTCTGTACGTTGCCATCCGGTACCGGGCTCGAAAGGGCGACGAGCGCGAGCCGAAGCAGGTCCACGGCAACGACGCTCTCGAAATCACGTGGACGGTCATACCCGCCCTGATACTCGCCGTTATCGCGGTGCCGACGGTACGCACGATTTTCGAGCTGGCAGATGAGCCGGAGAACGCATTACAGGTCGAGGTCATCGGGCACCAGTGGTGGTGGGAGTACCGGTACCCGGACCTCGGCGTCGTGACGGCTAACGAGATGTGGATTCCAACCAACCAGCCGGTGTTCCTGTCGATGACCACCGACGATCAGGATGTGATCCACTCGTTCTGGATACCCAACCTGAACGGAAAGCGGGACGTCGTACCCGGGCGCGTGAACACGTTGAGCCTTTCGGCGCCCGAGCCCGGGGTATATCTGGGCCAATGCGCCGAATACTGCGGGTTGTCCCACGCCCGCATGCGTATGAGCGTGACGGCCGTGACCCCTGCGGAGTTCGATGCCTGGGTAGCCGAACAGCGGGCACCTGCCGAAGTGGATCTGGACGGCGACGGTTGGGGCCTTTTTCTCGACAAGGGCTGCTCGGCCTGCCACGCCATCGGAGGAACCGATGCCCTGGGAGGTGGGTTGAACCCCGGTCCTGACCTCACCCACGTGGCCAGCCGATCTACGTTTGCGGGTGGCAGCTATGAGCTGAACACGGAAAACCTGCGCGCCTGGCTCCGCAATCCCTCGGCGCTCAAACCCATGGAACCGGACGTGAACATCGGAATGCCCAACCTCGGACTTTCGGAGGACGAGATTGATACCCTTGTGGCATTCCTCGAGGAACTGAAGTAGGAGCGACATGGCGACCTTGACCCCCGAGGCAACCGAGGTTCAGGAACCCGACGAGCACGGATCCCGCGGCGGCCTTTGGAGCTGGATCACGACCGTGGATCACAAGCGTATCGGCCTGATGTACGGCGGGACGGCCATGTTCTTCTTCCTGCTCGGAGGGATCGAGGCGCTGTTCATCCGGCTGCAGTTGGCCGTACCCGATGGAACCGTGCTCACCTCCGACCAATACAACCAGCTCTTCACGATGCACGGTACGACGATGGTCTTTCTCGTGATCATGCCGCTGGCGGCTGCCTTCGGCAACTATCTGATCCCGATCATGATCGGAGCCCGGGATGTGGCCTTCCCCCGCATGAATGCCATGAGCTTCTGGGTGTTCTTGTTCGGCGGCATCTTCCTGTCGAGTTCGTTCTTCCTGGGCGGCTTCCCCGACGGGGGCTGGTTTGGCTACGCCCCGCTTTCCACCCAGTCAGAGGTCATTCGGATGGACTTCTGGGCCCTGGGCCTGCTGATCCTGGGCATCGCGTCCCTGGCCGGTGCGGTCAACTTCACCACCACGATCTTCACCATGCGGGCACCGGGGATGACCATGTTCAAGATGCCCGTGTTCGTGTGGATGCAGCTGGTGGTGGCCTTCCTGTTGCTGTTCTCGCTGCCGGTGATCACCGTGGCGCTGTTCGAGGTCTTCTTCGACCGCAACTTCGGAACCCTGTTCTATGACCCGGCCGCCGGCGGAGACCCCATCCTGTACCAGCACCTCTTTTGGCTCTTCGGTCATCCGGAGGTCTACATCTTGATTCTTCCATCGATGGGCATCGTCTCCGAGGTACTACCGGTCTTCAGCCGCAAGCCGCTCTTCGGCTACCAGTTCGTCGTGTTTGCCGGCGCCGCCATCGCCCTGCTCGGCTTCGGGGTCTGGGCCCACCACATGTTCACGAGTGGCCTGGGACCGGTCGCCGAGTCGGCGTTCTCGCTCACGACGATGTTCATCGCAGTTCCCACTGGCATCAAGATCTTCAATTGGCTCGGCACGACCTGGGGCGGCAAGATCAGTCTGAAGACCCCGATGCTGTTCGCGCTCGGATTCATCGCGATGTTCACGATCGGCGGATTGTCGGGTGTGACCCACTCGGTCGTTCCCGCCGACACGCAGCAAACCGACTCCTACTACGTGGTGGCCCATTTCCACTATGTACTGTTCGGCGGAGCGATGTTCGGCATCTTCGCCGGCGTCTACTACTGGTGGCCGAAGATCAGCGGCCGCTATCTGAGTGAAGCGCTCGGCAAGTGGCATTTTTGGCTGATGCTGCTCGGATTCAACCTGACATTTGCCCCCCAGCATTGGCTCGGCCTGTGGGGCATGGCCCGGCGCACCGCCGTGTATCCGCCTGACATCGGCCTGGAAACGCTGAACATGGTCTCCACTATCGGGGCATTCCTGATCGCGGTATCGATGCTGCCTTTCCTCTACGCGATGCTCACCAACCACCGCAAGGGAGAACCGGCGCCGGCCGACGCCTGGGACGGCCGAACACTCGAGTGGTCGGTTTCCTCGCCTCCTCCGCACCACAACTTCCACGAGGTCCCGACGGTCGAGGCGATCGACGATTTCTGGCATCGCAAGTACGGCGAGGACGAGGAGGGCCGGGCGGTACGGATTGCCACGATCCCGGAGCCGGAGCGCTTCACCGACGCATACATCCATCTGCCGTCGCCCTCCTACTACCCCATCATGCTGGCGGCCGGGTTGGTACTCGCGGCTTACGGTTTTCTCTTCGGTCCGATCGGCATACCCCTGCTGATCGTTGGCGCGTTGGTCCTTTTTGGTGGCATCTTCGGGTGGGCCCAGGAGGATCCAGATCATCCGATGGGCGACCACGACGACCACCACGGGGGTCATGACGACCACGAGGCGGAAACCGGCCCGGTCGAAGACGAGGCAGGCGCGGCGGAAGGCGAAACCGCTGGGGACCCCGAGGCGGCCGAAGTGGTAGAGGGGGAGGACGCCTGATGGCGACTGAGACAGCCGTCCACGGCCCGACCGGCACCGACGGGGCCGATATTCGCAAGACCGCCATGTGGGGCTTCCTCGGCTCTGAATGCCTCTTCTTCGGGTCGTTCATCGCCACGTTCTTGCTCTACAGCGACGAGACCAATGGGGGACCGGGAACCGAGGTGTTTGACATCCCGTTCACGTCCGTCAGCTCATTTGTGCTGTTGATGAGTTCTTTGACGATGGTTCTGGCCCACAACGCCTATGAGCGTGACGACAACCGCCAGCTGCGGATCTGGCTCGTGGCCACCGCCTTGTTGGGTACGGTGTTCCTGGGGGGCCAGGTGTTCGAATTCACCACGTTCTACGCGGAAGGGCTGCGCATGGACGTGTCGCCGTTCGGGAGCGCTTTCTTCGTCTTGACCGGCTTCCACGGGGCCCACGTCGCCGTCGGCGTCCTGATGCTCACGTCCATGATCATCCTGTCCCGGAGGGGACAGCTGTATCGCCACCGGGGCATGAATGTGGAGCTGGTCGGCCTGTATTGGCACTTCGTCGACATCGTGTGGATCGTGATCTTCACGGTTGTCTATCTGTTGCAGGTGTAGCCGATGTCGACCACCGAGCACGCCACGACCGGACAGCCGACCACCGAGCACCCTCCGCACCCCAGCGTCAAGCGCTACTGGCAGATCGCCCTCTTTCTCGGTGTGGTCACCGCCATCGAGGTCGCCATCGCCTATATCCCGGATCTCGATCGGACCGTCTTGACCGTGGGGCTGGTCGGGCTGGGCATCATCAAGTTCGGCTCGGTGGTGGGCTGGTTCATGCACCTTCGGTTCGAGAACAAGACGATGAATCGGCTATTTGCCATCGGGCTGGTATTGGCGCTCGGCCTCTTTTTCATCGTGCTGGCGACGTTCAGCGGGATCCTCTCCTCTTAGCTGAGCCCGGCCGATAGGCCACGAGCGCCGCCAAGCCGAGTATCGAGCTCGCAATGAGCGAGGCAATCACCAGCAACGGCACCTTCGAACCGCCTGCGGCTTCTTCGGCGCCGTGTTCGCCCACCTCGGGAGCGATGCCGAGAAACAGGGCTCCAAAGACACCGACGATCACCGCGATGATCACGAGCGCCACCATCGGCACGCCCACCGCCCGGCCGGTCGCCTCCCGGAACTGTTCGGGGGTCTCCCAGCCGAGTTCCTCGAGGCCGATCACGTCGGGGCGCGAGAGGAGATGCGTGATCGCGGCGACGGTGGATCCGATTCCGATGCCGGCGACGAGCCCCCAGAGAATGCCGGCCAGGATCGGGAATTCGGCCGTCGTCGTGGATCGTTCTCCGAGCCAGACCACGGCACCCTGCGCGAACAGTAGCCCGGTGATGGCGCCCGTCACGAGGCCGGCGCCCAGGATTCGCCCGGCTTTCTTCGGGGGGACGGCGTCAGGGTCGAACGCCAGGGGGAGCCACATGATGGCTGCGGCGGTCAACAAGCCGGCGATTCCATACCCGGTGGCAGCGAAAACGCTGAGGAGCCCCAGTGGGGTGATGTCGAGGGTACCCGTGAACAGCGTTACCCCTCCGACGTCGACGAGGTGAGGCAGCTCGACCGAGGCGGCCCCGATCGAGAAGAACGAATCGACGCGAGCACTCCCGGCAAACACCGGTCGGGCGTCCACGTTGTTGATCATGATCGGAGCCATGAGCAGCAAGGCACCGATGCCGGTAACGAGCCCGATGAGAGAGCCGCCGATTACCGATCGTCCGAAGCGCTGGTTCACGCCGGAAATAGTAGCCCGGTGGCACTCGAGCGATATCATGCGAAAAGGATCAGCGAAAAGGCCGTTTTTGAGTCTGTGGACCCACCGGGTAGGTCCTAATCTTTTTACTAAGGACGTCCCGTCCGGGCTTCGATGACGTTCACACCCGCCGCGAAACGTATGACGCGCAGCAGATGACAAGCAGCGGATGACAAGCAGCGGATGACAAGCAGCGGATGATTTGCCGGCGGCACGAGTGAGTGGACAGCGGTTGAACGGACGAGGGTGAGCGCGACCGGATGAGAAAGTGAGCAGGCGAGAATGAGCAGGCGGTATCTGGTGACTGGCGGGGCGGGCTTCATCGCCTCCAACTTCATCCGTCTTGTGCTCGAGCGCGAGCCCGATGCCACGATCACCAACCTCGATGCATTGACGTATGCCGGGGTGCCGGCCACTGTTGGTGAGCTGGACGAGTCCGACCGGCACGAATTTGTCAAAGGGGACATCCGCGACGCCGCTCTGGTGGATGAGGTCGTACCCGGCCATGACGTCGTCATCAATTTCGCAGCAGAGAGCCACGTGGATCGCTCCATCGACGGCCCATCGGTGTTCCTCCAGACCAATGTGGTCGGCACCGGTGTGCTCATCGACGCCGCCCGCCGGCACGGGATCGACCGGTATATCCAGGTTTCCACCGACGAGGTCTATGGGTCATTGGCCGAAGGGTTCGCGACCGAGGATTATCCACTGGAGCCCTCATCTCCGTATTCGGCTTCGAAGGCCGGCGCCGATTTGCTCGTCCAGTCGTACGCCGTCACCTACGACTACCCGGCCATCATCACCCGGTGCACCAACAATTATGGCCCGTACCACTTCCCGGAGAAGCTGATTCCGCTCTTCGTCACCAACCTGTTCGAGGGCCGGCGAGTGCCGGTGTACGGCGATGGACTCAACGAGCGCGACTGGATCTACGTCGAAGACCATTGTGCGGCCATTCACCTTCTCGTGGACGAGGGAACGCCGGGAGAGGTCTACAACATCGGGGCGAACGCCCAAACCACGAATCTGGCCCTCACGAGAAAACTGATCGAGATGACCAGTCGCGACGAGAGCTACATCGAGTATGTGACCGATCGCCCTGGCCATGATCGCCGGTATGCGGTCGACTCGTCCAAGATCCGGGCACTGGGCTGGGAGCCGGCGCACACCCTCGAGCAACGGCTGGCTGACACGGTGGCGTGGTATCGGGAGCGGGCCGATTGGTGGCAACCGCTCAAGAAGGAAGGCAGAGACGATGGATAGGCAGACGAACGGAAACCAGGGATGAGGGGCGTCGTACTGGCCGGCGGGGCCGGGAGCCGTCTGCGGCCGATCACCTTCGCCATGTCGAAGCAGCTGGTCCCGGTTGCCAACCAGCCGATTCTGTTCTACGGGATGCGAGACCTCGCCGAGGCCGGTATCGACGAGGTCGGCATCATCATCTCGCCCGAGACGGGAGATGAGATCCGCCGGGCGGTCGGCAAGGGAGACCAGTTCGGGCTCAAACGCGTCGAGTTCATCGTGCAGGAGAAGCCACTTGGCCTGGCCCATGCGCTCCAGATGGCGCTGCCGTTCGTCGACGGAGACGACTGCCTCATGTACCTGGGGGACAACCTCATCAAACGGGGCGTGGCCGACACCGTGGCAGATTTCGAGGACCACCGACCCAACGCCCAGATTCTGCTGGCTCGGGTGCCCAATCCATCCGAGTTCGGCGTTGCCCAGCTGGCGGACGATGGCACCGTCGTGCGGCTCGTCGAAAAGCCGAAGGTCCCGCCGACGGACCTGGCTCTGGTGGGCTGCTACCTGTTCGATGCGAGCGTGCAAGAGGCGATCGACAACATCAAACCATCCGGCCGCGGCGAGCTCGAGATCACCGACGCCATTCAGTGGCTGATCGACAACGGACGCGAGGTCCGGGCGTCCATGATCACCGGTTGGTGGAAGGACACCGGCAAGAAGGAGGACCTCCTTCACGCCAACGAGCTCGTTCTCAGCGACCTCAGTGAGAAGATCCACGGTGAGGTGATCGGAACCGAGATCAGGGGGGCCGTTGTGATCGGAGAGGGTTCCCGGGTGGTCGACAGTCACATCGTGGGCCCGGTCGTGATCGGCGAGAATGTCGAGGTGGTCCGTTCCCGCCTGGGCCCGAACACGACGATCGGTGACCGCAGCCACATCCATGATGCCGCCATCGAGGACAGCCTCCTGATGGACGGAGCCGAGGTCTCGAACTGGAAGCTTCGCTATTCGTTGATGGGACGCGACGCCCGGCTATCCGGGTCGCCGGCACCGGGTTTCGTGGAGCTCACCATCGGCGAGCGGTCTGAAATCGTCGGCACCTAGCTCGCCAGCTCGCGGCCACAACTGTCCGGGCTGTAGATCCCGGTGACGATGCCTTCGGCCTCGATCGAGGTCACCGGACCCCAGAGCAACAGGGCTCCGTCGCGGGGTCGCCACAGCTGGAAGATGACGCCATCTTCGGGATCGGAGACAAACTGCACACGCAGGCCGGCGTACGTGTTCTTCAGCGTCGCGACGGTATCTCCCACCTTGACGCCGCTGATGGTCGCCATGCCAGACGGTTTTTCGTCGAACGAGGCGTCGACGCGGTAACTCTGGAAGGCGCGGGCTCCCCCCTCACCTTCGACGCCGACGATGACCAATTGGCCGAACCGGGCCGTATGGATGGTTGCGCCGGCGCACGTCCCATATTGTCCCGATGATTCGACCGGACCGGCCAGTTCAGCCGGAGGTCCAAAGGTGGCGGCCATTCGGGCTGCCACGAAATCGAATTCTTGCCCAAACTCGAACTCGCCCAGGCCGAAGGCGCCCATGCGGACTTCGCCGAGCGGAATCGGCTCGCCCAGGGGAGCGATGGTACGAGCCGGGATCGTGGTGGGGGGCAGGGAGGTCGTGGTCACGGTGGTGGCCACGGCGGTGGTGGTCGGAGTGGTGGGGGCGACCCGGGTCGTGGCGGTCACCGACTCTCCCAGCACCTCGATGTCGGGCGATGGTCCGGCGAGGACGCGACTGATGCCGAAGATCGCGATGGCGGCCACGACCAGGGCGGCGAGGATTGCGTTGAGTGACATGGGCGGCTCTGCGTATTGATTGGGGATCGATCCCATATCAGTGACCTCCGCCGGGTCCTCCGGATTCCACAGCAACTCATCGTCGGACGGATCGAGTAACTGCTGATAGATGGCCGGGATCGACGCCGTCGTGTTCAGCAGGTCGCGGGGATCAGTCGAACTCGCTGCCCCGGCCATGGCGGGCTGGCGCACCGGCTCCCAGGCGGTGCCACACGTAGCGCAGCTCTTGAGCCCGGCCTGACGAGCCTCTCGGCATTGGTCGCACGAAGCGGGCGGCGCAAAACCACAGGCCTCGCACGCCGCCACGGAAGAGTCGGCCGGCCCAGCACACACCGGGCAGCGGATGGTCATGCCGGAAGGTTATGTAGATGCCTGCCAATCGCGTTGTTTTACCGCAGCTGGGCAGCCAGCTCATCGGGATCGGACGTGGGAGCCTCGCAAACGAACTGCCGGCAGACGTACGCCAGCGCCGGTCCCGGCGGCTCGCCCCGTCCTCGCAGCAGGGGAACAGTCGTTTCGTCGTGCTCGCTCCGGCGATGTGCGAGCACGACCTGAGGCCGGAAACGGCTCCAGATGACATCGGTCAGATGTCGGGAATCCGTTCCGGCGATGGCCACCTCCACCGGGTCCGCCTCCGTCGTTGCCTGGATGGCGAGAAGATGACCGACGGCTGATGGGTGTCGGCGCGCCAGCTCCGCTCCCGCCCCGAGCAGCTTCTGCAAGGCCTCGTGGCGCGTCGCGTCGCCAGTCAGGAGGTAGGACATGTGCAGAGCCTCGGCGGCCAGGCTGCTGCCAGAGGCACTGGGGTTGTCCATCATGTCGGTCGGCCGAGCGATCAGGTCTTCGGCGTCCGAGCCGGTGGCGTAAAAGCCGTCGTCTCCCCCGAACAGGTTCAGCATGTCTGCCACCAGAGCTTCGGCTTCCACGAACCACCTCGTCTCGGCGGTGGCCTGGTAGAGCAGATAGAGGCCAATCGCATAGCCGGCATAGTCCTCCAGCACCCCGAGCGGTCCCAGCACACCCTGGCGCCAGGTGCGGTGGAGCCTCCCGGTCGAGTCCCGCAGGTGTTCGAGCACGAAATGGGCGTTGCGCTCGGCGGCGGCGAGGTAGTCCCGCCGCCCGAGGACGGCTCCGGCCTCTGCCAGGGCGCGGAGCGCCAGGCCGTTCCATCCGACGACGAGCTTGTCGTCGAGCCCCGGGCGGACCCGGCGGTTGCGAGCCGCCAGCAGCGCCTCTTTGGCGGCTGCCACCGCCCCGGCGACCTCGGCGACGGGTTGTCCGGCCGACTCGGCCACCACCGAGACCGGCTGGGCCCGGTGGAGGATGTTGTTGCCCTCGAAATTGCCCCCCGGCGTCACCCCAAAATGCGCCCCGACCATTTCGGCATCTTCTCCGACAATGTCGGCAAACTCGGTTGCGGAAAACACGTAGAACTTCCCCTCCACCCCTTCGGAATCGGCGTCCTCCGAAGACGCAAACCCACCCCCCTCCAACCCCAGGTCCCGGATGATGTAGTCCAGGGTCTCTGTCGCCACCGAGGTGAACCGTTCGCTGACCGCTACCTGCCCTGCCCGAAGGTACAGCCGGGCCAGGTTGGCGTTGTCGTACAACATCTTCTCGAAATGCGGCACGAGCCAGATTCGATCCACGGCGTAGCGGGCGAAACCTCCTCCGAGGTGGTCGTAGATGCCCCCATTGGCCATTTGCTCGAGGGTGAACGTCAGCCACGGCCAGGCCTCCGTCGCCCAAGCGCGGCTGCCGATGCGTAGCAGGAACTCGAGATTGGGTGGCTGGGGGAACTTGGGGGCGCCGCCAAATCCTCCATGCTCGCGGTCGATCATGCGAATGTGGGTCTCGTAGGCATCCTGCAGGACACCCGGGTCCGGTTCGCCGGTGCCGGGAGCGACAGCGCCGGCGACCGCCGTGGTCAAGGTGGTCGCCTGGTCCTCGAGATCGGACCTGCGTTGCTCCCATGCCTCGGCGACGCTGGTCAGCACCCGGGAGAAGCCTGGGATGCCGTGGCGGTCCTCCTTTGGGTAGTAGGTGCCCGCGTAGAAGGGCCGGCCGGCCGGAGTCGCAAACACCGTCATCGGCCAGCCGCCGTGTCCCGCAAGCGCCTGCAGTGCCGTCATGTAGATGGCGTCGATGTCCGGGCGCTCCTCACGGTCGACCTTGATATTGACGAACCAGCGGTTCATCAGCTCAGCAGTCTGCTGGTCCTCGAAGGACTCCCGCTCCATGACGTGGCACCAGTGGCAGGCGGCGTATCCCACGGAGATCAAGAGGGGTTTGTCTTCTCGAGCAGCTCGTTCCAGCGCCTCGGGGCCCCACGGGTACCAGTCAACGGGGTTGTCCTTGTGTTGGAGCAGATAGGGAGACGATTCGTCAGCGAGTCTGTTCAATATCGGACTTCCAAGCAGGGAAAACCAAGACTATGGTTCTTCGTCGGTACATACGAATGGTTGCGACGGTGATGAGGACATCGGCGCAGGCACGCACGGTGGTTGTTGCGATCACCCCAAGTCAGGCCTTCACATCGACGGCTTCGTGTGGCATAGTGAAAAGCCGAGGCTGAACTTCCCCGCAGGTTCAACCTGGCATGATCCGGCTGAGGAGGAACGCCGCATGGCGAGTAGAACGCTGTCGAGCTCTGCATCTAAGTCCGTTGCAAAGAAGTCCTCCAGCCGAAAGAGTGCCAAGAGCAGCGGTTCCCACGGCGCGAACGGAACGCCTGGCAGCAAGAACCCCGGCAGCAAGAGCCTGGCCAAGTCTGCGCTCGCCAAGTCCACCAACAGCAAGCTGACCGACGATCGCGGACGGCTGACCACCGACCTCGTCAGCCAGTATCTGACCGCCATCGGCGAATACGACCTGCTCACCGCCGAGCTAGAGGTCGAGTTCGCCCAAAAGATCGAGGCCGGCCAAACAGCGGCCGAGCGGCTGGCGAACCAACAATTCAAAGGCAAGAAAGAAGAGATCGAACTCCGCCGCATCGTTCGCCTCGGAGTCCATGCCAAATCGGATTTTCTGACAGCCAATCTGCGGCTGGTGGTGGCCAACGCCCGCCGCTATGCCAACACGTCGGGGATTGACTTCCTCGATCTGATTCAGGAAGGGAATCTGGGCCTGATCCGCGCGGTCGAGAAGTTCGACTGGCGGAAGGGTTTCAAGTTCTCTACGTATGCGACCTGGTGGATCCGCCAGGCGATTACGCGTGCCATCGCCGACAAGTCGCGTACCGTTCGCATCCCTGTTCATCTGCACGACACGCTGGCGGCGGTCCGAGCCGCCCAGGCGAGCCTCAAAGCCGAGTACGGGCGCGACCCCAATCCCGCCGAGATCGCAGAAGAGGCCGGTGTGACGGTCGACAAGGTCGAACTCGCACTGGCGGTGGCCGACACCGTCTCGCTCGAGCAACCTGTCGGAGAGGACGGCGCCCAACTGGGCGACTTCATCGAAGACATGGATGCCGTCGATCCCATGCGCGCCACCGAAGAGATGGACATCGCTGCCAATCTCAGAAAGTCGATCGGCCGTCTGCCCGACCGGGAAGGCAAGATCCTGGCCCTCCGCTACGGATTCCACGATGGCGTTCCCCGCACGCTCGAGGAGATCGGCGAGGAATTCAACCTGACCCGCGAGCGGATCCGGCAGCTGGAAAAGCTGGCCTTGTGCCGGCTGCGCCATCCGAGCTTCGGCATCCGGGAACAGGATCTCGTCTAGCGCTCAGATCCCTGCGCGCAGGGCGTCCACCGGTTCCAGCGAAGCTGCCCGCAGCGACGGGTACACACCGGCAACGAGTCCCACGCCGGCGCCGACTGCCGGCGCTGCCAACGGCACCCAGGCATCCAGAACCGGCGTCCACTGGTTGTAGGCCGAAGCGGCCACAATGGCGATTACCCCGGCCGACGCCCCGATGACTCCGCCCACCAGTCCCATCAAGAGGCTCTCGAAGAGGAACTGGCGGGCGATGTGCCCGCGGCGGGCTCCCAGAGCTCTCCGCAAGCCGATCTCCCCGATCCGCTCGATGACCGATACGAGCACAACGTTGGCGATCCCGATGGCGCCGACGAGCAACGTGATGCCGCCGAGAACCAGAAACAGTGTGTTGACGTCTTCCTCGACCACCTGCCGGACCTCGCGAGGGTCGCGGGCAGTCCTGGCCTCCAGCAGGTCAGGGTTGTTGGGCGCCAGTGCGATGGGTGCTTGGCGGGCAATCAGCTGGTTGGCACCGATGACGGTGTCGATGTGAACCTCCGCCGGTGCTCCCAGGTCGTATAGCTCCCGGGCGGTCCCGTCCGGGATGATGACGGCCGACAGCAGAGACGGTTCCCGGGCCACGTCCTCGATGATGCCGATCACAGAGAAGACGCGCTCCCCCAGCCGGATGGCCGGCTGCTGGTCCACCCGGGTGAGGTTGATGCGGTTTGCCACCGCCGGTCCGATCACCGCCACGGTGTCGGCCCGCTCGCTGTGGCCCGCGTCGAAGAACCGGCCCGTTGCGATCCTGCCGCGCACGGCCGGCAACAGCTCGGCCGAGGACGAGTAGACGTTGAAGTTGAACTCGGTCTGGCGGAGCGGATCGTTGAACGGCACGGCCGAGATCAGGCCTTCCACCGGAACCCGGCTCAGGGTGGCGGCGGCGTTGACACCGTTGAGCCGGCTCAACCGTGCTCCGGCATCCCAGGGGATGACGCTTTGCAGTCGCGTGCCGGGCTGGGACACAGGCTCCACGAGAACCTCGGTCTGAGCGAGGGCGTCGAATCGGGTGACGATCTGGTTGCCGGCGGTCTTGGCGATGCCGAGGGTGGCGACCAGCGTGCCTACTCCGAGCGCGGTTCCCAGGATCGTCAACACGGCCCGGCCGGGGCGGGAGAACAAGCCGCCCACCGATTCGGCGACCAGATCCCTGAGCGAGAGACGGGACACGCCGACGTCGTTCACGGCTGCTCCGTCAGCAGCCCGTCGATGATGCTCACCGTACGGGGAGACCGGGCTGACACCGTCTTGTCGTGCGTGATCACCACCAGGGTCAGACCGTCCCGGTGCAGATCCTCGAACAGCGTCATGATCGAGTCGGTGGTGACCGAGTCGAGGTTGCCTGTGGGTTCGTCGCACAGCAGCAGGCTCGGCGAGTGGGCGATCGCGCGGGCGATCGCCACGCGCTGCCGCTCTCCGCCCGAGAGGCGGTCGGGTAGAAAGTCGATCCGGTGACCCAGGCCGACCCGCTCGAGGGCGTTGATGGCGCGCTGCCGGCGGTCTGCCCGCGGGATCCGGTTGTAGATCTGTCCCACGACGATGTTGTCGAGCACCGATCGGTGATTCATGAGGTGGAACGCCTGGAACACGAAGCCGATTCGGTGACCCCGCACTGCGGCGCGCTGGCGGTCGTTGAGCTCGGAGGTGTCGATCCCATCCAGCAGATATGTGCCGTTGGTCGGGCGGTCGAGAAGGCCGAGCAGGTTGAGCAGCGTGGATTTTCCAGATCCCGACGGGCCTGCGATGGAAACGTACTCGCCTTCCTCGATCACGAGGTTGACATCGACCAGCGCCCGGACCGGGGGCGTGCCGGGAAACACGCGTTCCACATCGACCAACTCGACAACGGGGTCAGCGGAAGCGACAGCCACCGGTGATCGACCGGGCCAGATCATCGGCCGACCACGACCTGGTCGCCCTCCTCCAGGTTCCCTTCGATCGGGGTCACCTCCGCCGTCCCCTCCGTGGTGAGTCCCACCTCCACGGTGACGAACCTGGTGGTGCCATCGGGGTTCTCTACCTCGACAATGGAGTTACCGTCGGCCCGCAGCGACAAGGCTGCCACCGGAACCGCCAGCACCCGCCCTGCCGAGGTGACAACCGGGATCGTCAATCGAACCGACACGTTCCGCAGGTTGTCGAATTCTTCCTCTGACGCGTCGAGCGGCTCCACCTCGAAGTAGTAGCGGCCGGCATCCACGCCATTGGTGCCCGGCTCCCCCGCCACGAAACTCAAGACTCCGTTGATCTTCTCGCCGGTGTCACGGTTTTCGATTTCGACCTCGTCTTGTTCGGACACCAGGCTCCATCGGTCGCGGGGGAGCGAACCGTTGATGACGAGGTTCTGGCCCGTCACCGTCATCACGACACCCTGCGCGAGGTCACCTCTGCCGACGGGAACGCTGTCGATCCTGCCCGGCAGCCCGTCGATGAAAACCACCTCGCTGGGGGGGATCGTGATGCCGGTCGATTTGCGCAGGCGGGCCAACGCCTTGTTGGCGTCGTTACGGCCGCGTATCGCCAGATCGAGCGCATCCTCGAGCTGGTCGAGCTCGGCGGCGATGGCGGCTTCGGCGGCTGCTGTCGCCGCATCCAGCCCGTTCTGCGCGTTGACGACGGATGTGGTGGCCTCGGCCACCGCTGCCTGCAGGGCGGCCAGCTGCTCGGGGGGAGTGTCGGCGGGCGCCTGGGCCAGGGCGGTTTCGGCAGCGGTCAGAGCGGCTTCGGCCGCCCCCAAGTTGGAGGAGGCGGCGACGACCCCCGGGTCGAGCGCAACGGTTGCTTCCAGATCCTTGATGGCCCGGCGAGCTTCGCCCACTGCTTCATTGGCATCGATGGCGGCGAAGCGCGCCGCCTCGAGTGCGTCGTTCTGCTCATCGGTGGGGAGGACCGGCTCGAAGCCAAGAGATTCGTAGAGATCGGATACCGCCCCCTGGGTGAGTGGGCCGTAGATACCGTCGATCGGTCCCGCATCGAAGCCGAGGCGTGCCAGTGCCTCTTGCAGCAGCACGACGTCAGATCCTTCCGTCCCCGGCGTGATCGGCCGCCACATGGGCAAGTCGCCTTCCAACACGATGAGCGGACGCCCGTTGGCGACCAGGGCCACATTTCCTTCCTCGATCTGAGCTCCCCGCTCCGGGGGTATCTCGATGACGCCCTCGGCAGCCAGGTTCACCGAGAACGGCTCCTCGAACCGGCTCGTGCCGGAGGTGATGACCGCGTCGGACAGTTCGACGAATTCAACCGGCGCCGTGATCAGCGAAGCCGGAGGCGGGGCTGTCTCGGCTTGGATCTCGGCCGGCGATCGAATACGTGAGGCCAGCACCCATGCCACCACCGCCGCCGCAATGGCGGCTGCCAGTACGAGGATCAGTACTCGACTCGGACGCATTCGGTCTTCCCGGTTTCACAACAATCGTGACTTGGACGCGCCGGTCTGGCCCGGCATCCCCTCATTCTGTCAACCAGCTCGCCAGGAAGCACGGCAATCCGGTCAGCCCGGTTCTTCAGCCGAGCCCTGCCCTGTGCCGCCCACCACGGTATCGAGGAGCTCACGATTCTCTTCGATGAAGAGTGGCTCGAGCTCGGCTCGTACCTCGTCTTCCACTTCGTTCACGTATAGGTCACGGCAGTCCTGGTCGGCGTTCGCCACAGCCAGTTCCTCGGTGGCCAGCGCCTCCAAACCCGAGGTGTCGAGATCGGCAAATCCTTCGACGTCGAAGGGGTCGAATCCCTCCCCGGTCGCGAGGAGAGCACCCAACAACTCTTGCTGGGCACGGTTGGTGAACTCCTGCTCGGGTTGGCTCAGCGTCGAGTAGGTGTAACCCGCCTCGGCCATGCACGTCGACCAGTCTGCTGTCACCTCGACGATGCGCGGATCAGCATCGAACTCGGCCCGCAGCTCCTCCAGCTTCGTCTGGAGGTCGAACAGCACCTGAAAATTGCCCACCACCGACTGGGTGGCGGTGATGAGGCAGCCCTCGGTGGGGATGAACTGGTCGGTGAGCTCGTCGGGATCCAGTTGGGGGCCATAAAGGGCTTCGTCGTACGCGGCTTGCTCTTCCGGGCTCAGCGAGTCGTAGTAGGAGGCGTTGGGGTCCTCGGTTGTCTCGTCGGCGATGAACGGCGCGATGAGTAACACCGGGGCGGCGCCGTAGCCGAACTGGCGCCGGAACTCGGCCGGGTCGGACGGAAACTCGTCGTCCTCGAAAGTGAACGGCGACAGAGCCGACGCCTGGTACTCGAATCCTTCTTCGGCCATGCACGCCACGGTGGCCTCTTCGATCAGGCGGTTCTGCTCGGCCTGGCTGCCGAACCCGATCGCCCCGAAGTAGTCGTCGAGGGACTCGGGGTCTTCCCTGGGCTCACCCCCGTCTGAACCGCACGCAGCGATGACCAGGGCGAGAACGATGCAAACGAGGCTGAGTCGCTGGCGTCTCATGAGGGGGTATTCAACTCGAATGCCCGTTCTATCAGCCGCTGACCGGGATGTAGACCAGTGCAACCTCGTCGACTGCGATGTCATTCTTCTCTAGGCCGACCTCGAGGGTTTCGATCTCGGCGGCGACGTCTTCCCACTTGTCCTCGATATCAGCGACCGCCTCCATCAGGTCTGCTTCGAGGTCCACGACTTCGGACTCCTTGTCCGCCAACTTGGCCTGGGCGGTGCGGAGCCGTTCGGCGGTCCGCTGACTCTGGCCCCGGCGGCGGGCGGCCCCGGACATCGACCGTCGTCTGCGTCCCCCCAGCACCATTCCGAGTAGATCGGAGGCCCCCGACATGAGCTCGTCCCGTTTCCGTGTCTCGAGGTCGATTTCGAGCTCCTGCATGCGCCGGTAGGCAGTCGTCAGCTGGTCCTTGGCACGATCGATCTTGGTTTCGTAACTCTTTCTGACCTTGGCGATTTCGGCGTCTGCCGCCTCTTCCGCGGCGCGATCGATCCGGTGTTGAAATTCTTCCTCGCTCTCACCGACTCGCGAGTACACCTTCAAGGTGGGGTTCACGAACACCGAAACTTCCCGGTTCCGGTACAGGTGTTCACGGATGGCGGCCTGGGCCGACTTGAAGAACTGAGCCGAATCGAGAGGCGCATCACCCAGCACGTATGTGGCGCCTTCGGGTGCCGCGGACTCGAAATCGCGGTCGTCATAATCGACGACGACGGCCGAGTCGGGATCGAATCGTTCATCCAGAGGGAAGAACACTGCCTCCCACTCTTCCGTGTGATCGAGCCCGGCCTTGGTCTCGTCGAAGGTCAGGTGCACCCGGGCCGCCAGGGCCGGCTGGAGCCGGGTGCTGGTGGGGTCGGCGCCGACCTCGGCTGCCCAGGGGGCGGACGGGTCGAGGTAATAGACCGGCACCGAGGACGCCACCGTTGGAGCGACCCGGGTCTCATCCTCGGCCACCTCCTCGACGGGCGGCGCTGTCGCCGTTTGGGCCGCCTTCGCTACCGCCTGCCTCTCATCGTCCGTCAACTGGCTGATTTCATCCTTGGTGAGAGGGCCACGCAGGTACGACATGGCCCAGCGGGTGGCAAAGACCTCCGGGTTGGCCTCGTGGGTGTTGTGGAGGAGGAATTGGCGTTTGCCCAGCCCCGAGACCATTGCATCGATGGCCCGAATGTCCGTTCCGCCGGCAGCCGATTCGAGCGCTTCGAGAATCCGTGCCTTGTCGCGTTCGGTCTGCAACCGTCCCACCATCCACGTGCCGGTGTTCGACATCGCCTTGTAGTCGAGGTCGACCGGGTTTTGGGTGCTCAGCACCAGGCCTACCCCGAACGCGCGGGCCTGCTTCAGCATCGTGAGGATGGGCTTCTTGGACGGGGGTGACGCGGTTGGTGGGGCGAACCCGAACACCTCGTCCATGTAGACCAGCGCCCGGAGATCGGAAGCGCCCGGCAGGCTCCGCATCCAGCTCACCACTTTCGACAGGAGCAACGTGACAACGAACTGGCGTTCGTCGTCGCTCAAATGTGCCAGGTAGACGACAGCCGCCTTCGGCTGGTCGCCATCGAACAGCATCGAGCGGATGTCGAGGGGCGGGCCTTCCAGCCACGAGGCGAACGTGGGGGAAGCAACAACGCCGTTGAGCTGCATCGCGAGAGCGAGGCGGTCTTTCTCAGGAAAGAACGCATCCACCTCGAAGACTCCCAGCTTGCGGAGCGGCGGCTTGTGCACCTGGCCGATGAGGGTGGCCAGGTCCAGATCGCGGCCTTCCCGCCATGACTTGGCAATGATGTTCGCCAGAAGGATGTGTTCCCTACCCGATACCGGGTCCGACTGGACATCTGCCAGCGTGAGCAGCGAGGCGACCAGGCCGTCGATCTCGCCGAGGATCGCCTCGCTCTCGGTGTCCCAGTCGAGGTCGGGGGCCTGCAGCGATCCCAGGATGTTCACCGGGATCCCGGCACCCGAACCGGGCGTGTAGATAGATACGGGAACCGTGTTGAGTTCGGCGATCCTGCGGTGGGACGGATCCCACCCGCCGATGCCCGTTTTCCAGGTTTCGGCAGTGGCTGCCGCCAGCTCGGCTACCGATATCCCCTCCTGGCGGGCTTCGTCTTCGCTCACCCATGGTTCGAAATCGGACGGCTGGAAATTCGGGAAGGTGAGGGCCAGATTGCCCATGTCGCCCTTGGGGTCGATCGCCAAAACGGGGATCCCCGACAGCAGGGCTTCCTCGAGCATGATCACACCCAGGCCGGTCTTGCCCGACCCCGTCATCCCCACGATGACCCCGTGGGTGGTGAGATCTGACCGGTCGTAGTCCAGGGTCTCGCCGGTGGCGTCGCCGGTGGCCGGATCGATGATGTTGCCAAGGTAAAAGTCGCTCATGGTCGGCGATTGTACGGCGTCAGTGAATGCCCCGAGCGCCGGTGGGTGCTTGAATGGCCCCTAGATGAATGCGATCTCCGGGCCGGGTGAATAGACGGTGGATCGACCGTACCCGCTGCTCTTCGAGCCCATCCTCGTTGACAAGGTGTGGGGGGGAGACCGGCTCGAGCGTTTGGGGAAGAAGCTCCCGGTTGAGACGCCCATCGGCGAGTCGTGGGAACTGGCCGATCTAGACCGGACCCAATCCGGGGGAGAGGCCACCTCCAAGATTCGCAACGGCGCCCTGGCCGGCCGGGAGGTGCGGGATGCCATCGGCCTCTGGGGCGATCAGCTGATGGGCGGGGTGGATCTCACCGAATGGGGCGGATTCCCGGCTCTCATCAAATACCTGGACGCCACCCAGCATCTGTCGGTCCAGGTGCATCCGGATGCCGACTACGCCCTCCTCCACGAAGGCGCCCACCTCAAATCGGAGTGCTGGTATGTGATCGAGGCCGAACCGGGCGCCGTGTTGTACCTGGGTCTGGCGGACGGGGTCCGGCCTTCCGACCTGATCGCCCGGGCCCGGACCGGAACGGTGGTGGATCTCTTGAACGCCTATGAAGCCGTGCCCGGGACCTGGTACAACGTCCCGAGTGGGACGGTTCATGCGCTCGGCGCCGGGGTGCTGGTGGCGGAGGTGCAAACGGCTTCCGACACGACGTTTCGGGTGTATGACTGGGCCGAGGAATACGGACGCGCAGGCCGAACCCTGCATCTCGACGAGGCAGCCCGATGCATTGCCGCCGGACCACCTCCCCCTCCCGCAGCCCTCGACCCGATCGCGAAAGGTGGCGTCGTGGTCGAGACTCCCTTCTTCACCGTGAGCGAATTTCGGATGGAAGGCCGTGAGTCGATCGTGCCCACGGCCGAGGATTTTGGCTGCCGGATTCTCATGGCGACCTCGGGTGGGGTCGAGGTGACCACAGACGGCAACGATGTCGTCACCCTCGATCTGGGAGACACGTGCCTGGTGCCGGCCGAATGTCTACCCGGCCTCGAACTCGAGGCGGTCGACGACACGGTGCTCATCTCGGTTCGATTCAATCAGGACCGCTGAAAAAATCTGAATTCGTGAGAACTTTCTCGAGCGACCCGGGTCCTAGCTCTGACTTCATCGTCACCTTCTGCCATTCGGCAGACGACATATAGGTCTCTTCTCGAGACCAACCGACACCGCACTCCGGCCCCCTTCGCGAGAAGGGGGCCGAGTGTTTCTGGAACTCACCCGGCCTGGTCCTGGCACCACTGCCATTGGCTTTTGATCCCCGTCTCGATGCTGGTGTGAGGCAGGTAGCCGAGCGCCTGGCTGCTCTTGGTCAGGTCCGCCCACGTGCGCGTGACGTCACCCGGTTGCATGGGCAGCCGCTCGATGATGAGCGGTCGACCCACGACCCGTTCTATCGTGGCCAACAAGCCCTCGAGGGTGATGGGTTTGTTCCCGCCCAGGTTGAAGATGTCGAACCCGGTGGTGACCTTGTCCATGGCCGCCATCACGCCGTCGATGATGTCGTCGATATAGGTGTAGTCCCGGCTGGTCGACCCGTCGCCGAAGACGGGCAGTGGGGTTCCATTCGAGGCCATCCGCAAGAACTTGCTGATCGCCAGATCGGGGCGCTGACGCGGACCGAACACCGTGAAGAAGCGGAGACAAGCGATCGGAATCGAGTACAGGTGGGCGTAGGTGTGACACAACAACTCGCCGGCGCGCTTGGTGGCGGCATAAGGGCTGATGGGGTAGTTGACGGGATCAGCCTCTGCAAACGGCGTCTTGTCGTTGTTGCCGTAGACACTCGAGCTGGAGGCGAACAGGATCTGTTCGACGCCGACGGCGGCCGCCGCGTCGAGAACGGACACGGTTCCGTTCACGTTCACGTCCGTGTAGTAGCGGGGCCGTTCGATCGATGGTCGGACGCCTGCCATGGCGGCGAGGTGAACCACGTGGGTGGGTCGAAAATCATCGAAGACTCCGGCCAAACCCCGGTGGTCTCGGATGTCGACGCGGGCGAGCGTGAAACGTTGATCGTCTCGCGCATCGGCCAGGTTCCGCTCCTTCACAGCCGGGTCGTAGAAATCACAGAAATTGTCCACGCCGAGCACCGCATACCCGGCTCGCAGGCACCGCTCCGCCAGGTGTGAGCCGATGAAGCCGGCAGCACCGGTGATCAGGACCCGACGCAACGATGACTGGCTCATTCGATCTCCTTCGATTCCTCGGTGGGTAGGGACGGGGCGAGATCGGTTGAGGGTGGACCGGTCGATCTGACCGGCCGGCCGGCCAGCGTTTCCAGGTCGACCGTGTGGTTGCGTACGGCGCTGCGTAGGAACCAGGCGGCCGTGAGACCACTGGCGAGGTAGGCGATCACGAGCGACCACGCCGCCCCCTCGAGACCGATCGACGGCACCAGCAACACCCCGGATCCGAGCGCAGCGGCCGCCCCCACCGCTCTGGTGATGAAGACCGGCCCGAACCGGCGGGTAGCCAACACGCCGGCGGTCATGAAGGTCGCCAGTGTGAGGAGGCCGCTCGCCCCGATGGCGATGGCCAGCACCCGGGGTTCGTTGTACTCGGGCCCGTAAAGGGTGGTCAGGAACCAGCTGCCAAAGAGCAGCGAGGCCCCGACCCCTACCACGGACAACGCGGCGAATCCACCGAGCACCCGCATCATCAAACTGGAGAAGGCGGTCACCTTGTCGGACGCGTAATACTTCGCCAGCCGGGGCGCGGTGGCGTGCCGGAACGACTTGGCGAAGAGCTGTACCAGCTGCACGATATAGGCCACAGCTGCGAACACCCCCAGCTGATCGCTGCCCATCACCGCCTGCACCACGTACCGGGGGATGTTGTAGGTCAAAGCGCTGAGGAGGGCGGCGAGCCCCAGCGGGAAGACCGTCCACGCCAGCTTCCTGGTCGTGGCCTCGCTCCAGAGGCGCCAAATGGGTCGTTCATCGTGCGTGCCGCCTTCGCTCGCTATCAGAGGGCGACTCTGCGGAGCGGCGTAGCCCAAAACGGCAACGAGCCATCCGGCCACCGTGCCGGTGAGAGCCCATGGGAGAGATCCGGTCCATACCAGCAGCACAAAGAAGGCCACCAGCCCCAAAAGCCCGCGAAGCGCCAGTGCCACCGCGGCCTTGTCGAGTCGCTCGTGCTGGGAGAACACCCCGAAGAAGAGCATGTCGACCGACATCACCACCCGGGTCGCCGCCACCAAGAGCACTACGAGGGAGGTTTGGCCTCCCAAATCGAGAAAGAGGAGAAGGGCCGCGGTGGTGGCCACGGCCAAGGGAATGGTCAGCGAGCGAAGCGCGGCGTAGTCGCGAAACGTGAAATCGCGACGAGCATCGGTCGCCTGGGCTGAGCTCAGGTCCAGATTCGCAAACATGAAGATCGGCTGGGTGATGGCCATCCCGAGCACGTACTGACCAACGAGGTCCGGCGATCCCCACCGTACGAGAACCAGGATCGTGAGCCACCGGGTTCCGGAGAAGAAGGCATTGGCGGCGAACGTCCAAATAGCGTTCGATCGCAGGGACGGCTGGCGGCCGTGGCCAGAAGCCGGGGGAGTATGACCCATGGGAATCGGGCGCGGGGTTGAGCCCGCCCGGCTGGCTTCCCCGGGCGCGTCTCGATGCTGATTGATCAGGCGTCCCCAACTTGCCACTCGCACTCAGCCCCTCGCTCAGCCCCTCGCTCAGCCCCACGTATTCGCCGGAGTCCTGCTCGAACGTCATGACTCGAGCCTGCCCTTCGGCCGCCGATCCACCGCATCCAGCGGGCCCCGCCGGCTCCTAGCCTAGACGACTCTCCGTGGTCGCAACAGCCAGACCGACGGCGGACTGTGAGAAATGGTGGGAGCAACCGACCACAATCAGCGGCCAGGCCCCTTGACCGTGACACTACGATTACACCGCGGGAGTACACGAAGGGACACGCTGGGACGCCGGGTAGCGAGCATGGTTGGGGCAACTTCACAGCAGCTGTTTGCGCAGCTCAATGACGCAGGCATTCGATACTGTCTCTTCAAGAGCAACGCCCACCTGGAGGCGGCGTTGGTGGGCGATACCGATCTCGACATCTTGTTCGACGGGAGCCAGATCAACGAAGTGCATCGGGTGCTGGCGGCCGGCGGCTTCAAGCGCTTCCCTACCCGCCCGCCCCGGTCGTATCCGGGCAAGGAGGACTTTTTTGCGGTGGATCCCGCATCGGGCAGGTTGTTGCACCTCGATACCCACCACCGGTTGGTGGTGGGCGCTTCGTTCTTCAAGAATTTTCGCTTGCCGTGGGAAGAACGGTTCCTCGACTCGGCGAGATTTGACGCCGAACACGGCGTCTACGTGGCCGACCCGGTGCACGAGCTGCTGTTGCTCGTCGTACGGGCCGCCCTCAAGCTCACGTTCCGGACGCAGTTGCGACCCGGAGGTCCCCTCTCGTCGAGCATGGGCGACGAACGCGACTGGTTGATCAAGCAGGTGCAGCGGACCGAGCTGACCGAGCTGGCCCGGACCCTGCTGGGGGAGCGGGCTGCGAGCCTCGTTGCCTCTTCCGCAAACGGTGGTGGCGTCGCGTCGTTGCGAGAGTTGCGGCGCGAGCTGGCCAGATCTCTCCGCGCGTATCGGACCTATGGGAGGGTGCTCAGTGGGTTCGTCCGCCGTAAACGCCAGGCCCAGTTTCTTCTGGGGGCGGTCAACCGGCGGTATGTGCACGCTCCCTTTGGATATTCGCGGGGTGGGGCGGCCGGAGGGTTGATCGTTGCCGTGGTCGGAGCCGACGGGTCGGGCAAGTCGACGCTCAACCGTGAGCTGTTTCGGTGGCTCACTTCCAAGCTCGATGTGCTACCCGTCTACTTTGGCAGTGGCGACGGCAAAGTCTCCCTGCTCCGCCTGCCGCTGTGGGCGATCCGGCGGCTTCAGACCCGTGGCCGGCCTTCGGTCGATCGGGACCCGCAGGACCGAATGAACCGGACGGTGGACTGGAAGATCGCTGTTTGGGCCCTGGTGCTGGCGCGGGAGAAACGGAAGAAGCTCGACAAGGCGACCAAGGCACGGGCGCGGGGAATGATCGTCATCTGTGACCGCTACCCCCAGGGCCAATACCCGGGAATCAACGACGGCCCCCTTCTTTCCTCATGGCGCTCCTCGTCCTCGCGGATCCGGCGACTCCTCGCCGACCGCGAGGCGCGGCCCTATGACGAGGCGACGGCGGTTGGTCCCGATGTGGTGCTTCGGCTGCGCGTCAGCCCCGACGTGGCCCTGGGCCGCAAGCCGGGAGAGTCGCTCGCCAACCTGGAATTCCGGGCCGACCTCGTGGGCGACCTCGACTTCCCGGCGGCCCGCAGCATCATCGAGCTCGACGCCGATGAGCCGGCCGAAAAGGTGCTGGCAAGCGCCAAGCGTGAGCTCTGGGCCTACCTGTAGGGGGGTTAGCTGGAGGCGGCTGGCGTCTGTGGTCGAAGCTCCGTCAAGGTTGGTCGATGTTGGTCGTGCCCGACTCAACGTACGGCCGTCCCGTTTCCCTCCTCCGTCGGCAGGACTCGTCGGGTTGCACGGATATGGTCGCGCCCAGTGTGCGATGGCCCCGGGTGTGCCCAAGTCGGCGCAACGTGCCTACTAGCTGTACTCGGCCATCAGGTTGGTGACACTCGGCTGATGGGTGGTCGTCGTCCGAGTGAGCTGTGACGGCGTCGGTGGTTGTAGTAGCGGAGCCATTTTGGCAGGGCGGCGCGGCGTTGCTGGTTGGAGGTGAACGGCCGCTTGTAGGCCCATTCGGTTTGCAGGGTGCGGTTGAAGCGTTCGACCTTGCCGTTCTGCCAGGGGCAGTGAGGCCGGATGCGGATGTGGGTGGCTCCGAGGTCGGCCAGGACGTCAGCGAAGGCTTGGCTGTGGACGTATGACCAGTGGTTGTCGGTCATGACTGCTTCGATGCGGTCGATGCCTACCGAGGCGAAGAACTCGGCGGCGCGGGCCAAGAACCCAGCGGCGGTGTCGCCGCGTTCGTCGTTGAGGATCTCCGAGTAGGCGAGGCGGCTGTGGTCGTCGACAGCGGAGTGGATGTAGTCGTAGCCGATGCGGGCCTTCTTGTGGGCGGCGGTGGAGCCCCGCTGGCGTCCCCAGGCCCGCCAGCCGCCCCCCGGCGGTATCCGTCCCAGCTTCTTGACGTCGACGTGGATCAGTTCACCGGGCCGCTCCCGTTCGTAGCGGATGGCGGTGGCCTTGGAGGAACGGATCACCTCGCCGGTCATCGGGTCGCAGTCCCGCAGATACGGCACCTGGTGGCGGCGCAGGATGCGGCTCACCGTCCGCGCCGGCACCCCCAGATGATCCGCCAGGCGGTCGGGGCCCTCACGGCGCTTCTTGCGGGCCTTGAGGACCCGCTGCTCGACCCGAGCTGGGGTGCGGTGAGGCGACCGAAGCGGCCGCGACGACCGATCCTCCAACCCGGCGTCGCCCTCGGCGTCCCAGCGAGCCAGCCACCGATGCGCACACTGGCGAGAGATCCCCATCGCCTCGGCGGCGTGGGCGACTGCCCACCCCTCGACCCGAACCCGCCGCACCAGCAAACGACGACCGTGAACGTTCAGACGGGCATTACGGTGTCCCATGAAGACCTCCTCGTGGGTGTGACTGCAATCACCACTCCACTCGGAGGTCTTCACCTATTCAAGGACTGTCACCAACGTCCCGGCCGGGTACAGCTAGCCGGCGGCGGCGGTGGTATCGGGCCTCTGCTCTCGATCCGAGGAAGACTCGAGCTCGACCTTGAGCTTGGTCAGTGCGTCTCGCAGATACTTCTTCGACTGCTTTGCGAAGAGCGGTTCGGCCATCTTGAAGAA
>JBFIPU010000007.1:0-62436 GCA_041609995.1 Acidimicrobiia bacterium
CCCCGTCCGTACGGGATCTGTTCGAGAACCTGCTCGTTGGCGGGGTTGACGAGGTCCCAGGTACCTTCGTCGGCGGCGTCTACCCACTGGCCCCCGATCAGCTGCTTGTTGGTTGCCACGATTCTCCTCCGGCCGGTTCGGGCCGAAGGCTACACGCCGCCAAAGGCTCAGATGCGAGCGTCGTAGTAGAGCTGGGTGGGGTCGTCGAGGTCGTGCATGGTGAACCGGGAGAACCCGGCGTCGGTCACCATTTGTTCGGCCACCTCCGGGTTGAAGCCCAGCGTTCCGAGGCCCAGGCCGCCCGGCTCCGACAGGCCCGAGGGGAGGCAGGACGTGAGCGAGTAGCCGTACTGCATGGCCAGCAGCGGGTTCTTGCGATTGTTCTCAAACCCGGGCTGCGACTTGATGTCCTTGATCACCAGCACCCCGTCTGGTTTCAGGGTTCGGCGAATAGCTGCCAGCGCGAGATCGGGGCGGGGCATGTCGTGCAGGGTGTCGAGGGCAAAGGCCACGTCGAATTCACCGGCGAGGTCTTCGGCGAATCCCACCTCGAACTGCACGTTGTCGAGGTTGGAGGTGCGCTCACGGGCGCGGGCGATGGCGGTGGAAGAGGGGTCGAGCCCCAGCAAGCGGCTGGCCGGATAGGTTTCGCCGATCACCTCGACCGCCACTCCCGACCCACAACCGACATCGACGCCGGTGGCGCCTTGCTCGAGCCTCTTCACCAGTCCGGGGATTGCCGGCAACACCGCGGGTACGAAGAACCCGCGATATGAAGGTCGCGACATGCGCTCGGTGGTGCGGGTACCGATCTTTCCCTGATCCTCATAGGTGAAGCCGCCGCCACTTCTCATGGCAGTGGCGATCTGTTCGACCAGGCCGGGCTCGGTCGTGCCGGTGAACGCCCCCGCTGCGAAGAAGACGCTCGAATCCTCGTCGGCCAGAACCGCGGCACCGACGTCGGTCAGCTCGAATCGACCGTCGACGTGATTCAGCAGCCCGGCCGCCGCCTGGCCATAGAGCCACTCTCGAATCCAGCGTTCATCCGTGCCGGTGGCCTTCGCCACATCGGCGGCCGACATGAGGCCGGCGCTCTCCATGGCCCGGTAGATCCCCAGTCGATCGCCCAGGTGGATCATCACCGAGACCAGTTCGCCCTCTTTGTATTTCCAGACGTCGAGCGCGAAACGGCGTACTGCATCGAGATCTGCGCCTGCCGGATTCATGCTTTGGTTCTAGCACTCCGGCGCCGATCATTGTTGAGGATCCGGGAAGTGTGAGATGAGTCCGCAGCGGCTCTAGCATTGCTGTTCCACATGAGAATTGTCATCGTTGGTGCCGGCGCCGTCGGCACCTATTTGGCGGAACGACTCTCGCTCGAGGGTCAAGACGTCGTGATCATCGAATCCACTCCCTCGCGGGTAGCGGAACTTCAGTCGTCGCTCGACGTGATGGTGGTGCTCGGCAACGGTTCGTCGCCGGTGACCCTGGCAGAGGCCGAGGTCGACAAAGCGGAGCTGTTGATCGCCGTGTCCGACAACGACGGAGCCAACGTCCTCGCCTGTCACCTGGCGCATGAGATGGGTGTCCGCCGCACGGTGGCGAGAGTGGAAGACCCTGGGCTGCGTGACGGTCTGTCGAAGCTGGGTGTGGATGTCGTCATCGAACCGCGAGAGAACGCAGCACGAGAGGTGATCGACCTCATCCGGGGCGGTGGGGTGTCCGAGATCATCGAGTTCGGCAATGGCGGCCTGGTGCTGATCGGGGGACGGGTGGGCCCCGATGCCCCCCTGGTGGACCGCAAGCTGTCCGAGTTGCGCCAGGAATACGGGAACGGGGAATGGGTCCTTGCGGCGGTGGTCCGGGGCGGGGACACCATCGTGATCCGCGGCGAGCGCACCCCCATCGAGCCGGGCGACCATGCCCTCATCATGACGCTCAAGGGCCACGAGGACACGGCGCTGGAGCTCATGGGTCTCGAGGTCTTCCAGATCCGGCGAGTCCTCATCGCCGGTTCCAACCGCCTCTCCAGCCTCACCGCCGACCTGCTGATCGAAGACGGCTACGAGGTGGTCATCATCGAGAACGATCTGGCCGGCTGTCATCGCATGAGCGAACAACACCCCAAGGCCCTCGTCATCCACGGCGACCCGACCGAGCCCGATGTGCTTGCCGACCTCGACATCGACGCCAAGGATGCCATCGTGGCCATGTCCGAGGAGGACGAGACCAACGTGCTCGCCTGTTTGCTGGGCAAGGCTCTGGGCGTGTCCGAGGCGATCATGGCCGTCAACCGCCAGAGCTACGTGCAGATCCTCAACAAGATCGAGGTCGACGCCATGGTGTCGAGCCGCCAGGCGGCGGCCAATGCGATCCTCCAGTTCGTCCGCCGCGGACGGGTGCATTCGGTCGTCACGTTCAGCGACAGTGACGCCGAGGCGATCGAGCTCGAGGTGATCTCGGGCAGCGTGGCAGTCGGCAAGCGACTCGACGAGCTCGGGCTGATGAACAGCGCCATCATCGGTGGCATCAACCGGGGGAATCGGTGCCTGGTGCCGACCGGGGCCACCGAAATCGAGGCGAGGGACCGGCTCATCGTGTTCGCCCTGCCGGAAGCGATCAGGGCGGTGGAAGAACTCTTCTCCCAGTGACGACCCTCCGGGAGTTGTTCGACGTCACCGACCGCGAATCGAACATGGCCCGGCGCCTCTCCTACATCATCGGGGCCGTCATCGCTGCCGCCGGGGCCGCCGTTCTTCCGGCCGTCGTCACCTCCCTGATCTATCAGGAATGGCGAGAGGCGCTGGGGCTGTTCGGGGCCGCGGTGCTCATGGTCGTGATCGGCGTGGCGGCCTGGCGGATCTATGGCGCGGCGGGAGAGCTCACCAAGCGCGAAGGCTTCGCCGCCGTGGGCCTGGCCTGGATCTCGCTCGCCTTTGTCGGAACCCTGCCGTACCTGCTCACCGGAACGATCACCAATGTGACCGATGCGTTCTTCGAGTCGGCGGCCGGTTTCACGACGACCGGCTCCTCGGTGATTCCGGATCCATCGCTCGTGTCGCACGGGGTTCTCATCTGGCGCTCTCTCACTCAGTGGCTGGGGGGCATGGGGATCATCGTGCTGAGTATCGCCATCCTCCCGCTGTTGGGGGTGGGGGGCGTGCAGCTGGCCCACGCGGAGTCGCCGGGCGTGCAGCCGGACCGGCTGACTCCGAGGTTTCGCGAGACGGCCAAGCGCCTCTGGTACCTGTACGTCGGGTTCACGATCATCGAGATCATCCTGCTGTCGGTTGGCGAGATGACGGTCTTCCAGGCGGTCGCTCACTCTTTCACGACCATGTCGACCGGCGGCTTCGGCACGGAACCCGATTCACTGGGCGGCTTCAGCGCCTACACGCAGTGGGTGGTGATCGTGTTCATGTTCATCGCCGGCACGTCGTTCGCCCTCCACTATCGCGCCCTTCGCCGGCCCAAGATCTACGCCGAGAACACCGAATTCCGGCTCTACCTGGGGCTGGCGATCGTCGCCGCCATCCTGGTGGTCGGCGGGCTGTTGAATTCGGGCGAGTTTGCCGGGCAGGGATTCGAGGTCTACCTGCGTAACACCGTTTTCACGGTCGCCACCATCCTCACCACGACCGGGTTTGGGGCGGCCGACTTTGGTGCCTGGGTCTCGGGGCTCCAGATCCTCGTGGTCGGGCTGATGTTCCTGGGTGGAATGGGGGGCAGCACATCGGGAGCCGTCAAGACCTATCGCGTGGGCGTGCTGTTCTCTGCCGGCGTGGCCGACCTGCGGCGGATCATCCAGCCCCGGGGGGTTCACCTGACTCGCTTCGGCCGTGATGTGGTGAAGCCCGAGATCGTCCAGGACGTGCAGACCTTCTTCATGTTCTACATGTTCTTGTTCATGACGGGCACGTTCCTGATGGGCCTGATCGAGTCGACGCTCGGTGCCGGGGTCGACATCGTCACCTCGGCCTCGGCTGTGGCTTCGGCGATCGGCAACATCGGGCCGGGCCTGGGCGACGTGGGCCCGGCGAGCAATTTCCTGGGCTTGCCCTGGCCCTCCAAGTGGCTGCTGGCGGGTCTGATGATCGCCGGCAGGCTGGAGATCTTCCCCATCATCCTCCTCTTCACCCGGCGACTCTGGGCGAGATAGCCGGTCGGCCGCCTACTTCTTCTCGGCGACGATCTGGATGAGGTTGCCACAGGTGTCGTCAAACACCGCAACGATGGCGTCGCCGATGTCGGTGGGCGGTTGCGTGAACCGGATGCCGGCCGCGGACAGCCGCTGGTACTCGTTGTCGATGTCGTCGACCGAAAATTGGGCCAGCGGGATGCCGTCGGCAACCAGAGCGTCACGGTACGGCTTGACCGCCGGGTGGCTCGACGGCTCGAGGAGCAGCTCGGGTCCGTCGGGGCTATCGGGCGACACGAGGGTGAGCCAAGAATCCTCGCCGAGCGGGATGTCGCGGTGCTTCTGGAAGCCGAGGATCTCGGTATAGAACGCCAGCGCCTCGCGTTGGTCATCGACGAAGACCGAAGTCAGGTTGATTCTCATCGGAGCCTCCTCTGTTTCGAACGCGACTGAGTCTGTTCTGATGGTAGATCCCGGGTCGGCATCGTCTGACATGCGTGGGCTTCAGTCCCGCTGAGGGCTTCAGTACATCGTGTTGTCGTTGGCCGAGGTCTCGGGGATCTCCTGCACGGCATCCCAGTGTTCGACGATCTTGCCTTCGTCGTCGAACCGGAAGAAATCCATCGTCACGTACTCGTTGTCATCGGGCCAGACCTGGTGGGTGTGGAGCGCCACCATGTCGCCCTCTGCCACGGCCCTCACGAAGCTGATGCTCTTGTCGGGGTACTCCTCCTGCATCCGCTCGAAATACTCGATGAACGGCTCCGGGCCGTCGCCCACCCACGGGTTGTGCTGGGTGTACGAGTCGCCCACGAACCGATCGACCGCCTGGCGGGGGTTCCCTTCGTAAGCGGTCTGGTAGAAGGCGATGGCGTTGCGCTTGTTCTGGTCGGGAGAGGTCATGGCAGCGATCCTATAGCGATCGCTCCGGACTGGACGGAAGACCGCCGGCGCCGTCCGGGGTCACTGATAGGTGATGAGGTCGGGCACCGGGTCGAGCTGCAGCACCTCCCATGGTTCGAAGATGTCGGTGTCCTCGTCGTAGAAGAGCTTGAAGCCGTTGCGCCACGGCGGACCGTCGACGTGGACGTAGCTGTAGGTCTGTAATTTCAGCCACTGGGGGCCGAACCCGTCCATGTGGATGACCGGGATCAGACCCGGGCGTGCCAGAAGCTGGTCGCGGTTGGTGATCATCCGCAGCTCGAACTGGTGGATGATCAGCAGCTTGTCGGGCAGGTTGTGTTCGACCACCAGGTTCGACAGCCAAGCCGACACCAAGTTGACCTCTGACGCGTCGACCTGGCCCACCCCCTGGCCGGGGACCCCGCCGGGACCGACCCGCCACTCGGGGTCGAGGGCGAGGTGCACATGGGGCTCTTTCAACAGCTCCTCATAGCGCTGCACCTCCGGGAGGAAATGGGAGCGGCCGGGCTGGATGTCAAAGATCACCTGGAGCCCAGCGGCCTCCGCCGCCGCCAGCCAGGGGCGGAGCTGTTCGGGGTCCGACGGAGCGCTGTAGTTGCCGTCGGCACCGGGCCGGGCCTGGGCCACGGTCACGATCATCTCGAAGGCACCGACCGCCGGCCGTTGGGGGGTGGCGATGGGGGCGGCGGCCGCCTGCACCCGCGCCACCGCCTCGGCCGGCCCGGTTTCGCCCAATACGCCCATCGCCGGCACCTGGTGGTTTCCGTAGTACGCCACGAGGCGGTTGGTGGGAAGGATGCGTCCGACTGCCGGGTCGCCCGGGCCTGTCAGTGGAAAGCGGCCGCTCACCACCTGCAGATCGCTGTCAGCGAACGGGTGGGCGTAGTCGGCAATGCCCTGGGTATTGGCGTTACGGGCATAGAAGGTGGCATCGGCTGTTCTCACCACCCCGACGGTGTCGGTGCCGTCGCCGTCCCAGTCGCCGGCCACGAATCGGTCCTGCGGGTTGCCGTAGACGAACGAGAAGTCGGCGAATCCGGTCGTGTGGGACTGGCGCAGGTACACGAGGCCGCTCGTCTCTCGATACAGACCAACCGTGTCGTAGCCGGCTCCGGTGAAGTCGGCGGCAAAGGGCCGGTCGCCGGGATCGCCGAAGAAGTAGTCGAGGTCGGCGGTCCCGGTGCTGAGCCGGTTGCGCAACAACGCTCTTCCCTGCTGGGGCCGGTACACCCCGACCGAATCGCAGCCGTCGCCGTCCCAGTCACCCGCCAGCGGGATGTCGCCCGGCTGGCCCACGTAGAACGAAACATCGGGAGGCCCGGCCGCGTTGGAGTTGCGAAGCGTGGCCAGCCCCGTGTTCGGGTTGAACGTGCCGACCGTGTCGACGCCGTCGCAATCCCAGTCGCCCATGAGACCGACGTCACCAGTTTGTCCAAAGAAGAAGCGTTCAGCCGGGTGGGCTGAGCCGGGAGGATGCAAATACCAGCGCCCGGAGGCCGAATCGAAGGCCGCCAGGGCGACCGGAGCATGGGCTTCAGATGGTGCTTGAGCGCCGGCGTGCGCCGCCGGCAATACCAGGAACAGGGCTACGACCAGAGCTCCGCGCCGCGTCCGTTTTCGCCCCATCCACATCGAAGATCACCTTACCCACCGCAGGATTCGATTTCGCGCACTGCCCGTAGGTATTTCAGATGGCTGGGTTGATCTGCGTTCAGCGGATCTCGAGCGAGATGGGCACGTTGCCCGCCAAAGCCTGCGAAACCGGGCAATTGTCTTTGGCGGTCTCGGCCGCCTCCCGGAAGTCCTCGTCGCTCATGCCGGGGACGCTTCCCGACAGCACCAGAACCATGTTGGTGATCCCCTCGCCGGGCACGAACGTGGCGGTGGCCTGGACATCGAGGTGGTCGGGCGGATGGCCGGCTTTGGACAGGGTGTTGGACAGCGCCATGCAGTAGCAGGCCGAATGGGCGGCGGCTATCAGTTCCTCCGGGCTGGTCTTGGCGCCGTGTTCTTCCGAGCGTGCCTTCCAGTCGACATCGAGCGGCCCACAGGCCCCCGAGTCGAATGTGGTGGTTCCGGCGCCTGACATCAGGTCGCCCTCCCAGTGTGTTTTGGCGATGGAGTCGAGTGCCACGTCTTGGTCCCTTTCGTGTAGCCGACTTCGAGTAGTCGGTGAAATCCTAAACCGGGCCGCCCCGGCGTTGCGAGGCCACAGACGCGTAGAAGCGGCGAGGATCGATCCCCGCCGCTTCCAAGCGTCTAGCTACGAGGCGTGACTGCCGGTCACCACCCCCGGCTCTGCGAGCTCAGTCCCTGGGGCGGGGGCCCGGACTCGGGGTTGAACGTCTGGCCCCGCATGATCCCGGCCGGGAAGGCGTCGTTGTGGATGTTGATGTACTCGTCACCAGGAGTGCCGACGATGGCGGAGATGACGGTCGGGTCGACACCGGTGACGACCCCGATCCCGATCCACGGACCCTCAGGCCCGAACGGCATGGAGAACGTATCGGCCGTGACCCCGAGATCCAGTAACACCGGGCCCTCGACCCCCGCGCCTCCGGTGTGCACGTGTCCAGACGTCGGCTGGTCGGTGCTGAAAGCGTCGATGAAGAACTCGATGGCACCGAGTTCCTCAAAGACCGCCAACCGGGCGAATCCAAAGCCCTCGCCGGGAGCGGACACTTCCTCTTCGCCGGACAGGTCGGCCAGGATGTCGACCTGGGGACTGGGCCCGGCCACCAACTGTCCCCGGACCATGCCGGCCGGGAATGCTTCGGAATGGAAATTGGCATAGAAGCCGGCGGGGTCGGCTGCGATGTCTGACTGCAGCGTTGCATCGACCGCCACGCAGCCATATGCGACCTGGGGGAACGGCTCGTGGACCGGGAACCTCGTACCGACTTCGAAGTTGATCACTACCCCACCGTCGACTCCGGCGGCACCGGCGTGGATGTGGGCTCCGGTGAGCGGGTCACTCTGGAACAGAGTGATGTCGAAGCACCATTCCCCCGTGTCCGTGGTCGGTTGATCGAGGTACACCCAGCCCACGGCGTCCGGATCGCCCCCTCCTGTCTCGAATGCCCCAGCCATCGGGTCGGCGTGGAAGGCGGTGGGGAACGGGTTGAAACCGGGGTCGACCACGAGCTGCTCTCGCGCCATCCCTCCCGGGTAGGACGGCGAATGGATGTTGGCGTAAAACCCTTCCGGGTTGGCCATGATGCTCTGGGCCACTGCGGGGTCGATCTCGGCACACGCGTCGAATGCCCACTCGTTGAACGGCTCACCGGGGAAGAAGTTGTCCTCGGTTGCACCCGAATTCCACACGACCGGTCCGGCCACGCCGGCAGCTCCCTCGTGGATGTGCAAGGCGTTCGGCGTCTCCCCGGCCACGAAACCGCCGGTGTTGAACCCACCGACACACATCAGATGCGTCTCACCGAGGATCGTGTAGTTGAAGAAGGCGATCCCGAATGCTGTCGGGTCGCCTGCAGCCGGCACCTCGGTGGTGCCGCGCATGTGATCGGCCGCAAAGAGCGCCTCGGGCTCGGGAGGCTGCAGCACCTCGTCGATGACGAAGATGTATCCGTCTTCCACCCTGAGGCCGGGGCTCGCCTCCACGCCGTTGACGAGCAGGCTGCCCTCACTGAATCCCAGCGGGCTGCCGTTGAACGCGGTCAGGAAACCGGCGTCGATCAGCTGCTGCTGGGTGAAGGCGCCCGGTACGGCGTGGTAGCCGACGATGTCCGCCAAGAAGCCCGGATCCGCCAGGGCAGCGTCCAACAAGCCCGGCGGAAGGGCCTCGAACGCTGCGTCTGTCGGCGCAAACAACGTCGAAGGCGTTCCCGGAGGAGGCAGGAACCCGTTCTCTTCCAGAATGTCGAGTGCGGTGGCAAGGGTGGTCAGACCCTTGCTCGCGATCACGCTTTCTCCCGACCGGAGCGGCTGGGCCACGATCGGCTTGAGGCCGGGCGAGAAGCCGTACGAGAAGTCGGCGAATCCCTGGGTGTTGGAGTTGCGCCCGAAGAACGTGTTCGTCGACGGGCGGATCACACCGACGGTGTCGATGCCGTCGCCGTCCCAATCGCCACCGACGAAGATGTCGCCGGGAGCCCCGAAGAAGAACTCGAACTCGGCGACGCCGGTCGTCTGCTCGTTGCGGAAGTAGACGAGGCCGGCCGTCTCTCGGTAGAGCCCGACCGTATCGATGCCGTCGCCGTCGAAGTCGCCGGAGAACGGCGTGTCGCCAGGGTTGCCGAAGAAGTACTCCACCTCGGCGAACCCGGTGGTCTGCTCGTTGCGGAGGTACACCTTGCCCTCGGACGGACGGTAGACGCCGAAGCTGTCGATGCCGTCGCCGTCCCAGTCGCCGACCAGCGGGATGTCACCCGGGTTGCCCATGAACCATTCCCGATCGGCCACGCCAAAGTCGTTGGTGTCACGCACGTAGGCGAAGCCGTTCGACTGGCGGTAGAGGCCGGGGGTCCGCACTCCATCCCCGTTCCAGTCACCCAGGAACGGAATATCGCCCGGGTCTCCGAAGAAGAACGGGGCGTCGGCCTCCGGCACCAGCCATTGGCCGTTCGGGAGCACGCCTGCCACGTTGGCGCTGTCCACCACGGTGACACGGCCTTCGCCGCCCTCCGGGTAGTCCTCGGCCGTGATGGCACCCGCCAGCGGCCCCTCGATGTAGGCGGCCAGCGCCTGCTGGTAGGAGACGCCGATCACGGTGAACGGGTGGTCGCCCACCGGGTACTGGTCGCCGCCCCGTGCGAGGAAGTCGACCATGGTGACGGTCACCGCCGGGGCGCCCGGCACCACCTTGCCGCCGCTGACGAGGGCGGTGCCGTCGTCCAGCACGGCCGACCTCACGCGGTCGCCCGGGGTGGCCACAGAGCCGTCTTCGTTGAAGGCAATGGCAGTGCCCTCCGGGTCGTAGGTGAACGAGATGCCCGCCACCTGGGCGAAACGGCCGGTGCCGCCCAGGTTGCCCTCGACGCGGGAGACGGCGTTCTCCAGCAGGTCCTTGATCTGTGCGGCCGACATGTCCTCGAGGATGGTCAAGAAGTTGCTGAACGGCACCATGTCGAACGTGTCGAGCTCGGTGACGTTGCCGGCCGGGATCACGCTGTCGTTGCGGATGCCGCCGCCGTTGCCCATCGCCACCTGCGGGGCCTTCAACCCGAATTGCGGGGCCAGTTGCTGGGCTTGCCACAGCTGCGAATCGGCGATCAGGTTGCCCTGGTTGGTCTCCATGAACCGGATCGAGCTCCGCTGGCCGTCGAGGGCCACCTCGCTCTGCGCGATGACGTTGGTCTCGAACGCATCCAGCGCTGCCGTCACCGGGGCTGTCACCGACTGTTCGAGCGCCGCGTTGGCGGTGATTCCGTCCGATGCCAGCACCCGGATCGGGCCGACGCCCTCGTGGCCGATCAGCTCGCCTTGATCGTTGAACGAGACCACCAGCTCGCCCAGGTAGCCGTAGCTACCCGAGGTGGTGACCACCGGAACGTCGTTGCCGTTCATGTCTACGGCCAGGATCGGATAGGGCCCGAAGATGTCGGCCGGGTCGTCACTGGGGAGCAGCGGCGTCGTTTCGTTGGCGAGCAGCTCGTCGCCGCCGCCGGCCACCATCACGTCGAGGTTGGTCAGCTGGGCCGCCAGTTCGATGTCCTCATCTATGCCCTGCAGATGGCTGATGAGGATGATGATCTCCACCCCCTGGGCGGTGAGGGCATCGATTTCGGCCTGCACCAGGCCCGCCACTTCGGAGCTGACGGTCACCGGGAAGGGGCTGGAGATGAACGGGAGGTTGGGGGTCACGGCTCCGACGATGCCGACCGGCTCCTGGGTCTGGCCCACGGTCACCACGGTCGACTTCACGATGTCGAGCGCCGCCAGCTCAGGAACGGGAGACAGGTCTACGTTGGCGCTGACATAGGTGGGGGCGTCCGTGAAGGAGCCGATGAAGTCGGCCAGCACATCCGGGCCGAAGTCGAAGTCGTGGTTGCCGAGCGCAATGGCGTCGTAACCGATTTCCTCCAGCACCAGCGCGTCGTAGAAGACGCCGGCGTCGACGCCGGCGGTCCATTCGGGGCCGGCCAGGAAGTTGTCGCCGGAGGACACCATCACGACTCCGTCGTGGGTGGCGTTGCCGGCGGTCTTGCGGTCGGCGACCAGCCCGGCGAACAGGGCCGCGCCGCCCTCGCCATCGCTGGACAGGAGGTCGGACTCTCCGTCATTGTTGTGGAGGATGACGAGCGTGTACGTCTCGCCATCTGGGATGGCCTGGGCCTGGCCCTGTATCGCCAGGATCAACATGAGCGCCAGAACGGCGAGCCACGATACCGGCCGGAGAAGAATGTGTGCGCGGGTCAATTTGCCTCCCAGTTAGTTCCTGCGTGCGACGCTACACGAATTCGCCTTGCTATGTGTGAAGGTGGCAAAATCGGATCATGTTTCGGGATCGGGAAGACGCCGGCCGCCGCCTGGCGGACCTCATGGAGTCGGTGGAGCTCACCAAACCGTTGGTTTTGGGCCTCCCCCGGGGGGGTGTGCCGGTCGCCAAGGAGGTGGCCGCGCGTCTGGGAGCGGACCTCGATATCGTGCTGGTACGAAAGATCGGACACCCCCATCAACCGGAGCTGGCGTTGGGGGCGATCGGCGAGTCGGGTGCCCGCTACCTGAACGACAACCTGATTCGCCAGACGCGGGTGCGACCGGAGGAGATCGAGGCCATCACTGCTCGCGAGGGGAAAGAGCTCGAGCGGCGGGCCCAGGTGTACCGGGCCACCAAGCCGCGAATCCCGATCGCCGGGCGGGACGTGGTCATCGTTGACGACGGCATCGCCACCGGGGCCACCACCAAGGCCGCCATCGAGGTGGTACGACAAGCCGGTGCCCATCGGATCGTGCTGGCGGTGCCGGTGGCGCCCCGTCCGACCGCCGAGACGTTCGAAGGCCTGGTGGACGAAGTCGTGATCGTCGACGCGCCGCGCCACATGGGCTCGGTCGGCCAGTTCTATCGCCGCTTCGCCCAGGTCACGGACGATGAGGTCCTCGAGGCGCTCGGCACGCCATGAGCGCGATGAACAAGGCCATCGACCACTCCCGGTTCGCCGCCCCCGGGTCGTACGAGCGGCCGGTGGTCATGCGCCGGCGGCTGGCGGCTTCCCCCGAGCGCGTCTTCTCCGCCTTCACCGATTCCGAGCTGCTGGGGACGTGGCTGGAGGTCCCGGCCAAGGTCGAATTGGCCGTCGGGGGAGCCTTCGAGCTGCTCTTTGACCTGGACCAGCCGGAGGGCCGGCAGGGCTCGGAAGGCTGCCAGATACTCGCCTTCATTCCCAATGAGATGCTGGCCTTCACGTGGAACTCACCGCCGTCGCTGCCGGAGGCGCGAGGCCGGCTCACGTTCGTGGTGCTCCAGCTCGCCCGCGTGGCCGACGGCACCATACTCACCCTGAGCCACGCCGGGCATGGCGAAGGAGAGCTGTGGGACCAGAACCGCCGGTACTTCGAGCGGGCCTGGGGGATCGTGCTCGATGCTCTCGAGGAGTGGTTGGCGGCTACGAAGTAGCGAAGTGGGCGGCCAGAGCGTCCACCGCCAGCAGGTACGACACTTTGCCGAAGCCGGCGATGGTGCCGAGGCACACGGCGCCGACGACGCTTTGATGGCGAAACTCCTCGCGGGCCTGCACGTTGGACATATGTACCTCTACCACCGGCAGGCCCACCGCCGAGATGGCGTCCCGCAGTGCCACGCTGTAGTGGGTGTACCCACCAGGGTTGAAGATCACCGCGTCGGCCCAGTCGCGGGCGTCGTGCAGGTGGTTGACGAGCTCGCCTTCGACATTGCTCTGGGCTGAGGTGATCGCGATGTCGCGGGAGGCGGCGTGCTCGGTCACGAGCTTGACCAGATCGTCGAGCGTGTCGGCACCGTACACCTCGGGCTCCCGCGTTCCCAACAGGTTCAGGTTGGGGCCGTTGAGCAGCAGTACCTTGTTCATTCGGCGGTCCTTGCGCGCATGAGCCCGGATCCTATCCGGATCGCGGCTCAGGGCTCAGCCACCGCCGGCCCCTTGGGTAGAAGCACCACAGGCGAGACCTCGCCGCCTCCCGGCTCAGGGGATAACGACCGGCTCTTCGTCGCGGCTGATGCCGGCGATCTGATAGGCCTCTTCTTCTTCGAGGGTTTCCTTCTCCAGGAGGGCGGCGGCCAGGGCGTCGAGCGTGTCGCGGTGCTTCTCGAGTTGCTCCCGAGCGCGTGCTTCGCACTCGTCCATGATCCGGCGCACCTCCTCGTCGATGAGGCGGTGGGTGTGCTCCGAGATCTCGTCCGGCTGGAAGGGATTGGCGGCTTGTTCGCCTTCGAGCACGGACACGGGCCCGATTTGGTCCGACATGCCCCAGCGACCCACCATGTTGCGGGCGATGCGGGTTGCCTGCACGAGGTCGTTCTCGGCTCCGGTCGTCCGCTCACCGAAGATCAGCTCTTCGGCCACCCGGCCCCCCAGGGCACCCGTTATGCGGCCGAGCAGGTATTCCCGGGTGTAGGAGTAGCGGTCCGCTTCGGGGCTCTGGAACGTCACCCCCAGGGCGCGACCGCGAGGGATGATGGAGATCTTGCGGACCGGGTCTGCGCCGGGTTCGAGCATCCCGAGCAGGGCGTGGCCCGACTCGTGGTAGGCGGTGCGGCGCCGATCGTCTTCGGTCATCATGATCTTGCGCTCGGCTCCCAAAATGATTTGTTCGAGAGCGTCCGTGAAGTCGTTGAGTTGCACCTGATCGTGGTCACGGCGGGCCGCCATGAGGGCTGCTTCGTTCACCAGATTGCGCAGATCGGCCCCCACCATGCCCGGGGTCGACGAGGCGAGCGTGGCCAGGTCCACGTCGGGCGCCAGCGGGACGTCGCGGGTGTGGACCTCCAGAATCTGCTTGCGGCCGACCTGATCGGGCGGCGAGACCACGACGTGGCGGTCGAAGCGGCCGGGGCGGAGGAGGGCAGGGTCGAGAATGTCCGGCCGGTTGGTGGCGGCGATCACGATCACGCCTTCGTTGCCGCTGAAGCCATCCATCTCGGTCAGGATCTGGTTGAGCGTTTGTTCTCGCTCATCATGGCCGCCGAATGACACTGCCCCGCCCCGGGCCCGGCCGATGGCGTCGATCTCGTCGATGAAGACGATCGCCGGCGCCGCCTCTTTGGCCTTGTTGAACAGGTCGCGCACACGGCTGGCACCGACTCCCACCACCATCTCGATGAACTCGGAGGCCGCCATCGAGAAGAACGGGACGTTGGCCTCACCAGCCACGGCCTTGGCCAGCAGGGTCTTGCCGGTGCCGGGCGCGCCGCTCAGCAGCACGCCGCGGGGGATGGCGGCTCCTAGCTTGGTGTACTTGGAGGGGTTGCGCAGGAAGTCGACGACCTCGACCAGCTGGTCTTCGGCGTCGTCGATGCCGGCTACGTCTTCGAACGTAACCCGATCTTTGCTGGGCTCGTACTGCTTGGCCTTGCTGGCTCCGAGCCCACCGATGGCACCCAGCCCTTGGCCGGCGCGGCGGTAGAAGCTGACGAACAGCCACAACAACAGCAGCGTGGGCCCGAACCCGAACAGCAGCTGTTGCCAGAAGGGCGTCTGGCCGGCCGGCTCCGCATTCACGACCACGTCGTTTTCGATGAGCCTTCGCAGCAGGTCGTCGTCGGCGAAATCGGGGCGACGCGTCTCGAACCTCGTCGATGTGGTCTCGGGCACGCTCGGGTCGGACACAGCGTCGATGAACTCTCCGCGGATGTCGGTGCCCGTCGCGACGATGCTTTCAACGTTGCCGGCGTCCAGTTCTTCCAGGAACGAGGTATAGGGAAGCGAGATGGGGTCGGCCGGCGCCAGGACCCACGTCGAGATGAGCCAGTTGATCAGCAGCGCCCCCAGGAATACCAGCCAGAAGTAGCGGCCGCCTGGCATCTGCCGGCGGCGGCCGGGTTCGCCGTCTTCCCAGCCTTCGACCCGCCAGGGCGTGCGCGACTCCGGCTTGTCTGGCTCTTTTCCTCGCATGGTGGGGCGATTCACCATCTGATATGGCCTCCGGTTTCGGCGGTGATACCCGGCGATGTTGCGGTCCAAACCCGCTTCTTGGCCTGGATCCCTTGCGAGAAATCCTAGGACAACGAGGAATACAGCGCCTGGACGAGTACCCCGGCTCGGGTGGGGTCGGTCGGGCCCGGATAGCGGATCTGGTTCATGGTGTAGCCAAAGGCGATGTTGGTGGCCGGATCAGCGAACCCCACCGAACCGCCGAGACCACTGTGGCCGAAGGCGGTCGGAATGTCGGCGTAGGCGGTCAGCTCGGTGGGGAGCGCATACCCCAACCCGAAGCGGCTCTCCAGCATGCTCACCATGTCGGTTCCAGATGATCGTTCGGCGGTGTGGGCGGCGATGGATTCGGGCGACACGAGTCGCCTGCCTCGCAGTTCGCCGCCGTTCGCGAGGATCGCATACCAGGTGGCGATCGCACGAGCCGACCCGACCCCGCCGGCCGCCGGGATCTCGGCCGTGAGCGTGGCGGGGTCGTTCGCCCGGTCCGCAACGGCCGCCAGGCCCGCCCGCGAGACCATCATGGCCTGGCCCTGCAGCGTGTCGGGTGTGAACATGGACAGATAGAACTGGACGGCCTCTTCAGTCGGATCGGCGGCGTCGATGAGCCGGGCCACCCGTCCGTGCTCGCCCGGTTCGAGCCCGATGTGGAAGTCGATGCCATGGGGCGCGGCGATGTCCTGGCGCCAGACGGTGCCGAGGCTGCGGCCGTCGACCCGCCGCACCAGTTCGCCCAGGATGAAACCGTACGTCACGGCCTGGTAGGCGATATAGGCGCTCGGCGGGAAATCGGGCTTGCAGTTTGCGATGACTTCGGCGATGCGGTCGAGGTCGTTGAGAAACGCGCCGTCGCCGACCAGAGCCTGATAGTTCTCGACCCGCAACACGCCGGAGGTGTGCGTCAGGACATGCTCGACGGTGATCCCCTCCTTGCCGTGCTGGGCGAACTCCGGCCAGTATTCGCACACGGGCCGCCCGACATCGATCAGACCACGATCGACCAGCACTTGTATCACGAGCGCCGTGGCTCCCTTGGTGGTCGAAAACACCGGGACGATCGTGTCCTCCGTCCAGGCCACGCCGGGGGAGGCCTCTCCCGCCCAGATGTCGAAGACGAGCTCTTCGCCGACAAAGGCAGCTGCGGATGCGCCGACCTCGTCTCGTTCGTCGAAGTTGGACGCCATGGCGTCGACGACCTTTTCGAATCCCGGTGCAACATGCCCCTCAATGCGAGGCGCGTTCACGGCTGGTAGTCGGAGTAACGAGCGGCCAGTTGGGGGGCGAGCCGAACGGTGAGCCGGGTGAACCGTTCCTCGTGCACCTGTCCGATGACCTCCCCCAGCTCATGCAGCTCGGCGACAATCCGGCTGTGGTCGTAGGGGATGCGCAGTTCGACCACGCGCGCCCGCGAGCGAGCCACCTCGACGAGGAGGCTCCGCAGTTTGTCGAGGCCCTCGCCATTGGCCGCGCTGAGTGCGATGCTCGGGTCGTGGCTCGCCAGCAGCCGCCTCACAACGGCCGGGTCTGCCCGGTCGACCTTGTTGACGGCGAGGACCTCCGGTATCTCGTTGGCGTCGATCTCGGCGAGCACTTCCCGTACGGCTGCGACCTGGCGCTCGGGCTCGGGGTCGGATCCGTCGACCACATGGAGGAGCAGGTCGGCTTCAGCCACCTCGTACAGCGTTGAACGGAACGCTTCGACCAGCTCGTGGGGGAGACTGCGAACGAATCCGACCGTGTCGGACACCAGCCAGTCCCGACCGGGCATCTCCATGCGGCGCACGGTGGCATCGAGCGTGCTGAATAGCTGGTCCTCGATGAGCGCATCGGCGTCCGTCAACGCATTGAGCAACGTCGATTTTCCGGCGTTGGTGTATCCCACGAGCGCCATCCGGAACCGGCCAGACTGCTCGCGCGCTTTCGCCTGTGTGGCTCGAATGCGATTGATGTGCTCGAGCTCCTTCTCGAGCTTCGTGATGCGCCCGGCGATGCGGCGCCGGTCGGTTTCGAGCTTGGACTCGCCGGGGCCGCGGGTACCGATTCCGCCGGCCAGACGGGACAGTTCGGTTCCCTTGCCCCGGAGCCGGGGGGCCAGGTATCGCAGCTGGGCCAGCTCGACCTGGAGCATGCCGGCGGCCGAGGTTGCGTGCTGGGCGAAGATATCCAGGATCACGGCGGTGCGGTCGACCACGTCGCACTGGAAGATCCTCTGGAGGTTGCGTTGCTGGGTGGCGGTGAGCGCATTGTCGAACACCACGACGTCAACTTCGAGGGCCCGGGTTTGCGCCGCCATCGCCTCGGCCTGGCCACGGCCGATGAAGGTGGCCGGGTCCAGGCGGGGGCGACGCAGTACCTCTTCGCCGGCCGGTACTGATCCCGCCGTTTCCACCAGCAGGCTCAACTCGTCGAGTGCGATCTCGGCCTCGTGGGCATCGGATGACTGGTGAACGGCCACCAGAAATGCGAGCTGCTGGCGAACGTCGAGGTCGGTCTGGGTGGCGGTCAACCGCCGGCGCTGGCGGCCGGGGCTCGTCATCGTGCGCGCCAGACCATCAACCGCCGGCCAGGATCGACTCTTGTTCGTAGAGCAACTCGAGGGCCGCTTTCACCGATCGGGGCTCGTGGGCGCTGACGTCCTGGATACGCTTGGAGATCAGACCTCCCCGCAGCGGCCGCTTGGCCGGTTGCCCCAGCTCCTCGGTGCTGATCGGCTGCACCAGGCCCGGGTCGCAGTCGAACACGGTTGCTATGGTCTGCGAAAACCGGAAGCGGTCGATGAAGTCGGGTCCGGTGAGGTGGTACGTGCCGGTGCCGCCGGCCTCGACGACATCCCAGGCCATCTGAGCAATGTCGCCGACGTAGGTCGGGGTGGAGAACTGGTCGTCGGGGATCGTGGCGGTTTCGCCGAATCGCAGGTTGCGCAGCAGGCGAACGAAGAAGTTCTTGCCGTGTTTCTCCCAGCCGTAAACGACGTTGATCCGGGCGATCGCATGTGCGCCGGGGAGAAGATCGGCGGCGATGCGTTCGGCTTCGAGCTTCTGGCGGCCGTATTCGGAGAGCGGGGCGGGGGTGGCGAATTCGTCGTACGGACCGTCTGAGCCGTTGAAGACGTAATCCGTCGAGAAGAACAGCAACCTGGCACCGATCTCACGACACGTGAGCGCCACCGATTCCACCGCCTCCACGTTGATCGGCCGGGTGGCCGGGGGATCTTGCTCGCAGAGATCGACGTGCGGGTTGGCCGCGGTCATGAATACCCAGTCCGGGCCGGCCGCGACGATCTGGCGATGGACCGCGTCGGGATCGGTCGCATCGAGGAAATCGAGATGCGGCTCGGGTTTCGCCGTGTACGTTCCGCTCACGTGGTGGTTTCTGGAATGTCCCACGGACATCAGGTACTCGCCCACGAAGCCGGAAGCCCCGATCACAAGTGCTTTCACAGGCCCACTTTCTGGTTCAATCCGGTCGGGTGCCTTGTTGATTGCAGCGCAACAATAGCGAAGGGTTTCACTACGATGGCGCAGAATCGTGTAGGGAGCGGCATGCCAACGTTGCGGTTGTTCGCCGGGCTGCGAGAGTCGGCCGGCCAGGCGCGGGTCGAGATCGAGGGGTCGTCCGTCGGCGAGGTGCTGACTGCCGCCTCGCTGCGCTTCGGGGACGATTTCCAGCGGGGGCTGGAAGCCGCCAATGTCTGGGTGAACGGCGAGCCGGCCGGCCCCGAGACCGGAGTGGCCGATACCGACGAGATCGCTCTGCTGCCGCCGGTTTCGGGGGGCGCCACCCCCGTGCAAGATCCGACGGTGCAGTCGCAGTTCTACGTCTTCCTGGCCGCCGCGGTCCTCGGTGCCCTCCTCATCTCCAACTTCGTGAGCGTCGAGTTGTACGTCACCGCCGTCGTCGCCGTGTTCGGGCTCTGGGTGTGGGACGTCTTCCACCAGGGGAGAACCGCCTCCGGTTTCTCGGCCTGGCCGGCGTTGACCGCCGCCTTGGCCGGCCCCCTGGCGGCCTATCGGTGGGGCTCGAGCGGTCTCGGAGTGGCCGTTGCATTGGTGGTGGTCCTGGTTTTCGTGGGGGCCATCGCCCAGCCCGAGCAGCGATCGATTGAACGCCTCTCCGGAACGGTGCTGGCAGGGGTGATCGGTGCCACCTCCGCGGGTGCCCTGGTGCTGGTGCGGATGGGTCAGGACGGGGAGTCACGGACCCTGGCGTTCCTCGTGATGATCGGGATCGCCAATCTCGCATTCGCCGCGACGTTGGCGGGGATCCAGCGAGCGTGGCTCGACCCCCACACGGCGGCAGCTCTCGCGACCATCATCGTCGGAGTAGCGCTGGCCTTCATCACCGGTGACGAGGCGCCGCTGGCATTGATCATTGCGGCCTGCATGGTCGCCGGGGGCTTCCTGGCCGGGCGTACGCTCGGCTCGCTGCTCCGGCGCGGGGACCTGTATCTGATGAGCAATCTCCCTGGCCGCCTGATTCACGTCGATGGCGGGGTCGTGGCGGCGGCCCTGTACTGGATGGCGCTGGCGCTCCTCGCCTGAGCAGGTGAGATGGCGTCTCCATCACGGCACGCCCTCGCTGAGCGAGGATTTTCGCGTGCCAATCGGTAACCTACGGCCGATGCGCGTCCGCAAACGGTTGCTGGCGTGGGTTGTGGTCGCCCTCATGGCAATCGCCGCCCCCGCCACGTCGCAAGTTTCTCAATCAGATGTCGAGGATGCCCTGGCCGCACGCGCCGAGATCGAGCGGCGGCTCGACGTGGCCGTCGAGAACCACGAAGCCGTGTATTCCGAGTTGGAGGCGGTGACCTATCGAATCGGCGACTACCGGGCCCGAATCGAAGACTTCCAACGCGAGATCAATGGGCTCGAAGCCCAGGTCGAAGAACAGGCCGTCGAGGCATACATGGGGGGAGGCGTCGGCGAGTCGTCTGTGTTCTTCCAGGTCGACTCGGTGACGGAGCTGCTGACGAGACAGGAGCTGATCGAGATCGCGGCCAACTCCGAGATCGGCCTGCTCGACCGGGTGAGCGCCATCCGCAACAGCCTCGAAGCCACCCAGGCCCAGCTGCAGGAAGACCAGGAGCGGATTCGTGTGCTCGAACAGGAGAACGCCCAGCTGGTGGCGGAGATCGACGAGCTGTTCCGCAGAGCCGACGCGGAGTACCAGGAAGTCAGGGCCGAGTTCGAAGAACAAGAAGCCCAGCGCCGGGCCGAACGGCAACGCCGGCGGCTGGCGGCCATCGCTCAGCTCGAAGGTGCGGCGGCGGGCGCCCCCGCGTCGGCTACCCCTGGCTTCATCTGCATGTTCCGTGACTCGTATCGCTACAGCAACGACTGGGGCAACCCCCGCTCAGGGGGGCGGACCCACAAAGGAACCGACATCGTGGCGCCGTTCGACCACCCGGTCATTGCGGTCGCGGATGGAGTCGTGTCGCTGCGTAACAGCGACCTGGGCGGGATCAGCCTGTGGCTCGATGCCGACTACGGGACATCGTATTACTACGCACATCTGTCGGGTTATGCCGACGGCATCTCGAGCGGCACTCGCGTGTCGCGGGGGCAAGTCATCGCCTTCAACGGAGATTCCGGCAACGCCAAAGGCGGCATTCCCCACGTCCACTTCCAGATTCATCCCGGCGGACGCGGAAGCGCCCCGGTCAACCCCTACCCAACGTTGGTGAATGCATGTCAATAGAAGAAACAGAAAGCCGGCGCCGTATCGATCGAATTCGCGATGCGTCCTTCCTCACGGATCTCGAGTCGCTCACCATGGACGACTTACGCGAACGCCGCCGCATTTGCGATGAACTCGAGAACGAACTGTCCTATTACCGGCGGCTCCTTCACGGACGCATGGACCTGCTGGCGTTTGAGCTCCGCCGGCGCTCGGGCGAAGAGACCCGGACATTGATGGAGGCACTTCCCGAGATACTCACTGATGGCCCGCCGATTGGTGATCCGCACGGACGCCCGACCCGAGTCGACGTTCCCGACCTCCCCGACGAGCGGCGCCGGCGCATCGACATGGTGCTGGACGACAACTTTCTCGGCCGACTGGTCACGATCGAGGCCGAGGAGCTGCAGCAGGTGCAGGCTGCGCTGGTCGACATCGAAGCCGACATCTCGAACCAGCGCAGCGACGCCCAGCACGCGTTTGACGCCATCCAGGCCGAGCTGACCCGCAGGTACCGCGAGGGTCTGGGTGGTTTCGACGAATTGCTTGGCCGCGCCTGACATCCTCGCCCACCAGGTGCGGTCGGGTCTGCCGGAAGCGACCCATCGGGGAGCAGCCATGGCCATCGGACCCGACGGGCGTGTGCTGTTTCAGCTCGGTGACGTAGACCGTCCGTTCTTCTACCGGTCCGCCATCAAGCCTTTCCAGGCCACCATTGTCTTGGAGGCCGGTGTGGACCTGTCGGATGAAGAGCTGGCCGTCGCCATCTCCTCCCATGCCGGGCAGCCGGCGCATGTGGCGATTGCCCGCTCGATGCTCGGTCAGGCCGGCCTGGCCAGCTCGGATCTTCGATGCCCGGAAGGGCCGGCGTTGATAGAGGCTTCGCGGATACGCCTCTTGGACGAGCGGCCGGATGCGGCGCACTACACGTGCTCCGGCAAACATGCGGCGATGTTGATGGCATGCGTGGAACAGGGCTGGGCGGTGGAGAGCTATGTCGAGGCCGACCACCCCGGCCAGCTCGCGATCTACCCGCTGGTCGAAGAGGTCACCGGTCAACCGGTCAAGCCGGTCGGGGTCGACGGATGCGGGTACCCGACGTTGCGTGGATCAGTGCGAGGAATGGCGAGGGCGTATGCCCGGTTGATGTTCGATGAACGTTTTCGACGGGCGCGACGTGCGATGATGAGGTTTCCGGCGCTGGTGGGGGGAAGCGGCTTGTCCGAGGTGACGATCGCTGATGCGATTGACGGGGTGGGCAAGACCGGCGCCGCCGGCTTGCTGGCGATCGGCGCGCCTGGTCGATTCGGGTTGGCTGTCAAATCGTTCGATGGATCCAATGATGCGGCGGCGGCGGCGGCGGCCGAGATCTGCGTCCGGTTGGGGGCGACGAGGAATCCAGCTCTGTTGACGTCGGTTCGCCATCGGCCGATTTCTGGGGGACGGCGAACGGTGGGGCGTTGGGAGCCGCTGCCATGACGATCGACTGGTCGGCCAAGCAGTGGGACCTGACGCCAACCGCCCCGGAGGTGGGTCCGTTCGTGCGATCGGGATTCCTATCCGCTTGGTGGCGCGCCTTCGGCGGAGCCGATGACCACTTGCAGATCGTCGTAGACGACACCGGGTTGGTTCCGATCTGGCATACAGAGGACGCCATCCGGTTGGCGGGGGAAGGTGATCTGACCGATTACCACTCGCCGCTGGGCATCGATGGTGCCCAGATGCTCGTCGACTTCGTGCTCGGGCGGCCCGGTGGGAGCCGCTACGACTTCGATTCCCTCCCTCGCGAAGCCGCCGAGTCGATCACTGCCTTCTTCGGCTATCAGGGATTTGACGCGGCGTATCGCCAGCACGCATTGGCCCTGCGGGTCGCCCTGCCGTTCTCGTTCGACGAATACCTCCTGTCGATCGGCAAGAAGCAGCGTCACGAGATCCGGCGCAAAACGCGACGTTTCGCCGAGCTGGTGGGCGAGCCCATCCTTGCAACCGGTGACGCGTTCGAGGACCTGGACTTCTTCTTCAGCACACACCGACGCGCACCCGGGGAGAAGCAGCATTTCATGACCGACCAGCGAGAGGCATTCTTTCGCGACCTCTTCTCAACGGAGGGAGCGCGGCTCGATGTGTTGCGAGATGGCGATGGTGCCCGGGTGGCGGCCGCGTTCGGATTCGTCGACGCCGACGCCTATTACCTCTACAACAGCGCGTACGACCCGGCTCGAGCCGAAGCCTCACCCGGGATCGTCATGCTGAGCATGTTGATCGAGAAGGCAATTGCCAACGAACGCAGGTGGTTCGATTTTCTCAAAGGCGATGAAACCTACAAATACCGGTTGGGCGCCGAGGAGAGGCCGCTCTATCGCATTGCGGGAACCCGATGATCTCCGACGTCGCCTACGTGGCGTACCACACCAGCCCCTTGCTGCAACCGGGGGTGGGCGACGCCGGCGGCATGAACGTCTATGTCGACGAGCTGGCGCGGACCATGACGAATCACGGGATCGCCGCAGACGTGTTCACCCGCTGCACCGATCCATCGCTGCACGGCGCACCCATCGAGGTCATCGAGGGATATCGGGTGATCCACGTTGACGCCGGGCCGTGTGCTCCCCTGAGCACCGCCGACCAGGCTCCGTTCGTCGCCGACTTCGCCGCTGGTGTGCAGCGCTGGAGCGCCGAGCACGACCGCCGGTATGACGTCGTGCACTCGCACTATTGGCTGAGCGGATGGGCCGGCGTGTTGCTCAAGGAGCACTGGTCGATTCCGCTGGCACACTCGTTTCACACGCTGGGGCGGGTCAAAGACTTGACCAAGCGGCCCGAGGAATCTCCGTCGTCGCTGATGCGAATCGCCACCGAGGACAAGGTGATCGAGATGGCCAACTGTGTAATCAGTTCCACGCTCTTTGAACACGACGATCTGGTCCAGCACTACGGCGCAAGCCTGGAGGCGCTGTGTGTATCGCCTCCCGGGGTGAACCATGACGTGTTCGCGCCTCGTGACCGATCAGAGGCCAGGCGCGAGCTCGGCGTCGAGTTCGGTCCTCTGCTGTTGTTTGTCGGCCGTATCCAGCCGCTCAAGGGCCTCGACGTCGCCATTGAGACGTTGGCCGTGCTGCGGGAGGAGCATCCGACCGCCCGGCTGTTGGTGGTGGGAGGTCCCAGCGGGCCCGACGGTGATGGTGAGCTGGCGCACGCACGGGTGCTGGCGCGCAAGCGGGGCGTGGCCGACGACGTCGTGTGGCGGAAACCGCAACCGCACAACGAATTGGCCGTGCTGTATCAGGCGGCCGACGTCCTTCTCATGCCCTCCCGAAGTGAATCATTCGGCCTGGTGGCCGCCGAGGCGCAAGCCTGTGGCCTTCCGGTGGTGGCAGCCGACGTGGGCGGGCTGTCGCACGTGGTCGCCCACGAGAAGTCGGGTCTGCTGGTGAGCGGATGGAACCCGGTCAGCTTCGCCGCCGCCATCCATCGCATTCTGGAGGATGACGCCTATGCCGCCTCTCTGTCCAAAGGGGCAGTGGCGCACGCCGCCCAGTTCTCGTGGGAGGCGACCGCCAACCGGCTCCTGGAGCTGTACGACGGAATCATCGAGGCATCCGATGAGCTCGACCCGACTGGCTGAGATCGCGGATCGGTGGCTGGCCGACCCCGATTCAGGGGTCGCCGGTATCGACCATACGAGAGAAGGTTGGGTCGGCGTCCGGATCGCTCAGACCGTGCGCGATTTCACGACGATCTGGTTCAGCGTCGGAGAGCTGACGGTCACCCACGAGGCCTATCTCTCGCCGCTGCCCCCGTCCAACCGGGAGCGCGTGTATGAGCTGTGCCTCAAGCGAAACGCCGGGGTGTGGCTGGCGCACATCGCGATCGACCGCCATGGCGATCTCGTGATACGAGGGCAGTTTCCGATCGCAGATTTCTCGGAGGAAAAGCTCGACGAGGTCATCGGCACCGTTTACGAGTTGGTCGAGCTGACCTTTCGACCGATCATCGAGCTCGGTTTTCGATCACAGCGCCTTTGACAAGGCCTGCACCAGCGAGGCCTGCACAAAGCCGAGCGTCGAGATGATGGGACCCATTGGCTGGGTGTTGTCCTGCTCCCAGCCGGCATCGTGGATGCCGCTGCGTGCAGCCAGCGCCAACCGGGCATCACCGATGACCTTCAGCCACGCCTCGGCGTCCTCCAAACTGATGACCTGGCCCTTCTTGTAATCCGACATCGATCGAGCGAACTGTTGGCGGTCGTTGTCGCGCATGGCCGCCAGCTGTGGCCCCGCGAACTCTTCGTAATCGCCCTGGGCTGCGACATCGTCCGTGTAGGCCGGCGGGTTGAGCCGGGTGGCGGCCGGATCTCCCGGCTGCTCGCCAACGGATTGCAGGAGTTCGGGGAGGCCCTGTAAGAACTTGGCGAGCGGTTTGGGCATCCGCACCTCGATTCCGTTCTCGACGAGCTTGAACATCACTCGACCTTTTCGATTGTTGCCCACAGGCCATAGTGGTGCAGCCGGTGGCAATCGATCTCCGCCTTCTCTCTGGGACCGCTCACCACCACAGATCGGCCCTCGTTGTGAACCTCCAACATGAGCTTCGTGGCCTTCGCCTCCGAGTACCCGAACAGTTTTTGGAAAACGTACACCACGTAGTCCATGAGGTTGACGGGGTCATCCCACACGATCACATTCCAGGCCCGGTCGACGTCGAGGTCGATGTCGGAGTCGGGTAGTTGCACCGGAGTCGCGATGGTCATGAGTGTTCGCCCCCGTCGGGGCTCCTGGCCTCGACTCCGCTGACGGGAATCGTGTTCATGTGCGCCTGGCGTTGGTCATTGAGGTAGTCCTCGAAGTCCGTCGTGCTGATTCTCCATTCCCTCCCGAACTTGACCGCCGGCAGCCGGCCCGCCCGGATCATCCTCGTGACGACGAAGGGCGATACATCCATGTATTCGCAGATGTCGGCTACCGACAGCCAGTCTTTCGCCATGTTCAGCTGGATGCGCTCCATGTGGTTCCAGGGTATGGGGTGGGTCTCAGGGTCGCAAGAGGAGAGCCTCGGCGCCGATGCTACGTCAGCGTTCCGGATACGCGCCGGCGCGGTGACGACGATCAACAATCGGCGCAGCGGTCGACCAGGTCGCTACCACGGCTGCCGTGCATCCATCCAAGGGTTGTGGTGTGGCCCGGACGGGACCGGAACCGGGTCGGCAAAGCCAGAGCCCGAGTAACCCGGTTGTCCGATTCTGCACTTCCCCGGACAGAATCGATCAGTTGGGCTTCTCGGGCTCTGATTGGGGTCAAGCTATCGGCCGAGCCGATGGCTTCGCAAGCGCACGGATGGTGGTTGAGTCGCGCGCAGTGGGAGAGCTTTGTCACCTCAAGTGAGATGTAGGCACGCTACGGGGTCGAAAGCGGGGGTTATCCACCGTTTCCACTGCTATCCACAGGGTTTTGCCCACAGCCGCCTGGGGATATACCCCACGACGATTTTTTCGCGCAGGGGGCGGGATGTTTTCGCGAGGACGATGGTGCCGGGCCGGCAGTGATCGAATTACGTTTTCGTGAGGTTTGTCAGCCAGGATTCAAAGGGTGTAGCGCTCGCCCCAGTCGAGGGGGATCACCTCGATGTCGAAGTCGGTCAGCACGTTTTTCGCCAGTTCTCGGATCCAGGATCGGCCGCTGTCGCTGAGGTAGAAGTCGTGGATGGGAACGACCTGTCGAGGTCCCAGGCGGCGCGCGAACTCGATGGACCGCGTAGTGCTACCCCACGGCACCATGAGCGGAAGGGCCAACACCGGCTCGGTCGAGGTCGGCGCGTAGCTGTCTCCCGGATGCGTCAGCACGCCTTCGATCGAATAGCTGCGGTTGGGGGGCCTCGATCCGTTGGGGATCATTTCATGCAGTACGTCCTCGGAGCTGACACCGGGCGGGTCATCGGCTGCGACTTCGATGTCATGGGGCGCCAACAAGGCGGCCACCGCGGCGTTGGCGTAAACCTCGACATCGGTTCCGCGATCGACGAGCCAAGCCACGAACTCGGGTTTCACGTGATCCCCGTGTTCATGGGTGATCAAGACCCGCTCGATGTCACCCAGCTCATCGAGGATCACGTGGTCGGTATCGAATGTGAAGAAGCCGGGGTCGATGAGGGTGGTGCCCGCATCGTTCGTCACGGTCAGGCAGGAGTCGGCCAGTCTCGCAATGGTGGTCATCCATCGACCCTAGCGCCTGCTGAGGGGGCAACGTAGGCTGCGTCCGTTCATTGTTGATCGGGGCACGTTTGTCTATCCCTTCTACCACCGCGGTGCTCGGCACCGGCCTCATCGGGACGTCGGTTGCACTCGGGCTGTCGGAAGCCGGTTGGAAGGTCGTCGGTTGGGATCCCGATCCATCCCATCTCGAGACCGGTTCCCAACGAGGGGCCTTTGCTTCCACTACCACGTCGCTGCCCGAGGCCGTCGGCGACGCCGATTTGATCGTTGTCGCAGCCCCCGGATCGGCCATTCCCGACCTGCTGACCCGGCTTCGACCCGAGGACCTACGGCCGGGAGCCGTGGTCACCGACGTGGCCAGTGTCAAGGCGACGGTGGTGGAGGCGGCGGCGCATCTGCCGGCATTCGTGGGCGGCCACCCGATGGCCGGTCGGGAGATGAGCGGCCCGGAGCCCGCCACCGGGGCGCTCTTCAAAGGCGCGGCCTGGGTGCTGGTCGCCGGGCAGGGAACGCCGGCGGCGGCAGTGGCGCGGGTCGAGTCGATGGTGCGGGAGTTGGGTGCGTTTCCCATCAACGTTGCGGCCGCCGAACATGACGCAGCCGTCGCAACGATCAGCCACCTCCCCCATGCGCTGGCGGCCGCCCTCGTAGCGATGGCGAAGGAGACCCCGTCCGCCCTCAGCCTGGCGGCCGGCAGCTTCCGAGACCTGACCCGGGTGGCTCTCTCCGAGCCGGACGCATGGTCTGACATCCTCCGGACGAACCGGGAGGCAGTGGCTGAATCGATCGACGATCTGATCGACCGACTGCAGAAGTTCAAGGAGGTCCTGGCGACCGACGACCATGCGGTCGTGACCGAACAGCTGTCCCTGGCCCGCGAAGCTCGCCGCGGCCTGTCCCCTCCGGTGGCGTTGGTCCGCGTGGCACTGACGGACCGGCCAGGAGAGTTGGGCAAAGTCGGTTCTGCCCTGCAGGCCAGCAAGGTGGATATTCGCGACCTGCAGCTGCGGCATCGCGAACATGGCGGGGGCGGCATCTTGTCCTTATCGGTGCGGATCGGCGAAGCTGATGTGCTGTCCTCTGCCTTGCTGGCAGCCGGTCTGGAGGTGATCGGAAAATGACGGTGGCCGCTGTGGTCCTCGCCGGCGGCCAGCCGGCGGCCCTGTCCGATCACCAGCAGCTGCTGGTCTGGAGGGGTCGGCCGCTCCTCGAGCATGTGGTGGACCAGGTGCGAGGGTGGCCGGTCGACGAGCGGTTGGTGGTTCTCGGCCACGACGCCGACCAGGTGCTCGAATCCGTCGATCTCACAGGCTGCACCGTCCTGATCGACCTGGACTGGGAGCTTGGTCCGATGTCGGGGCTGCGGGCCGCCCTCGACCACCTGTCGCGCAGAAGCGGGCCTCCCTCGGCCGTCGTTGTCGGCCGGGGCGATCAGCCGAACACCCAACCCGAGCTGGTGGAGGCGCTGATCCTGGCAGAAGGTGGCCTCGCCGTGGTGCCCATCTACCGGTATGCGCGGGGATACCCGGTGCTCGCCAGAAGGGGCCTGTGGGATCGGCTGCTGAGTGCCCCGGACGATGCCGATCTCCTGCGGTCGCTGGAGACCCTGAGTGGTGAGGTGGTGGAGGTGCGGATCGATCGCGTTCCGGAGCGCCTGGTGGACACCGATCGAGCGCTCGCACTGGCCCGACCGGACGATGCGTCGGAACGGCCACATTGACTACTCGGCCGCTCTCTCGGTAACCTGCTCGCCGATCGCCTCAGGAGTAGAGACCAAATGCCCTCTATCGATGCCATTCAGGGCTTGTCCCGTCCCCAAGCCCGCAACCTCCGTCAGAACCGGGTCCGCACGACCGAAGCGCTGCTCAAGCGGGCCGCTTCCCGAACCGACCGCAAGGCGCTGGCCTCCGCCACCGGTCTCGAAGAGAAGGAGATCCTCAACTGGGTCAACCGGGCCGACCTCATGCGCGTCAAGGGCGTGGGAGAAGAGTATGCCGACTTGCTGGAAGCAGCCGGCGTGGACACGGTGAAAGAACTGCGGCGGCGCAATCCGCGCTCACTCCTTCGGCATCTGGTCGAGCTGAACGAGAACAAGAACCTGGTTCGGCGTCTGCCAACCGAAGACATGGTCGAAGGATGGGTGGCGGCCGCCAAGAAACTGGAGCCGGTCGTAACGTACTGAACGAGGTGGGACCTGACAGGATCGTGCTCCGATCACCAGAAATCAGCTGGACCGGCGTGCGCAAGAGCTGGTCCCGACGGCTCCCGATGCATCGAGAACTTCAGGAACCAATGCTAACTATTGCAAGCACTCGACGCTATACTGCTAGCGGTATGGCAGAACCACTTCACGAGCTAGGGGCCTTCATCCGAACGCAACGTGAGCGGAGCGCAATGTCGATCCGCAAACTGGCGGAACAGGCCGGCATCTCCAATCCCTATCTGAGCCAGATCGAACGGGGATTGCGACGACCGTCGGCGGACATCGTCAAGGCCTTGGCAGGGGCATTGTCGATCTCGGCCGAATCGCTCTACCAGCGAGCGGGTTGGTTGGCAGGCGATGAGCCCAAGGACTCGCGGGTGGTCGAGGCCATCGAAGGGGACAGCCACCTCACGGCAGGACAGCGACGTGCGCTCGTTGAGATATACGAGAGCTTCGTCGGAGCAAACAACAAAGGGAACATACGACATGACGGACAAAATGGATCTCAATAAGGCCGGGTATGCGCTGTTGGGCGCACCCGTTTGGATCGCTCGGCGGTTCATGGAATTGACGAGCGACCTCACCAAGGCCGCCCGCGAAGAGGTGAGCGAGTGGACCGAGCAAGACGAAGACCTCACCGACGCCTGGGCGGCAGAAGGCGAGAAGATCGCTGACCGTCTCACTGATCGGCCCGAGATGTTCAAAGACTTCGATATGAGTCAAATCCAGGACAGCCTGCAGAAAGTCCAGGACCAGGTCGAGGAGTTGATCGGCAATTGGCGCGAGGCGATGTCCCGCGACGACAAGCCGACCACGACTGCGGTCCGCAAGCCTGCCATCGCGAAATCCGCCGAGAAGAAGCCGGCAGCGAAGAAGCCGGCTGCCAAGACCACGACTGCCAAGAAGCCGGCAGCGAAGAAGCCGGCTGCCAAGGCACCTGCGGCCAAGAAGCCGGCTGCCAAGGCGTCTTCCGCCAAGACCACGACCGCCAAGAAGCCGGCAGCGAAGAAGCCGGCTGCCAAGGCGACGGCTGCCAAGGCACCTGCTGCCAAGAAGCCGGCTGCCAAGGCGTCTTCCGCCAAGACGGGGGCTGCCAAGACGACGGCTGCCAAGGCACCTGCTGCCAAGAAGCCGGCGGCCAAGAAGAGCTGACGCCGAAAACGTCGCGAAGGGAGGCTGCTTCGGCAGCCTCCCTTTTTTATTGCGGACATGTAGCTCCGGCCATTCGGGATAGCCGCGAGCCGGATGAGGGTGCCGAATGGCAGGAACCGGAGAGCGGGCCGAGACGTCGTAACGAAAACGACCGATCCGACCGAACCAAAGGGATGAACCCCATGACTCGCAAACTCACCTTGATCCTGGCCGTGGCACTGGTGGCCTCGGCGTGTGCCCGGACCACCGAGGTGGGGACCAATATCCGGCCGATTACGGCAACAGCCCTGGGAGAGGCTGCGCTAACCGTTTTCGACTCCTGTGACGACTATCTGGATTACGCCCGTACCGAGGCGCTCGCGCGCGTGACGCCCTACGGCCTGGAGGGGTACGGCTACTACGGAGGACCCGAGAGGTTCGACGATTTCGCGATGGAGGAGATGGCCACGACCACGGCCGTTGCCGACTCGACGGCCGAAGGAGCCGGTCGCATTGCCGGCGGCGACTTCTCCCAGTCGAATGTTCAGGTCGCCGGCATCGACGAGCCGGATCTCGTCAAGACCGATGGCGAGCGCATCTACGTCCTGGCGAATGGCGCCCTTCACGTCGTCAACACGTCAGGTGATCTGCTTGGCTCGCTAACACTGGAGCGTTGGAGCGAGTTGATGTTCATCCACGAAGACCGGGTGGTCGTGTTCGCCTCCGAATGGGGCGGTGGATTCCGAGGGTTTGCACCCTCCTACGGCAGCCCGGTCACCGAGGTCTTGCTCATCGACGCCTCCGACGCGGCGAGCATGGAGATCACCGAGCGATTGCGGGTCGATGGCTCGCAGGTCAGCGCTCGCCTGATCGACGACCGTGTGCGGCTGGTGGTGAACGCACCCCCGCTCGGCCTGGAATGGGCGTTCCCGCAGGGAAGCGGGCTCCGCGCCGAGCGCGACGCGCTCGAGGCCAACAAGAAGATCATCGAAGCGTCGACGGTCGACAATTGGCTTCCCTACTTCGTGCACGAGGGAGCCGGCACCGAGAGCGAAGGCGTCCTCGTTGAGTGCGCCAATGCCTATCACCCAGAACAGTTCTCGGGCTTCGAGCTGCTGACCATCGTCACCATCGACCTTTCCCAGGGTCTGGTTCCCGTGAGCTCGACCGGCCTCATGGCGGGCGGAAGCGAGATCTACGCAACGGCCGACTCCCTATACGTGGCGCAACAGCGCTGGATCGACTGGAGCAGCGAACAACCGGACATCGAAGGGATCACGACCGACATCCACGCTTTCGACACCGGGACCGACACCGTGGTGTACCAGGCGAGTGGGTCGGTGCCGGGCTTTCTCCTGAACCAGTTCGCGATGGATGAGTACCAGGGTGATCTGCGGGTGGCCAGCACCCGCACTCCCGAATGGTTCGGGCCCGGCGACAGTGACTCCCTGGTCTCGGTCCTCCGCCGGGACGGGGGAGGACTCGAGGTGATCGGCCAGGTGGAGGGCCTCGGCGTCACGGAACAAATCCGGTCGGTCCGCTTCATCGGCCGCCTCGGGTACGTGGTCACTTTCCGACAGACCGACCCGTTGTACGTCGTCGATCTGACGGAACCCACCAACCCCGTTGTCAAGGGCGAGCTCAAGATCAACGGGTATTCGGCGTACCTCCATCCCTACGGCGACGGCCAGCTCGTGGGCATCGGCCAAGATGCCACCGATCAGGGCCGCACACTCGGCCTGCAGGTCTCCCTGTTCGATGTGACGAACTCGCAAGATCCGACCCGGCTGGATGCCCTCTCTCTGGCCAACGCCTATACCGAGGTCGAATGGAACCACCTGGCCGTGACGGCATGGAACGATCGCTTCTTCATCCCGTTCGAGCGATGGGGTGAGCCCGACGACAGCATCGCCCCCGGGGAACCGTGGATCAGCACCTACGAGACGGGACTGCTGGTGGTGGACGTGGCGCAGAATGGCATTCGGGATGTCGGCCGCATCTCCCATCCTTCCAGCTATTACTGCTGGGACGAGGAGACGGGCGCCGAGGTGGACTTCGGCGATGCGGCGGCGGACTTCTGCGAACCGCAATGGGGTGCACAGATCCGGCGCTCTTTGATTATCGGCGACGACATCTTTACAGTTTCATCGAGAGGTGTGCAGTCCAACGACTACACAACGCTTGCGACCGGGGTCTTCACCCCTTTCACGTAAGCCCTCCTGTGCAAGGGTGAGCCCCGCTTCATTCGTGGAGCGGGGCTTAACCTATGGCGGTCTCGCCGAAAGGATGTTCCCCCATGTTCCTCCGGGTCGCGGGCGCCCAGCTGAACTTGATCGTCGGCGATATCGACGGCAACACCGAGCGCATCGTGGCAGCGATGGCCTGGGCCGAGGCCGAAGGCGTCGCCCTTCTCGTGCTCTCCGAGTTGGCGATCGGCGGATACCCGCCCGAAGACCTGGTCATGCGCGACGACTACGTGTCGGCCAACCTGGAGGCGCTGCAATCCATCGCATCCCAGTCGGGTTCGGTATTGACCGTGGTCGGATTCGTCGACCGGGTCGAAGGCGATGCCAGCGTGTGGACCGATGACGCCCACCACCGCTCGGTCGCCAATGCCGCCGCCCTGGTTCGCCAAGGTGAGATCAAGGGCGTGTACCACAAGGTGCACTTGCCCAATTACGGGGTATTCGACGAAGATCGGTACTTCGTGCCGGGCTCGGCCCCCGATCAGCTGTGGCGCCTCGGGGAGGTGCCCATCGGAGTCTCCGTGTGCGAGGACGTCTGGCTGGGCGCCGGCCCACCGGTACGCCAGGGGCGGGCCGGCGCCGAGCTCTTGATCAACATCAACGCCTCCCCCTATCACCAACGCAAGGGCGAGGAGCGCACGGAGCTGATCAGGCGCCGGGCGCAGGAAGCCGGGTCTCATCTGGTCTACGTCAACCAGGTGGGCGGACAAGACGAGCTGGTCTTCGACGGCGGTTCGATGGTGGTGGGGCCCGACGGTCACATCCTCTACCGGGCGCTCCAGTTCGTCGAGGATCGGTTCGTGATCGACATCCCGGTTTCGGAGGCCCGTGGCCACGGACTTCCCTCGTTGGGCGAACTGCAGCTGCGTCCGGACGGCGAGCCCATTCCCGAATCGGCGCCGCGCCTCAGCCACGAGCACGAAGTGTATGAAGCACTCACGACAGGCTTGCGCGACTACGTCACCAAGAACGGATTCTCCTCTGTGGTCATCGGCTTGTCGGGGGGCATCGACAGTGCATTGACCGCCACGATCGCCGTCGACGCCCTCGGCCCCGAGGCGGTGTGGGGGATCGCCATGCCTTCGCGGCACAATGCCGAACAGTCGCTCATCGATGCCAGGGAGCTCGCCGGCAACCTGGGGTGCCGGTTCGATGTGATCGGCATCGACGACCTATACACCGGTTACCTCGACGCCCTCAGTGATCTGTTCTCGGGCAGCCCGTTTGGTGTTGCCGAGGAGAACCTGCAGGCGCGGATCCGGGGAGCATTGCTCATGGCCGTGTCGAACAAGTTCGGGCCGATGGTCGTCACGACGGGCAACAAGTCGGAGATGGCGGTGGGGTACGCCACCCTCTACGGCGACATGGTGGGTGGCTACTCCGTGCTGAAGGACATTTTCAAACAGCAGGTGTTCGACCTGGCGCGGTGGCGGAACCGCAACGACGTCGTGATCCCGGTGTCGTCCATCGAAAAGCCCCCGTCGGCCGAGTTGCGACCCGATCAGAGAGATTCGGACAGCCTTCCGCCGTATGAGATGCTCGATCCGATCCTGGAGCGTTATGTCGAAGACGACTGGTCGGTCGCCGACATCATCGCAGCCGGATTCGAGGCCGACGTCGTCGAGCGTGTCATTCGCCTCGTCGACCGCAACGAGTACAAACGGCGCCAGGCCCCGCCCGGAGTGAAAGTGACCACCAAAGCCTTTGGGCGCGATCGCCGGCTCCCCATCACCAACGCCTTCGGTCCGTAGGCCTCAGCCGGTGCGGTCCTCGATGACCAGACCGACGGTGGTGGCCAGGTCGGGCAGGGGGGTCTGGAGCACCTGCTGGGCTCGTGAGACGTCGAGTGACAGATCATGGGCGCGGCCGGGCGGCGTGGGGGACTCGACGATCTCGACGTCGTCCCTACCGGCGGCGGCCAACAAGGCGCGGCCGAAATCGGGCCGGGACGATCCTTCGGTCCCGGCCACATGCAGGATGCCGCGATGGGCGGAGGCCACCAACTCCCACAGAGCGTCGGCCATGACGGTGACGGGGACAAAGGACCGCACCTCGTCGGCGAACAGCTCTATCGCCTCCGGACCGCGGTGGTCGAGGACGAAGGAGGAAAACGGGAATCCGCCTCCCCGTTCTCGGCCGACCATGGCCGAGGTGCGGACCACGAGGGCTGCGGGGTGGGCTGACAGCACCAGCCGCTCACCGGCTGCCTTGGAGCGACCGTAGGCGTTGATGGGTGAGACCTCGTCGTCCTCCCGGTAGCCGCCCCGGCGACCGTCGAACACGTAGTCGGTCGACAGGGCCACGAGACGAATTCCCCGCTGCGCACAGATGGAGGCCAGGTAGCCGGCTCCATCAGCGTTCACCGCATACGCCTGCTCCGGGTCGCGGGTGCACTCGCCCAATCGCGCCATGGCAGCTCCGTGGATGACGGCGTCGGGTCGAACCTCGTCCAGGGCGTCCGAGATCGAGTCGGGGCTCGTGATGTCGAGCTTGACATCCGCCGGGCGCCGGTGGGAAGCGCCGGTGGCGTCCACGTCTGGCGGGGTTCGCTCGAGCAGAGCCGCTCCCAGAAAGCCGCTCGCTCCGGTGACGAGGACACGCATGCGGAGCGAGGTTACACCGATCTAGGGTTCGCAAAATGTTTGTCATGGTCGACGGCCACGTGAGCAACGACGGCACATTCGTCACGTCGTACGCAGATCAGGGCCTGCAGCGGGGTGATGGTTGTTTCGAGTTCGTGCGCCTGTACGGCGGCCGGTATTTTGCTCTCGACGATCACCTCGACCGGCTCGAACGGAGTGCCGCCTCCCTGCAGCTGAGGCTGCCCGAACGCCGGACCCTGGAGGAGTGGTTCGCGATGGCAGCCGGCCAACATGACGTCCCGGAGCCCTGTGGGGTCAGACTGGTGGTCAGCCGACGCGCTCCCGACACCGATCAAGTGCGCTGCGTGCTGGGCGTGGACTCGTTGCCCCCGGCGCGGCAATGGACGATGACACTGGTGACCGCACCCTGGCAGCCGGCGGGAGAGGCGTGGGAGCTGGCCGGTGCCAAGACGCTTTCCTACGCTCCCAACATGGCGGCCGCCCGGGTGGCCACCGACCGGGGATTCGACGATGCGATCCTGGTCGACCGCGCCGGCGTCGTCCTCGAAGCCCCCAGGGCGGCCATCGCCTGGGTCATCGCCGGCGTCGTCGAAACCCCGTCGCTCGACCTCGGGATCCTCGACTCGATCACTCGCCGCCACGTCATTCTCGCGGCCCAGGAGGAGAGTATCACCGTGGTCGAAGGGACGTTTCACGCCGATCGCATGCTGACAGCCGACGAGGTCATGGGCATGTCGACGGCCAAGGAGGTGGCACCTGTCGTCGAAATCGACCACGCCCGCTACCCGCCCGGCGAGGTCACGAAGGCCCTGGCGGAAGCCTTTCGTTCGCGAGTGAATCGGCTCACGGCAACATGAGCCTGGCGGTGCTCGACGCCCTCGACCGGCTCTTCGCCGGGGTCGTGACCAATCCCCGAGATTGGACCGACGACAGGATGGCCGAGTGGATGTCGGAGTTCGACGCCGGGAGCATCGACCGCGAGGCTGTGAAGATCCTGTCGCGGGGTGTCAGACGCGCGATCCGCCTCCGCAACTACTGGCTGGCAAGAGCCGACCGGGCAGACGCCCCGCCGGATTGGCGCCTCCGGGTCGATGAGGCGCTCGGGGGCGAAGGGTGGCGGGTGAGCCTCGATCTGGCGATGTGGTCATTGCGACAGGACCCGGATCCCTGCGTGTTCGAGGTGATGGCAGAACGCTTTCGGTGGGTGAAATTCCAGCCCTATCCCCACTCGTACGACGAGTGGGTGGCTGCTCAATAGAGCGGGCCCCACAAGCGAAGGCAGCGCTTTGGTTCCGAATCATCCAAAGCCCGGAACAGCTGGAACTTCGATTCGAACCAACCGGGTCGGCCGGCCAGGATCTCGGGCGTGCGGCCGGGCGTGACATACACGGTCTCACTGCCGATGGCAAAGGTGGCGGTCACATCGTCGCGGGCCGCGAGGTAGTTCTGCACGTTTCCGATGGGCAGCAGCAACTCGTTGTCGATGTAGTAGCTGAGGGCCGGATCGTCGGTCTCCAGCACTTCGACCAACACGTCCTGTTTGTCGCTCAGATGGAGCGTGGCCGGGATCAGCACGTGGTTCGTCTCGCCCCGAGCCGTCAGCAGGTTGGAGTACATGTTGAATCCGAAGCCGGTCTTCAGCTCGAGGTAGGGCGTGAGCCCGTTGAATGCGGTCAACAGGACGACGATCGCCAGGACCGGGTGGAGGGGCCGGAAGAGGGGGCCCACGCCATCGGTGTCACCGGTCCGCGGATGGTCACGGGTGTAGCGGTAGGCGAGCCAGACCGTACCTGTCCCGTACACCATCCAGGTCGGATAGGCGAGTAGCCAGATGGGAACGGGGGTGAAGATCACGTAGAGCTCGAGCGTGATCGCCAGCAGCACCAGCGGGCGGAGCCTGTCTCGCCTGGTGAGTCCGGGAACGATCTCGGCGAGGCGGTTGGTCGCAAAGCCTGCGAAGCCATCGGGCAGGAAAAGCAGGAAGAGGGGAGCGAGCGTCGACGAGAAGTCGAAGATGTGGTTGGCGGGGTTGAGCGCCAGAACGAAGTGGAATGCGAGCGCAAAGGGCACCCCATATCGGAACCGGGTGACCAGCAGGAGCGGAATCGCCAGTTCCGCCAGCAACGTTCCCCATATGGCGAACGCCGACAAGCCGGGCGACCCCACGATGTCGAGGCCGAACATGCCGCCGACCTCCTGGCCGAGTATTGGGGCGCAGCTGGCGGAGGCGTCGAGGAAGCCCGTGTTGAGTTTCGAAAAAGCGATGAAGCCGTAGGCGACGATGAGGATTGCGCGAGCGGCCGGCACGAACGTGCGGAGCCAGTCGTCGCCGCGTACGAGAATCGAGAGAACGAGGGCGAGGCTGACCAGCCAGAGAATCACTTCGTGATTGCCCAGGAACGGGGCCTTGAGGATCGATACCACCAGTTGCAGGGAGGCCACGGCCAGCAGACGGTTCCGCCCCGGGCTCCACAACACTGACCCCGCCAGCAGCCACAGGACCAACTGCAGGATTCCGGCCACCGATCCGCCGATGATCTCGTGCGGGTTGGCCGCGATGTGGAAGAGCTCGGCCGCCGCCCACAGGCGGACGAACCAACGGTATTCGGTGCTGATCGCGGTGGTGGTCACGGTATTCCATCGACGATTTGCCCCTGAGTCCTTGAGCAACAAGAGATGAAGGGCTCGATTGCTCGGGCCCTTCATTCTGAGGAGGAGTGCTATGCGCAAAACGGTGTTTGCTATGTCCGGTGGCCCTCTGGTGGCCAACACTCATTCCATCGACAGCCGGGCAGAAAACTGTCGGAGGGTTGAATGCGGTTACGAACGAACTAGTCAGATCAAAGGATTAGGGCGGCGACGGCGAGGAACCCGGCAAAGCCGAGGATGTCGGTGAAGAATGTCAAGAAGATGTTGGACGCCAGGGCGGGGTCGAAGCCCACCTTGCGAAGCAAGATGGGAATGCTGGCGCCGGCCAGGGCCCCGACCGAGAGGTTGGCGAACACGGCGATGCCCATGGCAATCGAGACCCGGACGTCGCCTCCCGATGCGAGGAATGCGACCAGCGTGCTCAAGCCGCCGACGATCAGCCCCAGTGACAGGCCGATCACGAACTCGCGGACGATCACTTCTCTGGTGCGTTGCGAAGGGACCTGGTTGGTGGCCATCGCCCGGATGGTGACCGCCAACGCCTGCGCCCCTCCGTTGCCTCCCAACAAGGCCACGATCGGCATGAGGGAGGCGAGTACCACGTTCTGGGCGATCTCGCCTTCGAGGGTTCGAATCGTCAGCGATACCAGCGTGGCGAGGATGAGATTCACGAAGATCCACGGCAATCGCTTGCGGATCGACGTCAGCGGATCGGTGTAGGTGCTCTCCTCTGAGCCGGCGCCGACCGAAACGGCCATGTCCTCGCCCGCCTCCTCCTGGATGGCTTCCAGTGCCTCCTCAACAGTGACGATTCCGATCAACTTTCGGTCGGCATCGACCACGGGAAGCGCAAACAGCCGGAACCTCTGAATGAGCTCGGCGACTTCTTCCCGGTCGGCGTCCGGTCCGACCGTCACCGGGTCCCGAATCATGACCCGGGCCAGGCTGGTGTCATCGCTGGCAAAGACCATCTCCCGAAACGAAAGGACGCCTTGCAGCTGCCGGTCGTCGTTGACGACGTAGACGTACGACAGGTCGTCGAAGGTCTCGCTCATCGCTTTGAGCTCTTTCGTGGCCTGCGCCGTCGTGAGGTCGGCGGACAGGGCCGCCACGTCGGTCCGCATCATGCCGCCGGCCGTGTCGGGGCCGTAGCCGAGGAAGCGCTCGACGTCGTTCCGCATTGCGCTGTCGAGCGCCGCGAGGTAGGGACGCCGCTCGTCGACGTCGAGCTCGTGGAGGACGTCGGCCACCTCGTCCGCGTCCATCGCCTCGAGCATGGGACCGACCTCGGCCGGGCCCATTTCGAGTAGGCGTTCGGCGGCGGAGGCCGGCTGCATCTCTTCTACCACCTCGGCTGCCGATGTGGCGTCGAGCTGCCCGAGAAGTTCGGCCGCTGTTTCGGGTGGGAGCGCTTCGAGAACGTCGGCGGCGTCGAACGGGTCGCGCTCGGCAATGCGCCCCCATTCCCGGGGGTTGGCCTCGAGGTAATCCTCGACCTGCTGCGGCTCGCGCCGGGCCAGCTCGCGGAGGCTGCGAGCGAGCTGGCGGGGGCGGACGCGGAATCTCATCGGGCCGTAGGTTAGGTCCGGGTGGCGGCAGAACCCGGGCGGGACGAGCCGATGGCCGGGCGTGCCCGGGAGCCGCCGCCGAGGCATAAAAGCGCACGGACCCCCCGGATGGTGAGAGGGGGCCCGTGCAATCAGTAGGTGCCCCAGGGGGGTAGGGCGTTCCTACATCTGTTGGGGCGCCGGGGTCAGACGCACTCCAACACGCGACAGAATAACTCGCCAGGATGCCGACAGCACATCGGATAAACCATGGCGAGCCATGATCTTCCAGCGCCTCATCCGCCGGCTTGCGCTGCACGGCCCGCCATAGACTCGCCGACGATGTCACGACGACTCACCCAATACAGTCACGGCGCCGGCTGAGCGTGCAAGCTCGCACCTGACGAGCTGGCGCAGGTCTTGCGCCGCAGCCACCCTCACCCCGACCACGCTGATGTCGTGGTCGGATTGGACGCGCCCGATGACGCGGGCGTATATCGTCTGAGCGACGACCTCGCCATCGTCCAGACCGTCGACTTCTTCACACCGGTTGTCGACGATCCCTACGACTATGGGCGGATCGCGGCTGCCAATGCGCTATCGGACATCTATGCCATGGGGGCCGAGCCCCGCACCGCCCTGCAGCTGGTCAGCTGGCCCCGCGATGAGCTGGGGCTCGACGTGCTCGGCCGGGTGATCGAGGGTGGCTCGGATGTGCTGGACGATGCCGGCTGCCGGCTGATCGGGGGCCATTCGATCGATGATCCGGAGCCCAAATATGGCTTCGCCGTCACGGGGGTGGCTCATCCGGGGTCGATCGTGACGGTCGGGGGGAGCGAGGAGGGAGACACACTCGTGCTCACCAAACCACTCGGTACCGGCATCGTGTCGACCGCGATCAAGCACGAGAAGGCGTCGGCGGCCCAGGCCGCAGCGGCGGTGGCGGCGATGGTCGAGCTGAACCGGGCACCCTCGGTGGCCATGCAGCGGGTCGGCGTGAATGCTGCGACCGACGTCACCGGGTTCGGGCTCCTGGGCCACTTGCTCGATATGACCCAGGGCGCGGAGCTGCGGATGTCGGACATCCCGGTGCTGGATGGGGTGCGGGCGCTGGCCGACGCCGGACAGATCCCGGGCGGTACCCGGCGCAACCTGGCGGCGGTCGTGGGCAACCTCGACGCGGCCGGCATCGACGAAACCGACCGGTTGATTCTGGCCGACGCCCAGACCAACGGGGGCCTGCTCATCGCTGTTGCGTCCGAGCGTGAGTCGGAGCTTCTGGTCGCACTCAGCGAAGAAGGGGTCGCGGGATTTCCGATTGGGCGAGTGACGAGCGGGACCCAGGTGGTCGTCCGCTGAACGCGAAACAGGGACCCGAGCAGGTCCCTGTTTCGTCGTATTGGTTCGGTTCGGCTACAGCCCCATGTAGCCCGCCACCGGCAGCCACGGCGCCTGGCCGAATGCAAACGTCTCGTCCGCGAAGCCCTGCGTGTTGCTGTAGCGCAGGTAGAAGGCTTGGTCGCTGGGTCGGAAGATCGCCATCGTGTAGATCCCGTCGCCCGTCCAGTCTCCTGACACGAGCCGGTCGCTCGGGTCGCCATAGAAGAACTGGTTGTTCGTCGGTGCGACCGCACCCGGGGTCACCGCATCGGTGAAGTACACGAACCCGGTCGTATCACGGTAGAGGCCGACCGTCTCGATGCCGTCACCGTTGAAGTCGCCCACAAACGGCTTGTCTCCCGGGTCGCCGAAGTAGTAGTCGTAATCGGCGATGAAGAAGCCGTTGTTGGCCCCCAGCGTGTTGGCGATGAAGACCCGGCCCTGCGACGGACGATAGACCGAAATCGTGTCTTTCCCGTCGCCGTTGAAGTCACCGGCCAGCGGAATGTCGCCGGCGATACCCAGGGTGAACTGGATCTCACCGGGCCCGGTCACATTGCTGTTGCGCAGATACACGAACCCGTTCGACTGGCGGTACATGCCGACTGTCTCGATCCCGTCGCCATCCCAGTCACCGACGACCGGGATGTCGCCCGGGTTGCCGTAGAAGAAGTTGGTGACAGCTCCGTTGGCCGCTCGCAAGTGCCATTCACCCGAGTTGGGGTTCACCAACCCGACCGTGTGGGGCTCGGGCGATGGGGCCTGAGCCGTGATCGTGACCACGGCGACGTTCGAGGTGCTCGTGCCGTCGCTCACCGTGTAGGCGAATGAGTCGTCGACCACATCCTCGGAGCCATGTGAATACACAACCGTGAGACCGATCACGGTCGCCTCGCCGTTGGACGGAGGCGACACGATCGTCACGTTGGACAGCGGATCGTTCTCGGGATCCGAGTCGTTGGCGGTCACGTCGATCACGACGTCTTGCTGAACGATGACCGTCGCCGCGTCGTCGACGGCCACCGGCGGCAGGTTCGGCGGAGCGATGGTGATGGAGACCGTCGCCGCGTTCGAAGTGTTGGTGCCGTCGCTGACGGTATAGGCGAACGTATCAGACAGGTTTGGCGAGCCGTCGTGCGTATACGTGACGTCCAGTCCCGAGACCACGGCCGTGCCGTACGTCGGGGGAGTGGTGATGGTCACGTTGCTCAGCGGCTGATCGTCGGGCTCGATGTCGTTGTTGGTCACCGAGATCACGGTCGATCCGCCGACCGAGGCAACCGTACCCGTGTCGTCGACGGCGACAGGCGGATCGTCCGTGCCGGTCTCGACCGAGCCGGTGTCACAGGCTCCATCGATCGGGCGGGCGACGTCGCGCTGGTCGACGGACAGGCCGCAGTCGACCGGGCCGGCGTCGATGACCGGGCTGCCGGGATTTGGCAAGCGGGTCAGCGTGGCGCCGCCGTTGTCGGCCAGGGCGCCGAGCAGTGGATCGATCGACGCCCCTCCCGGAGTCGGGGACTGGTCACCGGTGGTCGGAGCAAACGTGCAGTTGCCGGCTGCCGTCAGCGTGCCGATCAGGTTGTAGCCACCACTCGTGATCACACCGTGGCAGTCCGGAGTCAGGGTGTGGGTGTTCTCGGCCACGATTGTGCCCGTGAGCGTGAAGGAACTCGCCGGAGCGTTCCAGATTCCGCCTCCGCCGACGCCGGATGGCACCACGGCAGTTCCTGCATCGTTGAGGGTGATCGTCGAGTAGCGGACCTCGGCGGTCGCTCCGTTGTTGTTGTTGATGGCGGCACCGCGATCGCCCGTGTTGTTGACGAAGGTGGAGTTGATGACGGTGGCCAAACCGCTCGTGCCGGTTGCTGCTGGGTCGACGATGTTGTAGACGGCGCCGCCACCGAAGCCGGCGGTGGCATCGTTGCCGTCGAACAGCGATTGATCGATGGTGATGTCACCGATGTTGTACACCGCGCCACCGGCCACATCGTCGGGACCGATCTTCGCCACGGTGTTGCCGGTGAAGATGGAGGTTCCCACCGTGACCGTACCGGCGTTGTACAACGCACCGCCGACGCCGTCGGCCGTGGTGTTGGTCGTGAACGTCGATCCGTCGATGGTGGCGGTTCCCAGGTTGTGGATTGCACCACCGTCACTCGGTATGGGCGTACCCAAGGCGTCCGTCGCGGTCAGGGCGCCGTTGGATGTGAAGGTCGAATTGTCCGCATCGAGCGTGGATGTCGGGTCGATGAAGACACCACCGGCCTCGCCCTCGGCCGTGTTGCCGGAGAGGGTCGTGCCGTTGAGCGTGACCGTTCCGTTGAAAGCGTAGATGCCGCCGCCGTTGTGGGAGGCATCGGAATCCGCGACGGGACCGTCGGCCGTATTGGCGCTCAATGTCGCCGTGCCGATCGTGAGTGACGAGTTGGCGATGAAGATGCCGCCGCCGCTCGTCGATTCCGTAACGACGGCGGATACGGCTGTGTTGGCGCTGAGGGTGGCTCCGCCGTCGATGGTGACCGAACCACCATCGCTATGGATGGCCCCGCCGGTCTCGGCGCTGTTCAACCCGAGCGTCGATCCTGTGACGGTGACCGATGTGCCGGCGTTGTAGATGGCGCCGCCGGCACCGGAGACAGCGCTGTTGGCGTCGAAGGTGGTCGAGGCGTCGGTTGTCAGCGTCCCCTGGTTGTTGATGGCTCCACCGTTGCCCGTCGTGGCCGAATTGGAGGCAAACGTCGCGCCTCCGATGTTGGCGACCGTGACGTTGAAGAGTGCGCCGCCGATGGGGGCGGAGTTGTTCGAGATGGTCGTCGTACCCGTCGTCGTCGCAGTTCCGGCAAGGTTGTAGATGGCGCCCCCGGAATCGGTGGCGGTGTTGCCATCAACGGTGCCGCCGCTGACGGTGAGGTTGCCCTGGTTGAAGATCGCTCCACCCTGATCAGCGGAGTTGGTCGAAAGCGTCGAGCCGGTGATGGTGGCCAGCTGCCCGTTGTTGACGGCGCCTCCGGCCAGGGCCGTGTTGCCGGTGAACGTGCTGCCGTTGATCGAGGCGGTGAGGTTGTTCTGGATCCCGCCGCCGAAGTCGGCCGAGTTGCCGGTCACCGTCGAGTTGTTGAGGGTCAGCGAGCCGCCGTTGAAGATTCCGCCACCGGTTCCGTCGGGGGTGGCGTCGGGTCCCGTGGCGTCGTTGCCGTTGACGTTCACGTTGTTCAGCGTCAGGTTGCCGGAGTTGTTGATTCCGGCGCCGACGAGCGCTACTCCGCCGCTGATCCCCAGATCGGTGATCGTGACGTTGGAAGCTGCCACGGTCACGGTCGACGTGGTCCCGTCTCCGGTGAATCCGTCGAGGGCCGGGTCGGCGTTGAAGCCGACGATGGTCAGGTCGTACGCCGGGATGGCGATCGCCTCCGGGCACTGACCGATGATGGTCAGGGTGAAGCCGGCCACGGCTCCGATGTCCAAAACGTCCTGCACGTCGCCGGGTGTGTAGCCGATGTCGGTGCAGTCGACGGTCTCATCGGCGGCATTCGCCGGGACGGCGATCGCCAGCAGCGAGGCTGCCAGGGCGAGGGCGGTGAGGGCCGACAGCCAGCGGCGATGAGTCAGGCGTACAGTCATGAAGGGTCCTTCGTTCGTGCGTTGTTTTCGTGGCTCTGTTGTGTCGAGGGTGCCGTTGATGAGGCTTGCTGGACACGAGTCACCGAATACGGTAGGAACCGAATCCGATGCGGGTGTCCCCCTTGATCGTTCATCAGATTACGTACTTGTGCCTGTTCATTGGTGGGTCTTTCGGCCCCTTTTTCGAACGCCCACCAGGAAGAAGACGCCGTTAGACACTCCCTGTCGGCGGCCTAACCTCATGGCATGGTTTTTCGGCGGCTCGCATGGTTCGTCGTGGGATTGGCGCTCCCGGTCATCGCCTGGGGGGCGGTGGTGCGCGCCACCGGCTCCGGGGCCGGATGTGGCAATACGTGGCCCACGTGCGACGGCGAAATCATCCCGCTCGCATCGTCCACCGAGCTGATCATCGAGCTGTCGCATCGGCTCACCAGCGCTCTGTTCGGGGTAGCCGTGATGGCCCTCGTGATCGTGGCGCGGCGGACGTTCTCCCCGGGAGACCGGGTTCGGCGTCTTGCCTGGCTCACGCTGATCCTCACCGGTGTCGAAGGCTTGCTGGGAGCCGGTCTGGTTCGGTTCGATCAAGTCGCCGACAACGCCGACATTTCGCGCGCCTTCTGGATTTCCGGCCACCTCGTGAACACCCTGCTGCTGCTGGCGGCGGCGTTCGCCACCGCCTGGTTCGCCTCGCATCGAGAGGTCCGCTGGAGCCGGGTGCCGGGAATGATCGTGGCCGGAGCCGCTGCCCTCCTCATCGTCGCCATGAGCGGCGCCATCACTGCGCTGGGCGACACGCTGTTTCCGGCCGATTCATTCGTCGAGGGCTTGCGCGCGGAGTTGTCCCCCACCGCCAGCGTGTTCGAGCGATTGCGCCTCGCCCATCCGGTGCTGGCAGTAGCGGCCGGGGTCGCCATCATCGCCCTCGTTCGCGTTCGGGATGGAACGCCCGTGGGGCGCAGCGGCCGGCACCTGGTGGTGCTCGTGGGCGTGCAGTTGGCGGCGGGGGTGGTGAACGTGGCGCTGGCCGCCCCGGTGTGGATGCAGGTAGTGCACCTGTTGCTGGCCGACCTGGTGTGGCTGGCGTACCTGCGGTATGGATTCGAGGCCGCTACCACGGCCGCGGCTCCGCTCGCCGTCGGCCCATGACGGCTGCCGCCCACGTTTCGGCTCTGGTCCAGCTGACCAAGCCGAGGATCATCGAGCTCCTGCTGGTCACCACCGTGCCTGCCATGTTGCTGGCTGCCCGCGGCTGGCCGGGAACCGGCTTGGTGGCGGCAACCCTCGTCGGAGGGACGATGTCGGCTGCGGGTGCCAATGCACTCAACAGCTACCTCGACCGCGACATCGACATGGTGATGCGGCGCACCGCCCGCCGCCCCCTCCCCAAAGCGACGGTGACGCCCACGGTGGCCCTGGGTCTGGGTGTCGCTCTGGGGGTGGCCGGGTTCTTCGTGCTGTGGACGACCTCCAACCTGCTCGCAGCGCTGCTGTCGACGGGGGCGCTGCTCTTCTATGTCTTCGTCTACACCATGCTTCTCAAACGGACCACGGTTCAGAACATCGTGATCGGGGGTGCCGCGGGCGCCGCTCCGGCTCTCGTCGGCTGGGCAGCGGTCAACGATTCGCTCGCCCCCGGCGCGTGGATCTTGTTCGCGATCGTGTTCATGTGGACGCCTCCCCATTTCTGGGCGCTGGCCCTCAAGTACCGCGAGGACTATCGGGCGGCAGGGATTCCGATGCTCCCCGTCGAACGCGGCGAGGCAGTCACGCTTCAGGCGATCATCCGCTATACGGTCGGTATGGTCCTGGTCTCGCTGGCGCTGGTGATCGATCCGGCGATCGGGCCTGTCTACCTGGTCCTGGCCGTGCTGCTGGGAGGGTGGTTTCTCGTCGAGACGTACCGGCTGCGGCGCGACCCGAGCCGGGCCATGCGGGTCTTCGCCCTCTCCAACCTGTATCTGACGCTGTTGTTCGGGGCCGCTGCCCTCGATGCGTTCGTGCGGTGAGCAATCGCCGAACTCATGTGCCGCGTCAGCTGCACAGGTCGACCGCCGGGGCCAGGACTTCGGCCATTGTCTCGTAGTTGGCCGGCAGGGAATCAAAGGCCGTCAGGTCGGCCCAGAATCCGCACAGGTGCCCTGAGGCGTAGAGCCGGTCGGGTTCACCGAAGAAATGCCCGATGGCGAATCGCCACGCGTCCGAATCGGAAGTGCAGGACGGGTCGTCCAGGAACTGGAGCGTTTCCTGCTGGTTGACCCCCTCGGCGTCCGTCCAATAGAACGTCAGGATTCCCTCGGCGAACGGGCCGACCGTCAAGTCGTCGACACCGTCGGGGAAGTTGTCCTCCAACTCGGAGCAGCTCACCGAACCAGGTTCCCAGGTTGTGGGCAGGGCAAAGGCGGCCTCGGTGGTCGCAACGCCGACTCCCGCCGTGACCGCAGACGTGGGATCTGGCGCACGAGGAGCCGGTGAGTCGGTCGATTCCACGGCCGGGTCGCCGGGTTCTGTGGTCTGTGCCCTTTCCGTCGTGCTCGGATTCCCGGCTTCGCCGGTCTCGGGTGTGCAAGCGGTCAAGGCCAGGCCGAAAAGCACCGCCGCCACCAGGTTGGTACGAATCATGCCGATCAGACGCGAGCAGGCCGCCGCACGGTTCCCGGAACCAGACGGGTATTGCGGCCTGTCGGCCTCAAGCCACGGTTGCGTTGTTCCGAAAGCATTGGGATGCAGGTCTCGATGCGACGCGCCTGGCGGTGGGCGATCATACTGGTACTGGTGGTGACGGCGGTGGCTATCGCTTCCCATTCGCCCGCCGCTGCCCAGACAGACCTCCGCATCAGCGAAAGCTCGGTTTATGAGGTCGACGCCGAGACTGGTGTCATCCACGTGGAGCGCGGATTCTTCTTCGACAATGGTGCCATCCGTTCTTTCCGGGTTCCGCTGGACTTCTCCAGCGAGAACATCGCCGTGCGCACAGGGAACAGCACCGTTTCGTTGTCGGTCAAGGGAGACGAGTTCTTCTCGTATGTCGATATGCCGGTCTCCGCGGTGTCGTCGGGCCGCCGGGCAGAAGCAATCCTCACGTACGACATCATCGGCAACCCGAACCGGTCCGACGCTCCCGCCAGGGTGAATCCGGCGCTGTCGGCATTTGAGATCACCGTCCTGGGAGATCCAGGCCGGTCCAACGTAGAGGTCGTGGTGCCGGCTCCCTACCGGCCGGAATGGGCCGGGACCAACTCCGTGTCGTATTTCGACCGGGTCGATCATGTGGAGCTGGTGGTCAGCCGCATCAACAACCCCGAAGAGTTCGTTCTGGCGGTGGCGGCCCGGGACGACCGCAAGCTGGCCGTGCGTGAATTCAATATCGACGGGCACTTCGTGCGACTCCACTACTGGCCGGGCGATGAGGAGTGGGCGGATTTCGTCGAGGACAACGCCAGGCTCGCCCTGCCGGTCCTCCAGGAGCGGATCGGCCGGCCGTGGCCCGAAGTCGACACCCTGGACATCATCGAATCGCCCCGGCCCTACCTCATCGGATACGGCGGTTGGTACGCCATCAACCTCGGTGAGATCGAAGTCGGGGAACTCCTACTCACTTCGACGCTGATCCACGAGCTGTCCCACGCCTGGTTCAACGACAGCCTGTTCCAGGAACGGTTCATCACCGAGGGGCTGGCCGACACCTTTGCTCGGCAAGCGGCCGTATCCCTCCTCGAAACCGATCTGCCCGACGACGTGCGCGCGGCGATGGAGGACACCCTGGAGGAGCCGGAGGAGCCAGACCTGAGCTCGAACGCCGCCCGCGCCCTGCTGGATTGGAGCCGTAGCGCGTTCGGTTCGTTCGAGGCAGAGCGATATGGGTACGGAACGTCGTTCTACCTCGTCAATCGGCTGTATGAAGAAATCGGAGAGGAGGCGTTCGCCGACGTGCTGGTGGCCGCCGACCTCGAGTACACCGCATACCCGGCCGATGACCCGACCGAAGAGGTGTTCGTCCCCGCCAACTGGCAGCGGTTCTTCGACCTGGTGGAGCGGATCGGCAACTCGCAGGAAGCCGAAGAGCTGTTCCGTACCTATGTATTGCGCGACGAAGAACTGGCGCTCCTCGACCAGCGAGCCGCCGCCATCGAGGAATATGAGCGCTTCGCCGATAGAGCCGAGCCGTACCCGGTTCCGATCCACATTCGCGACGCGCTCAACGCGTGGGCCTTCGATCTCGCCCTGGAACGGATGGCCGAGGCCGAGGCCGCCATCGCTGATCTGCAGGCACTCGATGCCCGGGCCGCCGCCAGTGGTTTCGTTCTTCCCGTGGATTTGACGCCGGATTTCTACGCGGGAGACTTCGACGACATCGCGCCGACCCTGGAGTTGTACACGGCGGCGCTCGACCGGGTCGAGGAGATCGAGCCGCTCCGAAACCGGCCGCTGTCGTGGCTCGAAACGGTCGCTCTCGGTGACGGCGACACCGAGTACTACTTCGACCTCGCCAATGCCCGGCTGGAAGCCGGCAACCCGGAGGGCGCCCTGGAGGCAGCCGACCAAGCAGTGGCACAGTACGACGGCCTGCGGGGCGCCGGAATGCGGACCGTCGGCTTGTGGGGAGTCGGCGCGCTCATCCTCCTCGCGGTTCTCGTGGTACTCGTGCGCCAGGCGCTCACCCTGGCCAGTAAGAAGGGCTCTCCCACCAGCCGGCTCGATGCGATCAGCAACGATGACGAGCCCGTCGATCGGGTGGCCTGAGCCCCGACTCGCTGCACACGCCCACAGGGCAACGGCTAAAGTCACATCCGCCCTCTCGGAGCATTCTCGGAATCGGTTTCGGGTTTTGTGTTTGCGGCCCAGGACCTGCTATGAACGAACCAGATCAAGAATCACCGGTCGACGCCCCCGGTATCGAGGAGCTGCGCCGGCACATCGATGAGATCGACCGGGAGATCGTTGAGCTGCTGGCCAGGCGGGTGGACGTCGCAATTGCCATCGCCCGGCTCAAGACCGCCGAGGGGATCGACCTGCGGTCGCCGGATCGGGAAGAGGACTTGCTGGCGGTTGTGAGGACCGAGGCCGAGCGTCTGGGGCTGGACGTCGGTCTCGTGAGCGGGTGGTTCGTGAGCATCCTGGAGTATTCGCGCATGCGCCAGGCTGACACCCGGGACGACTGTTGATCACCTTCCTGTCGGATTTCGGGCTCGAAGACGAGTTCGTGGGCGTGGTCCATGGCGTGATCGCCAAGATCGCACCAGACGAGCGCGTGATCGACCTCAACCACAACATCCCACCAGGTGATATCCGGGCCGGCGCCTTGTCGCTGTTGCGCGCCATTCAGTATGTCCCGGAGGGCGTCGTGCTCGCTGTGGTGGATCCGGGCGTGGGGACAGCTCGGCGGCCGATTGCGGTGCATAGCGAGTGGGGCTACTTCGTCGGTCCCGACAACGGGCTCCTGGCTCCCGCAGTCGCGATGGTCGGTGGCGCCCGCGATGTCGTGGCGCTGGAGGATCCTCGTTTCGTTCTGCCGGCGGCCGGTGCCAGCTTCGACGGCCGAGATCGATTTGGGCCGGCGGCGGCCGTCCTCGCCTCGGGTCAGGCCGAACTGCGGGACCTGGGCCCGGTGGTGCCGGGTGCCGGGCTGGTGCCGCTGCTCCTGCCACTCACCGAACAAGAGGGTGACGGCCTGCGTGGCGAGGTGTGGTGGATCGATCGCTTCGGCAACGCCCAAACCAATGTGGATCCCGAGGACCTGGGCCTCCTGGGCGCCGGGCCCGGTTCGACGCTGCGTGTCGACGTCGGCGCATCCTCGTATGAGGTTCCGTGGGTCACGGCGTATGGCGACGTGGAGCCGGGCGAGATGCTGATTCACGTCGACTCGCATGGATTGATCGCCCTCGCCGTGCGCGAAGGACGGGCGTCAGATCGCATGCAGCTGGCAGGCAAGACCCAGATCGTTCTACGATCTACAGGGTGAGGATCTTGATGGTGCCCGCCACGAGTATCAGCAGCAGGAGTACCACGATGACGACAGTGGTGGCGCTGCGCATGGCAGGACAGTAGCTGTGAGCACCGGCCCGTTGGGAATCGAATTCGTGACGCGCCAGGGATGCACGATCTGTGTCGAGGCCGAGGAGGTGGTGCGTTCCGTGGCCGCCCGGTTCGACATGCCCGTGATCGTCCGAGACGTCGATGAAGAGCCCGGCCTCAGCGATCTGTCCGACCGGGTGCCCGTGGTGTTGTCGGCTTCAGGCCAGGTTCTCGCCGAAGGCCAGATATCGGCCGGGGCGTTGTGGCTCCGGCTTGCGATGCGCCGGCTGGGCGGCATCTGAGGTCTGGAGTCGGCATTATCCTCTCGCCGTGGACGTCATTCCGGCCGCTACCGTTGCCCGCCTTCCGCTCTATCTGCGGTGTCTGAACGAGCTGGATGCCGAAAAGACCACGGTCTCCTCGGAAGAGCTCGCTGAGCTGGCCCGAGTCAATTCGGCCAAGCTACGCAAGGACCTCTCCTACCTGGGCTCATATGGCACCCGCGGGGTTGGCTACGACGTCGATCATTTGCGCTCCCAAATCGGATCGGAACTCGGCCTCACCCGGGAATGGAAGATTGCGATTGTCGGAATCGGCAACCTGGGCAGAGCGTTGGCCGGCTACAGAGGCTTCGGTGAGCGCGGGTTTGAGATTGCCGGCTTGTTCGATGACGACCCCAAGAAGATCGGCAAGAAGATCACGGGCCAGGAGATCGAGCCACTCAAGGATCTCGACAAGGCCATTGTCAGTCGCAAGGTTTCCATCGGTGTGATCGCCACCCCGGCGCCCGCTGCGCAGGAAGTGGCAGATCGACTGATCGCCGCCGGGATCAGCTCGATCCTCAACTTCGCCCCGGTGGTGCTCAAGGTGCCTGATGGTTTCGATGTTCGCCGGGTCGACCTGTCAACCGAGCTCCAGATTCTCAGCCATTACATGCAGCGCCGGCTGCTACCCCGCGACGTCGCCAACTGACCACAAGGGCGCAGAGCGCTCACATCAATGGTCCTCCGTCGAGAAGATGCGGAGCATCGGAAGACGGGGGAAGGTACCGCTGCGAAACAACGTGACGCAGGGTTAGGGCGAACATGAACCCACGTGCCAGGACCGTGGCATCTGATTCGAGCAACCGGTCTCAGCCACCAGTCGACGCGGATTGTCTTTTGCCCAACTACCCCTCTCCGGCCTTCGGCCTCCAAGCAAAGGAACTCGAAGCGTTCCCGCCTTTCCCAGCTGCGCGGCCTTCGGCAGCTTTCACTGGGACCATCAGGGGGTTACGACGGGCGCTTTCACACGGTCGACCCGGCGTTCGCTGCGCCTAGTCGGACTCGGATGACTCGAGGCGGTGCAAGGACACCGCGAACATGACGAACAAGAGGAGCGACACGAGGAAGAAGGCAGCCGGGATGATACGAATCTCGAAGGCGTTGAGCCCCTCGATCTCGCGTGGGCGAGGCCCCCGGGGGGCGTACATGATGAACAACAGGCTGTTGAGAGCGGTCCAGCCGAAGAGGCCGACGCCGGCAACCCGGAATCCGACCCGCTTGCCCAGGTTCGTGTAGAGGAGCAAGTACACCGAGCCGTAGAACACGAGGATCGAACCGATGGATACGAACAGGCCCCGGAAGAGGAGGCTTTCGGGGAGTGTGATGTCGATCATCTAGAGACTCCGTTCGTATTCGACGATCAAGTCGATGTCTTCTGCGCTGAGCACTGCGCCGAACCCTGGCATCCACCCGCGCCCGATCCCGTTGGTTCCGTATCCGATGCCGTTGTCCGAGCCGTTGACGATGAAGTTGACGTGGCTGTCGCGGTCCGGGAACTGGACGATGGTGCGGCCGTCCCGCAATGAAGGGCCGAAACCGCCGGCGCCGGGCTCAACCGTGAACGGCACACCCGCTGACCATCCCGAGGTGTGGCACCGGGCACAATAGGCCGAATACAGCCCGTACGCCCTCTCGGCGGTAGCCACATCGCCCCCGAAGGCGCGCTCGGCCAGCGCATCGAAGTCGACGTCGTAGCGGGCGGTCGCCTGGCTGGCGACGAGGGCGTTGAGACCTGCTTGCGCGCCGGCCAGGATCGGTTCCTGGTTGGCGGCGACGGGGGCCACGGCGCCGAGATCGGCTGCCAACGCTGCGATGATCTGCCGAACCAACTGCAGGTCGCGGGTCGGTTCGCCCAGTTCGTTCAGTTCGCTGAAGGGGTCTTCGGGATCCAGTGTGACCCGGATGGCGGTGGTGCCGATCGTGTCGCGCCCGAGCCGGTCGGCGGCGTCGTCGAGGAGACGGTTGATCTTGAGCTCGTCGTCGTCGGACAATCCGTCCTGGTCCGTGTCGAGGCCGTTGGGGGCTTCTGCCACCAGGCGGCGCAGCTCACCCGGGGCGATCCCCTGGTCCTCGTCTGGCACCTGTACCAGGTTGCGAAGGATCGCGGCCACGGCCGGGGCATCTTCGATTTCGGCGATGGTCATCTGCTGGTCCTCGATGAACCGCACGTAGATGTCGTTGGCGTTCTTGACCCTGTCCAGTTCGGCCTCGACCTTTCCATCTGTCTGGGCGATGGCCTCGGCCTGAGAGATCTGGATGCTCTCCAGGTAGTTGAGGAGGTCGTCCAGCTCTTGCTCGTTGGCAGGTCCGCCGACCTCGACACCCCAGGCCGGCATCGGCGTGCCGGGTCGGCCGTACACCAGCCAGTACCGGATCTCTTCGCGGGAGTACCGATAGAAGATGTCGTTGAGAGCCGGTGCCGCCCACGACACGGTCACGCCCGTTGTTGATTCGTTGAAGGTGGCGGCGCCGCCCACGCCGTCTACGCCGTGGCAGCCGGCGCAGCCGAATCCGTGGCCGGTGGCGCCGTCTGCCACGAACAGCTCGTGGCCTCGTTCGACCGATTCCTCATGGAACTTTTCTTCGAAGGCGGCCTGTCGCCCCAGCTCGGTGGCGAAATAGACCGGGATGCCCACCGCCATGAACGCGCTCACGGCCAGGGCCCAGGTGAGCGTCTTGTTGAGACGTTTGCTCTCCATTTCGTCGTTGGTGGCGGGTGGCGCCAGGTTGGGGGCGATTTCCCCTGCTCGGGGGGCGCGGCCCGAGTTGGCGAGCATGATCAACCCGATCGCGAGAACGGTTACTGCTACGGCGACGGCAACGGGCCCGAACGACATCAGCAGCTGGGTCCCTGGGGATAGAGGATCGTGAACTTGTCGGCCTTGGCGGTTTGTTCGACAATGCCGGTGTTGATCAGCAGGCGGTTGTTCTCGACGGCCACCTGGAAACGGTCGAGGTTGCGTGGTGCCGGACCGGCGAAGTACTCGCCATGGGCGTTGTACTTGGACCCGTGGCACGGGCATTCAAAACCCTGCGACGAGGCACACCAAGGAACCCGGCATCCCAGGTGCACGCATTTCTGCCAGATGGCGGTGAACCCTCCGGCGATCACGGGAATGCCTTCGAACGATGTGCCGGTCGCCGACGACTCGTCGAACGGCATCACGTAGGACTGGGCTTCGGCGATGTACAAGGGCTGGATCCGCCCCTCCGGTGTCGAGGTCAGCTCCCTGATGTCCTCCAGGTCGCCGGCGTCGATCACCGATCCAAAGCCACCCGACAGCTTGGGCCAGGCAAACGCCAGGGAGGTGCCGATGAAGGCGGCGATGTACAGTCCGAACGAGGCGCCAATGGCACGGTTGAGGAACCGCCGGCGGCTCTCGCCGAACTCGCTCTCGGTGATCTTGATCACCGGAGGCTCCGCCGGCTCCGGGGGTTCGTCCTCGGGGGCGGGTTCCACATCGGTCACGGTCGCCACCCGGCTCTCGGCCTCGACCTGGCGCACTTCGGTACGGCGGCGGCTCGCCTCTTTGGCGCGGCGGTCGAATGTGCCGACGGCGGCCTGCTGCCGTTCGCGCCGGAACGCCAGCGAGAAGACGCCGATGGCGCCCACGAGAGCAATGAGAGAAATGGCCAGTGCGATGAGTTGTCCGTTTGTCATTCCAACCAGTCCAATAAGTCGTCGAAGAAGACCCCGTCGGTCCAGGGGTAGGTGAAGTTGAAACCCGGGCCCCGGAAGAACGAGCCGATGATGCCGAGGGTGGCCGCCCCCATCAGAAAGAACGTGAACATCATGATGGCGAACTTCCGTTCCGATGGCCGGGTAGCCGGATTGCGATCGATGTACGGGATGGCCGCCAGGCCGACCAGGCCGATCAGCCCCGGGATCAACACCCCGGCGATCTGCGGGTCGAAGTAGGACAGCAGTTCTTGCAACCCGAGAAAGTACCAGGGCGCCTTCGACGGGTTCGGCGTCAGATTGAAGTTGGCGGCCTCGAGCAGCGGGGCGTTGATGATGACCGACAGCACGAGAAGAAAGGCCGTCATTCCCATCAGGGCCACGAATTCCGCGGCTACCAGGTGGGGCCAGGTGTTGACCTTGTCGACCGGCTCAGACTTGACCTGCTGGATGGCCTTGGACTTGACGACCGTGAGGAGCCGCTGGGTCCGAACTCCCTCCGGAGCGGGCGCCATGGCCGGGGCAGCAGCTGCCGCGGGTGCCGCGGCCGGGGCGGCGGCGGGAGCGCCTGCCGCGGGAGCCGCGGTCGGGACCGGCACTCCGGCCATGTCGGCGAGCACGACCTCGACCCCGACTCCTTGCGCCTTGGCTTTGGCCTCGGCCGAGCGCATGAGCAGCTTGGCGGGCATGCCCGACTTCTCGGCTGCGGCTGCGGCGAGGTCATCGAGGGACATCGCAGAAGCTGCCGGGGCGGCACCAGCGGCGGGAGCGGCGGGGGCGGCCGGGGCGGCGGGGGCGGCGGGAGCGCCGGCCGGTACTTCAACTCCGGCCCATTGGGCAAGGACGGCCTCGACCGACGTGCCGTCGGCCTTGGCCCGGGCCTGGGCCGAGCGTTCGACCATGGTGGCCGGGTATCCGGTTGCCGCCGCCGCCTGAGCTATGAGTTCTTCCATGTTCGCCTCGCCTTAGAGCGGCCCCGAGATGCCGCCGTCCTTGCGCACCCTCCAGAAGTGGACCGCCATGAAGATCACGATGATGAACGGCAGGAACAGCACGTGCCCCACGTAGAAGCGCAGGAGCGTCGCCCCGGAGATCTGCACGCCTGCCAGCAGCACGTAGGAAACCTGGTTGCCGATCACGGGCGCGAACGCGCCCATGTTCGATCCCACCGTGATGGCCCACAGGGCAAGCTGGTCCCAGGGCAAGAGGTAGCCGGTGAAGGACAGCAGCAATGTCAACAACAGCAATACCACCCCGATGACCCAGTTGAATTCCCGGGGCGGTTTGTAGGCGCCGTGGTAGAAGACGCGCGCCATGTGGAGGAACACGGTCAGCACCATGAGGTGGGCTCCCCACCGGTGGATGTTGCGCATCAGGGTTCCGAACGTGACCGACGTGGCGAGCGCTTCGATGTCGGCGTAAGCGCGTTCCTCCGACGGCGTGTAATAGAACATCAGGAAGATGCCCGTGATCGTCAGCACGATGAAGAGGAAGAACGACAGGCCGCCGAGACACAGGGTGTAGGACAGGCGCACGCCGTGGCGCTTCACCTTGACCGGATGGAGGTGATAGAGCACGTTGTTCATGATCACGTACGACCGCCCGCGGGGGCTGTCGGTGTACCCGGCGCGGAACGGAGATCCTGGGCGAAACACGCTCTCCCAGAACTGGCTTTGGCGGATCTTTTTCGGCGCAGTTGTCACCGATTCGCGGACCCGGTCCAGCAGGCCTACGTTTTCATCTCCGGCCACGTTCGATTGGCTCCCTTCTACCAGCGGATCCCGTACGTATATCCGTTCTTGAAATCTCTGTCCCCATTGTCGACCTCCCACGGCCGGTCCGCCAAACCCAGATCTTCGGCCTGGGCCGCCAGCGAGCCCTCGAACTTGCCGAGCGTGATGACATTGGTCGGGCATCGATCGATGCACAGCGCGCACCGGGTGCATTCGTCCTCGTCGACCACGAACACGCCCCACTGCGTGTTGTCCTCCTCCGGATAAATCCCGTCGTCACCAGGATGGGCGACGTTGATCGCTTCGTCGATCACGTCGACCGAGAGGTAGTGGATGCACTTCCACGGGCAGATGTCGACGCACCCCTCACACAGGATGCACTCGGCCTGGTTGATGTGGAGGAACTGCTTGGGCCTGACGTTGCCCTGGACCCAGGCGGGATCGACCTCCATGAGCTGGTAGTCGTCTCGAAACGGAGGGGTCTCCACCCAGGCCTCACCGGCCATTGCCGGCTCCAACCTGCAGGGGGCGTCCGTAGTCGGACACCGCGACGGGCTTGGTGGCGGTCTTGGAGGCCTTGTACATCTCCTGGACCTTGTAGGCGCCGTAAATCAAGGCGATCGTGGCGTTCGTGTAGTACCCGGCGGAGATCAGGTCTTTCAGCACGCGGAAGCTGATGGTGACCTCGTTGTTGAGCACGAGCCAGGCGGGAACGGTGAAAGCCGGACGCGACGTCCACGCCAGCGGTCCCTGGGCCAGGTTCAACCATTCGGATGGGATGATCCCGAAGTAGAGGATCAGCTGGTACCAGGCCAACATCGCCGCGAACGAGGCACGCGCCCAGGTCATCGGCTTGTCGTAAATCCAGGCCCAGAACGCGCCGACGACCGCAATCTGACTGCCGCCGACGGCGATCAACTGTCCGATCGTGTAATAGACCCAACCGCGCGGGATGAAGGGCCAGCCGATCCGCCGGCCGAACTCATCGAACTCGGGCAGGCGGGTCCAGTGGGCGATCATGACGCCGACGAAAACGGTGATCAAACCGACCGCAATGGCCGTGATCCCTATGAGGTTTTTTCGACGTTGCGGCATGGAGCTCCGGGCTGGATCTTGCGTTCATATTACGGCGGCCCCGGGGGTGACTGGTAACCGGGAACGCGAAAGGCGAACTCGGCCGCCTGCGGCCGCAACAGGGGCTCCGTTGCACCTAACTAAGCTCCGCTCGCGCCGTGCTGGATCGTTGATCGGCCAGTTCGGCGGGTGTGGCGGCCCCGCCGTCAACGTCGGTTGCCTGGCCCTCAGGCCGGCTGCCGACGGTTGGGTCGCCGGCACCTCCCGCACGCCGGATGGGCCGGCGGGACGACGACCAGTGGGGCGACGACAGGTGTCAGGTGGCACCCGTCGCATGAGACAATAAGTGAGATGGCGAACCGGCAGCGAGCGCGGCGACATGAGCGCATTGGACGGCACATCGCAGCGGACAAGTGAGCAAAACGGACGAATGAGCCAAGTGGATTCGAGCACAACCAGACGACAGCCACACAGTCGGGAGCGTGCGTGACCGTCGAGACGGGCGAGTCGATGGAGTCGGGGATGGCGGATGAGCAGCCGGGCGAGCCGACGGTGGTCTTCAACGATGGCCCAGCCAAGCTCGCGTTTCGAGTCGGTGGGTTGTTCCTCGTTGCCGGCCTGGCAGCCCTCCTACTCCAGGCGCTCCGGCTCAGTGCTCCGGATCTGTTGAACGTTGCGGGCGTCTCGTTCGGCCGACTGCAGCCGGCGGCATGGGGATCACTCACCTTTGGCTGGGCGGTCGTCGCTGCCCTCGGGGCCGCCTACTACGTCGTGCCGCGCCTGGTCGGCCCTCTGCGCCTCGCACCGCTCGCACATGTATCGGTGCTCGCCGTTGCGGTCGGAACGCTCATCGGAATCGTGGCCGTACTGTTGCTCGAATCGGCCCCCGGCGCCCAACTCGAGTTCCCGATCTATGCCGACGCCCTCATCATCGCCGGGCTCGTGTTGGGCACGGGCGTGGTTGTCGAGACCACCCGCAACCGTCGCGCCTTCATCTCAATTTGGTTCTACGCGGCGTCGTTCGTCTTCGGAGCGCTGGGCCTGCTGCTCGCCAATCTGCCCTTTGACGGCCTCGCCCACGCTCTGAGCCTTCGGGTGGGGCAGGCATCGGTGTGGACCCTGATCATCGGGGGGGCGGTCGGGACGCTGTACTTCTTGATTCCGCGGGCCGCCGGCAACGCCCTCTACTCGGCGAAGCTGTCAGCCATATCGTTCTGGACCCTGTTCGGAGTCTTCGGCTGGATCGGACCGGCGCTGATGACCTATGGTCCAGCCCCCGCCTGGCTCGACACCATCGGGGCCTTGTTTGCCATCGCCACCCTCGTGCCGGTGGCGGCCGTATTGGGCAACCTCGGCCTCACCCTGCAGGGCCGGTGGCCCGACATCACCGGGTCGTCGGTTCTCACATTGTCGGTTGCCTCCCTTGCGTCACTTGCGCTGCTCAGCATTCACCTGATGGGGCTGGGGGTGCGGTCCTCCTCGGCCGTGGTCCAGTTCACGCCGTGGGTAGAGGCCGGCCCGATGCTGGTCGTTGCCGGAGTTGCGACGTTTGCCTTCCTTGCCCTCAGGGTCGAAGCGGCCGGCGATCGGGCCGTGTCGTGGCCGCTGCGGGGGCTCATCGGAGCGGTGTTCGGTCTCGTACTGGTTATATGGATCAACGGGCTGGCCACCGGGCTCACCTGGCTGTCCGGTCCCAACTCACAGGACTTCACCAATGCCGGACCCGGGTTTTCGAACACCATCGTCCAGCAGGTCGGCTTCGACGTGGTGCGCTGGGTCCTGTGGATCCCGATCGTGGCCGGAGCCGCCTTCGCCTACCTGACGTGGACCAGGTGGAACGACGAATTGATCGAACCGGTCGAGCTGTCGCCAGAGCCTTCCATCGAGGTCGCAACGGAGGCCAACGATGCCTAGCACCATCGGATTGGGGAGAATGCTGTTCGGCATCATCGTGCTGTTCGTTGTCATGGTCATGACGGTGGTGGTCTTTCCCGCCGTCGAGTCCGGTCAGGCAGACCCGTCGCTGCGGGCGATCACGTATGGAAATCTCGATGCCTTCGCTGCCGGTGCCTCCTCGCCGCAGGCGGCAGATGCATTGGCGGAGCTCGGCGTGGCAGCGGTCGATGTCCATGACGGCTGGGTGCTGTATCGCAACGAGGGCTGTGTGCAGTGCCACACCCAGCAGGTACGCGCCATCGTCACCGACGTCGGGCTCGGCCCCGTGGTCGGAGCCGCCGACATCGCTCTGACGCCGTTCGACCTCACCGGCCACCAACGCCTCGGACCCGACCTTTCCTCGGTGGGAACCCGGCTCGGCTCCGATGAGCTGGAGACCGTGATCACCGACGCATCTCAACGGCACGGGTGGACGACGATGCCGGCGTACGATTATCTGACCGCAGACGAGATCAGCGATCTCGTCTCCTATCTGTCCACACTGAGGTAGGCATGGACGACATCATCCAGCGCGTGGCCGAGGCGATCAAGTCGACGCCCGACATGGTCACCAGGTCGATCCATGCCCGCGCGAAAGCGGACGGCCGCACATTCGAGGAAATCCTGGCGGAGTGGTCGGGGGAAGAGGTGGCCGCCGGTGCCGCCCCTGCTCCCGCTGCTGCCGCCGCCCCGGCTGCTGCTCCTGCTGCCGCCCCCGTCGCAGAAGCGACGGTCGACGCCCAGGTGGTGGCTGCGGCCGCCCCGCCTCCTCCCCGGGCAGAGGCGGTAGAAGAGGAGCCGGATGAAGAACCCGAAGAGGAGCCGGAGGAGCTGCTGGTGGGGGCGGGCATCCGCCAGGCCGAGCGGGCCGGGTTGCCTCGCTGGTTGCTCACGACGTTCGTCGTCGTGCCCATCGTTGCATTGTGGTATGCGGCCGCGTTTGCATCGGGGCCGATCTGTGGAAACGCCGGTGCGCTGGCGGTGGATCCGGTCACCGGAGTGCCGGCCAACTGCGATGGGTCTGAGTTCGGGTCCCTCGGCGGCAACCCGCTCAAAGTAGGGGCGGCACTATATACCGAGGCAGCCGCCCCCGCCTGCACCACGTGCCACGGCGCCGGGGGAGAAGGCGGCGCCGGTCCGGCCATGGCCGGTGGTGTTGTCCTGGCCACGTTCCCGGCCTGTGAGGCGCACGTCGATTGGGTCCGACTCGGCACCCGGGGCTGGATCGACGAGATCGGTCCCACCTACGGAGGGGCCAACGGCGCGCTCAAGAACGCCGGCGGATTCGGCGTGATGGCCGGCTACGGCGGCACACTCACTGACGAAGAGATCCAAGCCGTCGTCATCTACGAGCGGGTCACGTTCGGCGGCGTCGCATTCGCCGACGCAGTCGCCGAGTGCACTCCTGTTTCTAACGAATAGTCCTTAACGAATAGTCCTCTGCACACACCGGGGAGCGGGGCGGCACGCCGGTTGACCCCTCGATCTGCAATCGGATCTGAGGTGAGGACCCAGTTTCTCGATTGGGCGGTGTTTGTCCAGATCGTTCTGTGCCTCCTGCAGGCGACCACTCAAAGTGGTAGATTCGACCTCGGTTCATCGAGGGCAAAGGAGGAGCCATGAAGAGGAGAATCTCTGTCCTGCTCAGCTTGATGCTGGTAGCAGGGCTGTTGGTGGGAATGCCGGTCACGGCTTCTGCCCACGATCCGAACGGGGACGAGGCACAGGCTCTCAAAGGGAGGCTGGCGATCCAGCATCCGGTGGACATCAGTCCAGGTGGTGTGCATCTCGAACCATTGTCAAACATCCGATGCGAAGACGGCATGGCCGACATCTTCCCCTGTCACAAAGTGGACCTGGCTTCGTTCACACCGTTGCCGGCGACCGGTTCGACACTCTTGAATGACGTCTGGGGTTGGGAAGACTCCGAAACCGGCATGCAGGTCGCGATTGTGGGTTCCATCGACGGCACCGTCTTCATGGACGTGACCGATGGCTACAACCCCGTGTACCTGGGGACGCTCGAGTCGGCGGTTCCGGGCGATTTCTTCAACCTGTGGGGTGACATTCGCGTCTACGAGAACACCGCGTACATCGGCAGCGAGGCCGTCGATTTTGGCACATTTGGCGGCGCCGGGGTCCAGATCGTCGATATGACGCAATTCCGCGGGGCGACCGGCCCGATCGACATCGAGGAGGCCAACCGTATCACCGACATGACCAATTCGCACAACCTGACGCTTAACACCGACAGCGGGCGGCTGTACGTGGTCGGCTCGTACATCGGACTCAGTGAGTGTGCCGTGGATACCGGTGATCCAGTCTTCAACGGCACCGGCGGAGCCCTCATCTACGATGTCGCATCCGATCCGTTCGACCCGACGTTCCTCGGATGCATGATCGAGGACGGGTACACGCACGACATGCAGTGTGTGATCTATCACGGGCCGGATCCCGATTATCAGGGCTCGGAGATCTGCCTGGGGTCCAACGAGGACACGTTGACAATTTATGACGCCACGGATGCTAAGGCCCCGGTGGTGCTTTCCAGATTGGTTTATCTCGATGTGCCGTTCTGTTGCAACGAGGAAACGGGGATCCCTAACTACTACACCCATCAGGGCTGGTTGAGCGAGGACCACTCGTTCTTCTTCCTGGGAGATGAGCTGGACGAGTACAGCCTCGGCAATGAGGAGCTGTCGACGTATATCTGGGACATGACCGACCTGGATGACGCCCAGCTCATCGGTGTCCACATGGATGGCAACACAGCCATCGATCACAATATCTTCGTACACGAGGGTTTGTTGTATCAATCCAACTACACCTCAGGTCTGTGGATCTATGACGGATGGAAGGCCGACCAGGGTCGTCTCAAGGATCGAGGATTCTTCGACGTCTTCCCGGCTAATGACGATCCGATCTTCGCCGGGACGTGGGGCAACTACCCCTACTTCGGCGACGGCAAGGTGATCGTGACCAGCAGCGACGAGGGCATCTTCGTGCTGCAGTCGAGGGCCAAGAGTTCCAACAACGATTTCGCCAAGGGCAAGTCGAAACGTTGACCTGAAGTTAACTCAGACATCGGGGCCTCGGGTTGTTCCCGGGCCCCGATTGTTGTTCATATATCGCCGGTCTCCCGACCCGCCATCTGGGGCGCGGTCGCGGATAACTAGCCCTAAACAACCTGGTCCCTTGCGCCGATAGTCCTTGGACGCGAGCAAAGCGGTCCGTCGGCTATGGGTGATACAGAAAACCGCTGGGAA